>CACZAC010000041.1 GCA_902779125.1 uncultured Bacteroidales bacterium | reverse complement strand
TTCACCATCCACAAAGTATTCATAACCATAATAACCGATTACCCCCAATGCCAAAACAAAGAGAAGAGTTAAGAAATTTTTCATAGACGATTCTTTTTTCTTCATTAGTGAATCATTTAAAGTTAGTTTACTTTGCAAATATAGTACATTTATATCATTTCACAACAATTCAATACCATTTAGTCGCGTTATTAACCGTTATCGGTAGTATCAAATACATCCTTGCAAGTCGACTTTTTGTCAGTTAATCGTCGGTTTCAGCAAGAAATTCACTCATCATGTGTCTTGCTAAAACACTCATAAAACAGGGGTTATTATGGAAAAGTTTCTTTAATGTGCTCCATATATGATTTTTTTGCAGTAATTTTGTGGCCGATTTCAAGAACAAGAACATAACAATCAAAAAAATATACAAAGAAGCATGAAACTGATAGACGGAAAAACAACTGCCGCTACCATCAAGGAAGAGATCAAGGCAGAGGTGGACCAGATGATTGCTGCAGGACAGAAGCGCCCGCACCTGGCCGCTGTGCTGGTGGGTCATGACGGTGGTTCTGAATCCTATGTGAAGAACAAGGTCATCGCTTGCGAGAAATGCGGTTTCAAGTCGTCGCTCATCCGTATGGAGGCCGACGCCACCGAGGAGGATCTGCTGGCTTGCATCAAGCAACTGAACGAAGACCCCGACGTTGACGGCTTTATCGTGCAACTGCCCTTGCCCAAGCACATCAACGAGCAAAAGGTTATCAATGCCATCGATTACCGCAAGGATGTTGACGGCATCCACCCGATGAACGCCGGCCGCATGACGCTGGGTCTGCCGAGCTTCATTTCAGCCACCCCTCTGGGCATCGTCACGCTGCTGCAGCGCTACAACATCCCCACCTCGGGCAAAAAGTGCGTGGTGCTGGGCCGTAGCAACATCGTGGGCAAGCCCATGGCTCAGCTCATGCTCCAGAAGAATCACGGCGACTCGACGGTGACCGTGTGCCACAGCCACTCGGCAACCTTGAAGGAGGAGTGCCGCCAGGCCGACATCATCATCGCCGCCATCGGCCGTCCCGACTTCGTCACCGCCGACATGGTGAAAGAAGGCGCCGTTGTCATCGACGTGGGCACCACCCGCGTTGCCGACCCCAACAGCAAGACCGGCTACCGCCTGAATGGCGACGTGAAATTTGACGAGGTGGCTCCCAAGTGTGAGTACATCACCCCCGTCCCCGGCGGCGTTGGCCCCATGACCATCTGCTCCCTGATGAAAAACACCCTAGCCGCTGCCAAAAAGGAATTTTATTCAAGTTAATAGTTAATAGAGAATAGTTAATAGTTGCTATTAAAAATAAAGAAAGGGACTCTAACAGATTTGTTAAAGTCCCTTTTCTTATCTTGTTTATTCATCAGAATCATTTTGCCTTGTAGTCTTAACTATTTTGGTCAAAAGTTTAAGTAGTTCGGTACAGTCTCTATCGATGCTATTAAACTCACTTTCTGATAAATAATCAGTCTTGAACAGTAATTCTAGCCAATATTTAGTTTCAGCACATTCTTTTAACGAGATGAACGCTTTAGCAAGAAAGTCTTTACGGCTGACGCCATATAACGCTTCAGAGATGTTGGCACCTATCGAGGTTCCAGAGCGTAAGAGTTGTTTAGACAAGATATACTCGCGTTTGTCAGTACGCAGGTATTTACAGAGATTGACTATCCTTATAGCAAAATCCTTGCTCTTATCAAAAGTCAAACTGTCTGCCATAAAACAACTATTAACTATTCTCTATTAACTATTAACTAATCAAACAGTCCTTCGGTTGCAGCATCGTCGCCGCCACCACCGCCGTCGCCGCCAGCGTCGCCGCCGCCACCGCCACCGCCGGACCAGCTTCCGCCGCCAGCGCCGTAGTAGCCGCCCAGTTCGTCACCACAGGGATTGAATCCTTTGGGGAAGTCAAACTTGGTGCTCTGCTTGTAGGGAAGGTTCTTGTCGTCATATATCCACTTCATGAAGTAGCCCAGGATGGGAAGCGCCGCCTCGGCACCCTGACCCATCGCCATGCTGTTGAAGTGGATGTAGCGCTCCTCGCCGCCTACCCACACGCCGGTCACGAGTTCGGGCGTGAAGCCCATGAACCAACCGTCGCTGTGGAAGTTAGTCGTACCGGTCTTGCCACCCATTTCAGCATTGATGCCATAGGCATAGCGCAGACGCGCACCAGTACCCTCGTTGACAACATTCAAGAGCATCGAGAGCATCTTCAGGTAGGTGTCCTCGCTCATAATCTCGGTCTGGTTGCCCGTGAACTCGGCGAGCACGTTACCGCGGTTGTCGGTAATGCGTGACACATACACGGGTTCAACGCGCATACCACCGTTGGCAAATGCCGAATAGGCTGCCACCATCTCACGCAGCGATACCTCACAGGCGCCCAAGCTCAATGCGGGCACGGGGTCAAGGTAGCTCGTGATACCGAAGCTGTGCATCCACTTCGCCAACTCGTCGGGCGCCATGGTATAGTAGCCGTTGCGCTCAATCCAGTTCTCGCGCGTACCGCGCATGAAGCCGGCCGAAATCCAGTTCTTGGAGTAGGTCAACGCCTGTTTCAGCGTCATACCACCGCCGCTACCCTCATTGGCAGGATTATACACCTCGTTGTGCCAGATGATGTTGGGGGCACCGCCAGGACGCGTTGAGCAAGGCGTCAAGCCACCAAACTCAATCGCCTGGGAATAGACAAACGGTTTCACGGTCGAACCGATTTGGCGACGACCGGTCGAAACCATGTCATACTTGAAGAAGCGGAAGTTGGGACCACCCACATAGGCCTTGACAAAGCCCGTTACAGGATCCATCGACATCATGGCGCAACGCAGGAACGACTTGGTATAGAGCAACGAGTCGAGCGGCGTCATCTGAGCATCAAAGCCGCCCTCATAGTTAAACAGATGCATCTGGGTCGGCTTCTTGAAGTTGTCCATGATTTCAGCATCACTCTTGCCCTGGCTCTTGAGCACACGGTAGCGCTCGCTGTGGCGAATAGCAGCATTGATAAGTGCCTGCTTACCAGCGCTGGAGAGCTCATTCTTGTTGTTGGTGTAAGGATTCTTGGTGCCACCACGCTCACGCAGGAAGGCAGGCTGCAGCGTCTTGCTCATGTGCTTGTGAACTGCCTTCTCGGCATATTCCTGCATGCGGGAATCGATGGTGGTATAAATCTTCAAACCATCGGTGTAGATATCATAATGTGAACCGTCGGGCTTGGTGTTCTTGTTGCACCAGCCGTAGAGCGGATTCACCTCCCATGCTACCGAGTCGTCGACAAACGCCTGCTGGTTCCATGACGGGTAATCGCTGCGTTTGGGCTTCTTGGCGCTCATCACACGGCGCAACTCCTCGCGGAAGTAGGGAGCCGGTCCGTCGTTGTGGTCCAGTTTCTTGAACTTGATAACCAGGGGCAGGGCCTTGAGTTGCTCACACTCGGTTTCGCTCAGATAGCCAGCCTTGACCATCTGCTCAAACACCACATTGCGTCGTTGACGGGTACGCTCGCCATAGCGCACAGGGTTATAATAAGACGGATTCTTGCACATGCCCACCAGCGTTGCCGCTTCCTGGATGTTCAAGTCCTTAGGATCCTTGTCAAAATAGACCTCGGATGCCATCTTGATGCCGACAGCGTTGTTGAGGAAGTCAAACTGGTTGAAGTACATTTTGATGATCTCGTCCTTGGTATAGTAGCGCTCGAGTTTCACTGCAATGACCCACTCGACCGGCTTTTTCAAGGCGCGCTCAAAGATGTTGTGGCTCTCGGGCGAATACAGCTGCTTGGCAAGCTGCTGGGTGATGGTACTGCCACCACCGGCACTCTTCTGGCCCATGAGGATGCGCTTGATGACAGCGCGGCCGATAGCTTTGACATCGATGCCCGAATGCTCGTCAAAACGGGAGTCCTCGGTGGCAATCAAGGCATCGGTCAAGTGCGGCGACATCTCGTCAAAGTCCACATAGATGCGGTTGCTGCGGCTGCGGTAATAGCGGCCCATTTCCACACCGTCGGCACTGTAAATGGTCGATGCAAACTTGTCGGTGGGATTCTTCAGCTGGTCGATGGGGGGCATATAGCCAATCACTCCATTGTAAATCAACACAAACAACAGCGTCACGAGTGCCACAAAGATGGCAAACGCTGTCCACATCTTGCGGACAATGCTGCGACGCTTGTTTTTCTTTCCAGTAGTCTTTTCGCTCATATCTTGGTATAGTTATTTACTTTAATCAATTATCATTCAGCCTGTTGAAACGAATCAGCAGGCATTACGACACTTATCAAACTGCAAATATAGCTAAAAGTTTTAATTTTTCATCTGCCATTAACAGTTTTTGAACGACTGTATTCAGTTTTTTGCTTTTGGCTTGAGACTACCGTAAAAAACGGTAAAACCGTCACTAAGAAAGATTTAGGCAAAAAAACGTCCGCTATCGGCAATTATCTATCAACTATTGACTAATTTTGCAGCCATGCAATACGTCGGTGAACTGATTTCAATAGGAGTGGCGTTCTCGTGGACAGCAACAGCGCTGTTGAGCGAGTTCGGCAGCAAGCGCATGGGCAACCTCACGCTGAACCTCATGCGCATGGTCATCACGCTGGTTTTCTCGGGCATCCTCTTCTGGGTGACAGGCGGTTCTCCCCTGCCCGCCCACGCGAGCACCGAAGCCTACATGTGGATGATACTGTCGGGCATCGTGGGCTATGTCATCGGCGACTTCTGCCTGTTCCAGTGCTACATCATCATCGGTTCCAAGTTCGGCCAGTTGTTCATGACGATGGCACCCATTGCCGCTGCTATCACGGCATGGCTGACGCTGGGCCAGCAGATACGTCCGCAGGCAATGCTGGCGATGGCGGTCACGCTGGCGGGTATCGCCATCAGCGTGATGGGACGCGGCGACGGACACAAACTGACACTCAAATTGCCGCTGGCTGGCGTGCTGTTTGCCATCGGAGCCGCCGTGTGCCAGGGTGTTGGCTTGGTGCTGAGCAAAATCGGCATGAACCACTATGAGGCCTCGCTCACGGCCGACATGGCGGGATGGCTGCTGCCGTTCCACGCCAACTTCTTTCGCTGTGTAGCGGGAACTCTCGGCTTCGCCTTTCTTATGGCAGTGCGGGAGGGCTTCGCACCTCTGGGCAAGGGAGTGCGGGACCGCAAGGGCGTGGCAGCCGCCATAGCGACAACGATATTCGGGCCCTTTGTCGGCGTGGGCGCATCGCTGCTCGCCGTGCAATATACCGCTGCCGGCATCGCCAGCACCCTGATGGCATTGACGCCCATTATCATTATCCTGCCCGCCTGGTGGCTTTTCAAGCAACCCATCACCGCCAAGAGTCTGCTGGGTGCCTTCATCTCGGTCATCGGCGTCTCGCTCTTCTTCCTCCTCTAACGTAATCACTACAGCACAAAAAAAGCCTCCGACTCACTGTGACGCGAATCGGAGGCCTGATAGGTTGTTTTGTAACTACTCTTTTGTCCTGGGCGGGAATTTGGCTTTCACTTCATCGGGTGTAACCTCGAACATGACCATCGACTCACCCGACTGAGCGCCTTTCATTATCATGCGGAAACCCTTACCCTCGTCAGAGCAAGCCTGCATGAAGTCCTTCATGTCAGCGGTATCCAGGAATGAGGCCTTAATCGGTTCAGCCACACTAGGCAAAATCGACTTAATCAGCGGGTTGTCCAGTTTGAGTTCGCTCTCATCCGACGTGCATTCAATCTGAACGAAGTCATCGACAATGCTCACATCGGTCATCACAAGACCGCTGCCCATGTCCTCGGGCAGCCTGTTCTTGAACTCATTCACATAATCATTGAGTGTGGGATCGGCGCAGCTCACTGACACCACTGCCAGCAGCAGCAAAAACAAACTAATCATTGAAAATTTCTTCATAAAGCTCAATACCCTGGGATTTGTGTCGGGCACAACAATAAACAATTAGAATATCAATAATTTCTGCAAATATACAGAAATTAGCAGATATTCTATATCCAATTGATAAAAAATGCGCTAAAAACGGGAAAAAAGACAATCAAGCGTCATGCTTTAGACAGCAGCAACTGCTTGAACGCGGTAAAACCGTTGTTCATCTTCTTGACATGCAAGTCGCCGTTCAAGAACCGAGACAGCTGTGCCGGCAGGACGACAGGTTCCTCGATGATGCGTTCCATCATGTCCTTGAGTTTGGCAGGATGGGCTGTCGCGAGAGCCACACCAGTCTCGCCGGGTTGCAAGTCCTCGGCCATCGCCCGATAGGCGACTGCACTGTGAGGATCCAACAGATACCCCTCGTCATCATAGGTGTGCAGAATGGTGTCTATAATCTGGTTGTCATTGTAACTGTAGGCATGAATGTGGCGGCAGATGTTCTCATGGGAACCCAGCAAATCGACGATGCGCTCGAAGTTGTTGGGGCATCCGGCATCCAGAGCCGGTGCAATGCTGTACTGCGTGGGCTTGGGCGTGAACACTCCCGTCCTGACGTAGTTGAAGAAGATATTGTTCTGGTTCTCGACACTGACGAAGCGCTTGACGGGCAAACCCATCGCCTGAGCCATCAGTCCGCTAGTCAGATTGCCCAGATTGGAACATGGCACAGCAAACACCAGATTGCTCACATCTACCTGCTGCTTCACCAGTTGGGCATACGCCCAGAAGTAGTACACCATCTGGGGGATGATACGGGCATAGTTGATGGACATGGCGCTGGTGAGACGCATGGCCTCGTTGAGTTCAGCGTCCATGAAGGCCTGCTCGACCAGTGACTTGCAGTCATCAAACGAGCCGTTGACCTCGATGGCCATCACATTACCGCCCAAGGAGGCAAATTGCGCCTTCTGTATCTTGTTGACGGCACCACGCGGATAGAGGACATAGACGTTCACGCCGGGCATGCGCCAGAAACTGTTGGCCACCGCGCTGCCCGTGTCGCCACTGGTGGGCACCAGGACATTGAGCGTGGTCCACTCGGGATGCTGCGAGCGATAGTAGTTGAGCAAACGGGCCATGAAGCGTGTCCCCACATCCTTAAACGCCATCGTGGGGCCGTGAAAGAGCTCAAGCACATGGTTTCCACCGGCAGTTGTAACCAGGGGGATATCAAAAAACAGCGAGTCAAAGACGATATCATGCAACACATCGGCAGGAACATCCCCTTTGAGGGCAAACGAGGCGATAGCATAGGCCATCTCCTGCAACGTCATGGCACTCATGTTGCGCAGGAAAGCCTGAGGCAAGCGCGGCAGACTCTCGGGCATGAACAAGCCCCCGTCGGGTGCCAGCCCCTTGGTTACCGCCTGCATGAGCGAAACAGTATACTGGTGGTTAGAAGTACTGTAATACAACATTTTTCGTTGCTGATGGTATCAGATGGTTAAGAATTATTCGTCGATAATGACAGTGCCCGGCGCCGTGGGATTGAAGGTGTTCTTCACCCACACGGGGATGTGCTTCATCGCCACGGGGGCAATGGTGGGCGGGTAGATGACCTTGGCTCCCGCGTCACACATCTCCTGGGCCTGGGCATAGGTCATCTGTGGAATGACGGTAGCATCGGGATGGGTGCGTGGGTCGGCGGTCATGAAGCCATCCACGTCGGTCCAGATTTCCAAGGCCTCGGCATCGAGCAGCGTGGCGAGGATAGCGGCCGTGTAGTCACTGCCGCCACGACCCAGGTTGGTCACGGCTCCGGAGTTCTTGTCGCGCGAGATAAAGCCCTGTGCCACATGCACGCCACCGTCCATCGATGCGAAATCCTCCTTGACAAGCCGTCCGGTCTCCTCCCAGTCAAGGACACGACCTGCGGAATCGGGCACCGTGCGCATGTAGTTGAGCGACAGGTGCGGCACACCGTCCTCGAACATGCCCGTCACAATCGCCGATGACAGAATCTCGCCGTGGGCGACGATAGCGTCACACACACGCTCAATCTCATCAACAGGCATGTGGGGATTGGTCGCAAGGGCCAGATAATAGGGCTTGAGACTCTCGTCGATAAAGCGGTCGATGGTCGCGTGGACCTCGTCGCGCATCGCCTCGACCACCACGGCGTCGATGGCATCGTGGTGACGCTTGCGTGCTGCCTCAAGGGTATCCAGGCATGAAATATCGCGTTGCTGAGCCTGCTCGCACATAGCCAGCAGCTGGTTGGTGAATCCACCCATTGCCGAAACGACCACAACCACGGGCTTGGCCTCGGCATTGACTATATTCCTAAGATTAAGCAGGCTATCGATGCTACCGACCGAAGTCCCGCCAAATTTCATCACTTTCATTGCTATCTCTTATTGTGTTTATACTTATAACGTGAAAACCCGTGATTTATTGAGTCGGCAGCAAATATCACACGAGAAATATAACAGCGATTGCCGAGAATGGCGAGAAAAGCCCGAAAAACGCATATTTTGCCTCAATTGGATGACAGATATGCCGATTTTATTGTACATTTGCAACGATGAACGACTGGGACCACGACATATACCATCTCAACGACGAGCAGCCGCTGCCGCGACGCGGGTCGTTGCTGGTTGCCAAACCCACCGTTGGCGACTTCTTCTTCAAGCGGTCGCTGGTACTCATCGTGGACCCCGATGAAGGCGAGGGCGCCATGGGCGTGGTGGTCAACCACTACACCGGCTACAACCTGCGCGACATCATGCCCGAAATCGAATCGGTCGAGGAAATCCCCTTGTTCCTGGGCGGCCCCGTGGGCACTCAGATGATGTTCTACATGCACACGCTAGGACCCGAAGTCGTCCCCGAGGCCATCGAAGTGGGCGACGGCGTGTGGTTCGGCGGCGATTTTGACGCCATCAAGCGTTATGTGGAACTGGGGGCACCTGTCGAAGGACGCATCAAGTTCATCGTGGGGTACAGCGGCTGGGAGAAGGGCCAGATTGCCAGCGAACTCCAGCGCCATGACTGGGCTGTGCTCGACAACTGCGGGCGCGACCTGCTCATGGGAGAGGGCGACGACAACCAGTGGCGCAATGCGGTAGCACGCTTTGGCGACCGTTACCGTCTGTGGCTCAACCTGCCTAGCGACCCGAGCTACAATTAACAGCAAGACCATCCATCAGACAAAAAACGACAATGAGTATAATCATCGGCATAGACGCCGGCATCAGTTCTACCAAGATACTCGGTATCGAGAACGGGAAGCGCATCATGACACCCATGTCCATCTCGTGTAACGATGCCGTCTCTTCTATCTTTGGAGTCCTGGACAAATACCTGCACGAGAACGACACCACCCTGGACAGCATCGAACACATCATGCTGACCGGTGTTGGGGCCAGGAACCTGATCGAGCCTATCCATGATTGCCCCACCACCTATGTGGACGAGTTCAAGGCCAATGGTCTGGGAGCGCGGTTCGACAGCGGGCTGGACCACATCATTGTCGTGTCGATGGGCACTGGCACATCGATGGTGCGTGTCGATGGTGACGAGATTAGCCACATCGGCGGCATCGGCATGGGCGGCGGCACGCTGAAGGGGCTGTCGCAGCTCCTGCTTCACACCAGCGACATCGGTGAGGTGAATCAGCTTTCAGAGGGCGGTGACATCGACAACATCAACCTGAGAATGAAGGACATCTGCAAAGAGGATTTCGGCAGCTTTTTTGCCGAAGTGACGGCCTCGCTGTTTGCCAAGGCGGGTCAGAGCAAGCCATCGGCCAACGACATCGCAGCCGGAATCGTCCACATGGTTCTCGAGACCATCGGGTCGGCGGCGGTGATGTCCCAGCTCAATGGCGGCTTCAAGGACTTTGTGCTCATCGGCAAGCTCACCGAGCTGACCTCGTGCAAATATATCTTCCCCATGATGGAGAGGCTCTATAACGTGCATTTCCACATCCCCAAGTATGCCCCTTATTGCACTGCGCTTGGTGCAGCTTTGAGTTACGGATACAAAAATGAGTAACCCTCACGTTAAATTATAAGAAATGGAACTGACCGTTGTTATCGTCAACTACCGCGTGAAGTATCTGCTGGAGCAGACGCTGCGCGCCGTGGAGCAGGCCATGCAGGGCATGACCGGCGAGGTCATCGTTGTCGATAACCTGTCGGGCGACGACAGCATCGCATTCTCGAGGGACCGCCATCCCCATGTCACCTACATCGAGAACCAGGAGAACGTGGGCTTTGCACGCGCCAACAATCAGGCCATCATGCAGGCCCAAGGCGAGTTTACCCTCATTCTCAACCCCGACACCATCATCACTCCCCGCTGTCTGCAGGAAGGCATCCAGTGGATGGAGTCACACCCCAAATGCGGCGCCATCGGTGCCCGGATGATGGATGCCAACGGCGTGTTCCTGCCCGAGAGCAAGCGTTCCTTCCCTACCCCCTGGGTGTCCTTCTGCAAGATTTTCGGGCTCTCGAAGCTGTTCCCGCGGTCGCCCTGGTTTGCCAAGTACCACCTGCGCTACCTGAGCGACGAAAAGCCGCAATGTATCGACATCCTGTCGGGCGCCTATATGCTGTGCCGCACCAGTGTGCTGCAGCAGTTGGGAGGTTTTGACGGGGATTTCTTCATGTACGGCGAGGACATCGACTTGAGCTACCGCATCGTCAAGGCCGGGTACCAGAACTGGATGCTGCCCACCCCCATGATTCACTACAAGGGCGAGAGCACCCACAAGGACTCGATGCGCTATGTGCGCATATTCTACGATGCCATGCTTATTTTCTACCGTAAGCATTTCCCGCGCTTCAACGTCATCTTCTATCCCGTCGTCAAACTCGGTGTCATCGTGCGTGCAGGCATGGCCATGGCACGCAGGCTGTTCAAGCGGTTGATGCCCGTCAAGACCAAGGGCACAACCGAGCAATGGCCATGGGTCATCATCAGTGACGACCCTGGCAACGTATCACAGCGCACTTCTATCAGCGATTTCCTCACCGATATTCCCGCCACCGGCCGCTACAACGTGCTCATCGATGACGGTTGCCGCACCTACAGCCAACTGGTGGACTTCATTAAGGCCCACAGCGACAGCAAGAGGCTTGCGTTCCACATCTTTGCCGACCGTCACGGCATCATCATCTCACCCAAAATGGCATGAATCAGTTATTAAGCAACGACACTATAGCCCTGAGGGCACTAGAGCCCACCGACCTGGACATTCTCTACAAGTGGGAGAACGACACTGCGTTATGGGTAGTGAGCGACACCGTTGCCCCCTATTCCCGCGAAGCGTTGTGGCAGTACCTCGAGACCAACACGGGCGATATTTACTCACAACGGCAACTGCGCCTCATCATCACACTGGCCAATGACGGAACGCCCATCGGCACCATCGATTTCCTCAACTTTGACCCCTTCAACAACCGTGCCGAACTGGGACTGTTCATTGCCAACGAGTACCGCGGCAAGGGGCTGGGACGACAAGCGCTGGAACGGTTGACGGCCTACGCACGCGACCACATCGGGCTGCGGCAGCTGTACGTCTATATCGCGCTGGACAACAAGGTATGCCTCAATCTGTTCGAGAGCTTCGGATACCGTCACGCCGGAGTGCTGCAGGCATGGGTAAAACGAGGAGGCGTCTATAGTGACGTTGCCATTATGCAAATGATTCTTTCTTAACGATATATGGCTAGAGACAACCGCATAGACTCAATCAAAGGCCTCTTGATCATCCTGGTCATCATGGGACACGTCATCACCACGTTTGACAACCAAAACGTGGTCAACCATGCCGTGATGGGATTCCTCTATTCCTTCCATATGCCGTTATTCATCTTTATCTCGGGTTACTTGAGCAAGAACTCGTCCCAGCAGTCGCCGCGCGATTTGTGGCGCGGGGCGTTCAATCTCTTCTTCACGCTGATTATCTTCCACTTCCTCTGCAGCCTGCGCATAGAGTTGTGCGGTGCCAGTTTCATGGCAGCCATGAAGATTTTCCCGTTTGGCGTGCTATGGTATCTGCTGAGCCTCATTTATTGGAGAGTAACACTCTACTATACCCCCAAGCCATTGTTGCGGCGACCTGCACTCTATCTGGGCATTGCACTAGCCTTGAGCATCCTGATTGGTCTCTCCTATTTGGGCAACCCGTTTGCACTACAACGGTCCGCCAACTTCTTCTTTTTCTTCCTGCTCGGCTATTATTTCCGTCAGGGAGCATTGCCCGCCCGCTGGTGGAACAACATTACCCTGCATGCTATTGTTGCTCTCGTGACGCTACCGCTGTTGTTCTGGCTGTTTCCCCATTGCGGCGGCTTCATGAACGGGGCTGACCACTATCGTGTTGAGGATATCCCCGAGAAGATACTGGTGCTGAGCTGCTCTACCAGCATGTTGGTACTGCTTTTCCATTTCGTCAAGGACCACCCTGTGCTGCGCTACTACGGCAAGACCAGTATGTTCCATTACATGTACCATTATTTCATCATTGGCATGGTGCTGCAGCCCGTCATCAAGCGCTATGACCTGCCCGTCACATTCCCCTTTGTCATCCTCTATACCCTGGTGATACTGATTACCCTGTATGGCATGAGCAAGGTCAAAATCTTCACCTGGGCTGTCGAGCCGGTACTGAAACGTTCCAAAAAAGAATCGAGACCCTCACAAACCGAGAGTCCCGAACTTAAATCCTAAAAAAAATTGACGATGCTTACTTGATGGCTGCCAACGACTTGGCATCAGGGTCAACAGCAACAATTTTGCCCTGAGCATCAATCAGGAATGAGTGGTAGCCATCGTCCAAGCGCCAACGCTTGATAATCTCGTCCTGTGCAGCCACGGCAGCATTGAACTGTGACGAACGGTTCAGGTCATCGATGGCAACGACACAGTCAAACACGTTCTCACTGCGGTCCATATTCACCGAGATGTGGGTAAAAGCCATACCCTCAGCCCGGGACATCCTGTCATAACGCATATTATCAAGACGTGAATCAGCATCCGACGAAGCCCAGAAAGTGAGCAGGATATTCTCGCCAGCGTGCTGCTGCAGAGGAGACAGGCCGTTGTTGTTGCCCAAAACCAATGATGGAGCCTTGAAACCGATTCGGCTATCGGCGGGTGCCGAATAATAAGCCGAGGTGAACAGTGTCAACAGCGCCAAAACTGCAATCGTCAAAAAAGTCTTATTCATTAATTCGTTGTATTGTTTCACATCTCAAGGCTATGACTGGTAAGCCCTGTCCACAAAGCCTTGCGTCGATTATTGACTTCCCATGATACACTAGTGGTATTCAATAGGGTCTGCAAAAGTAAGAATAATAAAGTTATTAACAAGTGTTTTTGCCTATTTTTTTTATTTTTTGACATTTTTTTTAGTTGTTAAGGACAATTCCTCGCATTAGGCAACAGGATATTCGCATAAACTGACAAGATGTTGATTTTTAAGCATTTAAGCATAAACAATGATACCTCATGAATAGATTGGCTGCCGATTGCTCTGCCTGTAGCACTGCGATATCCAATCACCCAGCCGAGACAAAAAGCAGTCAACAGTGCCAAAAAATTAAGAATACATGACTGTATATTGCAAAATTAGATGTAATTTTGCAGTCGGTAAAAAATACTACTAGTCATCAAGCTTATGAAATCATTACACAAATTCTCTTTGCTATTTGTGATTCTACTGCTCGCAGGCATGACCTTGTCGTCCTGTGAATGGGACAATAGCCCCGAACCCGATTTTCCGACACGCGTAACCTATGCCATCTCGGCAGGCTACACCGAGTATTCAGGCCCCGAGCAACTGATTACCGACATTCAAAAATGGATCAAAGAGAACGAGATGGGCTATGCTGCTGATGCCAACTACACCACTGGTGCAGCATCAGAGTTTGTCAGGCAAGACGCCCAAGCAGCCCAGGAGATGAACAAGTTCCTGAAGCTGTTCCAGGATTATCTCAATAATGACGTGAGAAGAGCGTTGGCAGCAGGCACCTATGGCCAGGATGTGACCGTTAGAATAGCCTTCTATGTCTATGTCGTTCGTTACCAGGGCGAGGACCGCACGGTCAAGACCGAGACAGTGATGTTCACTTATCCCAACTAACCATCTTCCACATCATGACACAGAACAAGTGCAACGTGCCCCTCGAGAGCCGTGGCACTTGTTTCACAAAATGACAAATTCTCCCTAACTGAACACAGCAAAATGGCAAAACTCAGAATCAGCGACGACTGGTGGACAGCCCCCGCCGAGGGCGAAGGCGGCCGCCTTATCCTGGTCACGGGACGTCGTGCAATGGACAACGTCATCCAGACGGGCTTGTACCGCTACCGCGTGGAAGTGACGTGGCCCTATGAGGGCGACGACAAGGGGCTGCCCGTGTATGCCGACAGCAAGATGATGGAAGAGGTCACCGATGCACTGAACGACTGCTTCGCCCTCGACCCCGTGGCAGTGATGACGGGCATCTATACCGGCGACGGGCAGCGCAACTGGGTCTTCTATACCCGCTCGCTGCACATCTTCCAGCGCAAGTTCAACGAGGTGATGGCACCCTTCCCTGCCCTGCCGCTACAATTCGAGGCCGAGGAAGACCCCGACTGGCAGGAATACCGCGAAATGTGCCAATGCGAAATCGCCGACGGCGACGACCTCTAATCAACTTTAAAACTACGAATTTCGCTAATTAAACGAATAATGGCATCCGCACACGTTTTGCCTCACACTAAGAAGCAACAAAGCCGCTAAGTTTTTCAGACAACACGGACAACTTCTCAGACAACAAAGACAACTAATTATTTGGCTCCGCATTGCAGGACCTCGCCTTGGCGTGGCCGACCGCCCTTGGCCTCACGTTAAGTCGTAAAGGCTTTTTGAGGGCTGATGCAATGTAGAGACGCAAAATTTTGCGTCTCTCATTTTAGTCAGAAAGTGCTAGACGCAATCCTGGGCCACCATTCCCTGAAATATCCTCATAAGAGCCACGATACGATACTCGACAACACCAAGCTAATGGCAAATAAGCATTCGCTCCACGGACGATACGATGATGGAATCTAAAACCAAACATATCATAATTCTCTGCTTTGTCCTGGCACCATTCCCCAACACTCCCACTCATGTCATATAGACCTAATTCATTGGGTTTCTTTGTTGCGACAGCATGTACTTTGAAATCTGAATTTTTATCGTACCATGCGACCTCATCTAGATTGTTACTGCCAGAATACTTATAGCTTTTGCTCAATTTGCCTCCACGAGCTGCATACTCCCATTCTGCTTCGGTAGGCAAGCGGAATTGCTTTCCAGTCAACTCATTTAACTTTGCAATGAATTTTTGACATTTGTTCCAACTTTTATACATTACTGGATGAGAAATAGATTCTACATTAAATGACTTTGAATCAGAATCAGAGCCCATTACTGTAGTCCACAACAAATTTGTCACTGGTGTTTCTCCGATATAAAAAGTTGATACGGTCTCTTGATGAGCAGGTTTCTCATTGCTAGCAACATCATCACCTTGTTCAGGGGTCGCACCCATCATGAAGGTGCCGCTCTCAACACGAATCATCCTTAATGACACTCCTTTTACATTAAAGGTTTTAATTGGCGGCTCAGCAGGGACAAGCGCTTTATCTACCTGATTCCCTTGATTGACTGGATTGATCGTAATCCCCAATTTATGACGCAGAGCCTTAATCAGTTCGGGAATCTTTTTGCGATAGTCACCACTTGCATCAATCCATTGCATTCGGCGCAAATAGTACTCGAATTCCAAACCAGGATTTGTACCATCAATATTGAAGGGGATAATATCAATATTACGGGCGAAGATGGCATCCACCTCGTTGGCAATGTGTTCTGAGATATCGGCATGCTTTGAGAAAACAACAACCATGACTTTGCAACTGCTGATAGCTTCCATAATGGCGCGACCATAACGGACACCGGGTTCGATGTCTCGGGGAGCAATCCAGCATGAAATGCCGGCGGCCTCTATGGCTGCACAGAGTTCGTTGGCAACGTTCCCGTCGTTGTTGCCGAGTTTTGGGTCGTTGGACTTGTAACTGATGAAGACTTCTCGCATAGTGGTATCGTTTTTAACCAATGTGCAAAAATAGAGAAAAAAAAGCAGTTTTCAATACTTATGCATGATGTTTTTTGAGAGAAGGCCGCTACAAAACTCATATAGACGCCGATTTAATCGAGCGTTACCACGATTAAATCGGCGTTGATGAAGGAGTATTGAGAATTTATTCTTCTTCGGGGTGAAAATGAATCTTGATGCAGGCATCGACATCGGCGATGGTGAGTTCTCCATCCTTGTTGATATCGTAGTGCTTCATACCTTCAATGGTCGGTTTTCCATAGATGAGGATTTCTATGAGTTTATTGATGATAACGATGGGAGGGTCATCAGGATCAACGTAGTCGCCGGGAGCCCGTTGCTGAATGAACTTGTAGTCCAGATAAGTGCCGGGGAATCCAAACCTGACTACCGCCTCGCGGGAATCAAGCCACACTGGCAGCGGTTCGGCGGTCACCTGGGCAGTGACAGTGTGGTTGAACTCGCCTTGCAACTTACTGTCAACCAGTTCAATATCAAGCCAATCAGGCAAGTCTTCCTTACCGTTGCACACCATTGTCCACTCGCCGCTCTCGCTCGGGGCCCATGCCAGAAATTTGATGCCGTCGATTATCTGGTTGCCATACTCGCGCCGCAACAAGCCACCTCTGGCACCAAACTCATATTCACCGTCCCCCGCAATCAGGAACTGGAGATACGGGTGCTCGGCTACGATATAGATAGAGAGGCCCGTCATCATCGTCATGCCGTCGTACAACAGGTGATTAAGTCCGCGCCATTCATAGTCGCCCGAGAAATAGCCCTCATTGTCCTCTACAGGGCATTTCACGTAGGCCAACTCGCCAAAGCCCTCGTCACTCATTATATTGGTGCTGGCCCTGGCCGTAAAGTCCACGAGATGGGCAGCTTCAGGCTCATTGTAGCCGTCGATAACCACAAGAATGGGAGCATCTACAGTCAGCTGGCATTCTTGAACATAATCAAGGTTGGCCTGGTCACTCTTGTACAGGCTGAACTCCACAAGACCGTTTTTCTCGGTAATCGTCCCGGGTGTCACCGTTCCCTTGCCAAGGGCAATCAGTTCGCCGGGCACTTCGGGCAAGCACACCGATTCTTGGGCTCGATAGGCAGGAATCCTGTCGAGGCGATACACCTTGCAGGTCAAAGTCACGTCTCCGGTGATGACAGCATCGTTATTAATCATGAGGCAGACCTTCTTGAGCAGATAAGGGTGAGTCGGTTTCTCAAAGGCCTGTGCTATACCGTCAACGTGGCTAGCATTCTTGCCTAGCCACCAGCCTTGGCCATTGCTGCCATAAGGCAACAGGCCATCGAAAGAACAGAAGAGCCCGTCATCATTACGACCGTGGGGAACAGGCGACTTGCTCGACAGCAGATATTCAATGTCATCATCCTGGGCTGATACCTGCGAGGGATTTACAGCCGTCAACATCTTAATCGGGCAGATAATCTGCAACATACCATTTGAAGGATTATACCATGAATATTCACTGCTGGAATTCCCATTACTAATGCGAAGCTTGGGCGTCCGTTGCCAGCACTCCTCATTATTCACTGTGAGGTCACGCGTATAGCTCTCATAAAACACCATTCCATTTTCATTGATGCACTGCCAGCGGAACTGCGTCTCGGGACGGATATCGCCGAGCGCATGGAACGTGTAATCACTGTTGGGCTTCAACATGATGAATTCATTACTGACAGAATTGTATTCAGCAACGCCATTCACCGATGTGATGTGGCAATAATAGGCTCCCGCCGGACGATTGTACCGGGCATCGAGCGGAGAACTGGTGATTGACTCGGGGGCTGCTTCAGGCCCGACAGACTGGGCCAACGCACTCAACCCCATAATCAAAGCGATAACGATAAGTAAATATTTCTTGTCCATGTTCAGATGTTATAAAAATTAATAATACGTTTGATTTTTAGGATTCAATTTCATCCAGACCGCAAATATAATCATAATATTCTAATAATCAAACAAAAAGGCAAAAAAAAGCAGGAGCGCATATCAACAAACAGCGCCCCTACCTTTAAATGATAGTATTTCTGGAAAGAAATTACATGTTCATGCCGCCATCGACCTGGATGACCTGACCGGTGACGTAGCTCGACATGTCGCTGGCGAGGAACGTAGCCACGTTGGCAATATCCTCGACGGTGCCGCCACGGCGCAGGGGGATGCGCTGGCACCACTCCTTGCGGACCTCTTCGCTCAGTTGCTGGGTCATAGCGGTATCGATAAAGCCCGGAGCGATGGCGTTGGCACGGATGCCGCGGCTACCCATCTCCTGAGCGATACTCTTGGCAAGAGCGATGAGGCCTGCCTTGCTGGCAGCATAGTTGGCCTGACCGGCATTACCGTGTACACCCACTACCGATGCCATGTTGATGATGGAACCGGCGCGCTGGCGCATCATGATGGGCACCAGGGCGTGGATGAAGTTGAATGCGCTCTTCAGGTTCACGGCGATGACAGCGTCCCATTGCTGCTCGGTCATGCGCAGCATGATGCCGTCCTTGGTGATGCCGGCGTTGTTGACCAGGATGTCAATGTGGCCGAAGTCCTCGTGAATCTGCTTCACAACGGCCTCGGTCTCCTCAAAGTTAGCAGCGTTGCTGGCATAACCCTTGGCCCTCACGCCCAGGGCAGCGATTTCCTGTTCGGTCTGCTTGCCGTTTTCATCAATGACGAGGTCGGTGAATGCGATATCGGCACCCTCGGCAGCAAACTTCAGGGCGATGGCCTTGCCGATGCCCCTGGCGGCTCCAGTGATGAGCGCCACTTTTCCTTCTAACATTTTCATTTGTCGTTTCTGATTAATATGGTTATTAATGTTGTTTTCTTCAAACAATTGGCCTGCAAAATTAGTCATATTTGTCGAAACTGCCAAATTACACGCCAAGATGCAGATTACCACGCTAAAGCGCAAAGCCGCCAATGGCAACAAAAAGTCAACCGCACCCCATTGACAGGAGTGCGGTCATCATTAGTTTAATTCGCTAAATTTGCCGACAGTAAAGACCTGCAGATGCCATAATTCAAAAATCTTAGCGCCTTTGCGCCTTAGCGTGGGGCTAAAAGAGCGCGGTTGCCCCTCTAAACTCTAAACACTAAACTCTAAACTGCGAGCAGCGCTCGCATTCTGTTGATTGACAAAAAAGAGACGCAAAATTTTGCGTCTCTACATTTCTTTGCGCCTTAGCGGCTTAGCGTGGGGCAAGAGAGCGCGGATGCTCTCTAAACTCTAAACACTAAACTCTAAACTGCGAGCGCAGCGAGCATTTACCATGCGAACATGGGATATTCCTTCATCATCTCGTTGACCTTGCCACGAACGGCGGCGATAACTGCCTCGTCCTCGGGAGCGCGGAGCACGGTATCGATGAGCTCGACGATGTCGCCCATCTTGTCCTCCTTCAGGCCACGGGTGGTGATAGCGGGAGTGCCCAGACGCAGACCGCTGGTCTGGAAGGCGCTGCGGTCATCGAAGGGAACCATGTTCTTGTTGACGGTGATGTCGGCAGCAACGAGGGCAGCCTCGGCAACCTTACCGGTCAACTCGGGATACTTGGTGCGCAAGTCAACCAGCATGCAGTGGTTGTCGGTTCCGCCCGAGCAGATCTTGTAACCCTTGTCCATCAGGGCCTGGGCCATAGCGGCGGCGTTGGTGCGCACCTGGATGGCGTAGTCCTTGAAGGAAGGTTGCAGAATCTCACCGAAGGAGACAGCCTTAGCGGCAATCACGTGCTCGAGGGGACCGCCCTGTACGCCGGGGAAGACGGCGCTGTCGAGCAGCGACGACATCTTGCGGATGACACCCTTCTTGGTGGTCTTGCCCCAGGGGTTGTCGAAGTCCTTACCCAGCAGGATGATACCGCCACGGGGACCGCGCAGGGTCTTGTGGGTGGTACTGGTCACGATGTGGGCATACTTCAAGGGGTTGTTCAGCAGACCTGCAGCGATGAGGCCGGCGGGGTGTGCCATGTCAATCATGAGCAGTGCGCCCACGCTGTCGGCAATCTTGCGCATGCGCTCGTAGTCCCACTCGCGGCTGTAGGCGCTGGCGCCACCAACGATCAGCTTGGGACGCTCACGCTGTGCCACCTCTTCCATCTGGTCATAGTCAACCAGGTTGGTGTCGGGGGTTACGTTATATTCACAAGCCTGGAACATCAAGCCAGAGAAGTTAACGGGGCTACCGTGTGACAGGTGACCGCCATGAGCCAGGTTCAGACCCATGAACTTGTCGCCGGGCTTGAGGCAAGCCATGAATACGGCCATATTGGCCTGGGCACCCGAGTGGGGCTGCACGTTAACGTACTCGGCATCAAAGATCTGTTTCAGACGCTCGATGGCGACGTTCTCGCTCTCGTCAACGCACTGGCAACCGCCATAGTAGCGGTGGCCGGGATAACCCTCGGCATACTTGTTGGTCAGGCAGCTGCCCATGGCCTGCATCACCTGGTCGCTCACGAAGTTCTCACTGGCGATGAGTTCAATGCCGTGTTGCTGACGCTGATGTTCACGCTCGATGATGTCAAAAATCACTTTGTCTCGTTCCATTGATTTTTTGTTTTTAGTTTTTTTGTAGAGATGCAAAATCTTGCGTCTCGGTTTGTTAGTATTAAAGTTATTTAGTCTCTTTTCGGTTTCTTGCGCACCGACCAGCCGAAGTGCCCCAACTCCTCGCCCAGCCCGTAGTAATGGCCGTGGCAATAGGTAATCAGGTCGGCAGCCTTGAGGTCGAGGGCGCCGGTCTCGGGGTCGATGTAACGGTCGTCGGCGATGACGTTCATCACCTCGCCGATGAACATGTCGTGGGTGCCCAGACGCATGATGTCGCGCACTCGGCACTCGACACTCACGGGCGCCTCCTGGATGTAAGGGGCAGCCACGGTCTCGCCCTTGACGGGTGTCAAGCCCATCTCGCGCCACTTGTCATAGTCACGCCCCGAACGCACGCCGCACCAGTCGGTGGCACGCGCCAGGTCGCGGTTGGTGAGGTTGAGGGTGAAAGCCATGTTGCGCTCCACAATGCCATGACTGTGTCGCTCGGGCCTGATAGAAACATAACACAATGCCGGATCGCTGCAGATGGTACCCGTCCACGCCGCCGTGAACACGTTGTATTCCTCGGGCGAGGACCCGCAGCTGACCAGCAGCGCGGGCAGCGGGTATATCATGGTTCCAGGTCTCCAGTTTTGCTTCATGTTAACGGTTCTGCATTTTGCGGGCAAAGGTAGTGCAAAAAATCTATCCACGCAACATCCCGTCCCCTAATTTTCATTTGCCGTCAAAACCTTAACACGTCCTCGTCATCATTCTTGAACGCATTGCATTGTTCAAGATAATCACGCACCGCGTTAAAATCATCGCCCTTGATGTGAGAACTGGGTAGAAATTTTCCAGAATTTTACCGTTTCGTGGTAGAAATTTTCCAAAACCCTTGCAACTTATCTCTTTTTTAGATTCAGTTCTCAGTATTTCTTTCTGAGCATTGATGTGGCAGGGTAATTAAAGAAAAAGTGAGCATCTTTCTTTTCAAACACGATCGCGTAGAATTGGAAAAATGATGATGATGTAGAGAATTAAGCGATAAAATTTTTGAAATAATTATTTTTGTAATCCCTATTTAATAACCCTTTGGCAGAATTATAGAATCAATTTATTTGCCAGTCAATTGACACCCGAAGGGTGGCCTTTGTGTAACCCCCGATGAATCAGGCAGCTGAGCAGAGCGAAGGTGCCTGATTCATCGGGGGTGTAATGAACCACGACCTGTCGCTGAAGGCGACCCCTTCAACATGGGCTAGATTGAATGGGGTCGCTTTCAGCGACGAGGATAGTGTTGCACTTCCGTGGGTGATGCAAACCACTTCGCTGTCGCTAAGCGGCTTGCATTACCCACGGTTACTCAAATGACCGCCCTTTGGGCGTTTTTGCCATAGTCACCTAGGCATTTTCGCGAACACTCTACTTATACAATTAATTCCGTTAACGGGTTAAATTAAAATTTTGTTTGATTTCTCGCGCAAAGCGCGATTCTAATTGTGACGAACGAATGACGATATACCCTAATCGTTTCGGGATTGCAAATAAAAGTCCCTTTTTATTTGGCACTCCGCTCAACTTGCACTATCTTTTGCACTATCTTTGCTTTCAGCGAAGATAGGCTGCGTCTCGGGATTGAAAATAAAAATCTTTTTTTATTTGGCACTCCGCTCAACTTGCACTATCTTTGTGGTTTGTAAAACAACCTATCAGTTAACTGAACCGTGCACATCGTTATAGCAGGAAATATCGGGAGCGGGAAATCCACTCTGGCCGAGATGCTTGCAAAGCATTACGGGTGGGAACCGTTTATGGAACCCGTCGTGGACAACCCTTACCTGAGTGACTATTACAAGGATATTAAGCGCTGGTCATTTGCACTCGAGGTGTTCTTCCTGAAACAGCGTTTCAAGGACATCCTGGGCATCAATGCCAGCGACAAGACCATCATCCAGGACCGCAGCATCTTTGAGGGCGTGTACATCTTCACGGCCAACAACCACGACATGGGCAACATGGATGACCGCGATTTTGAGACCTATATGGAACTATTCGAGCAGATGATGACTATCGTGCGTCTGCCCGACTTGATGATTTACCTGCGCTCCAGCGTACCTCATCTCGTGGACAACATCCACAAGCGCGGGCGCGACTACGAGCAGACGATGCCGCTGAAATACCTGTCGAACCTCAACGAACGCTACGAGGAGTTTGTGATGAACACCTACAAGGGCCGCAAACTCGTCATCGACGTGGACGACATGGACTACAAGAACAACCCTGAGGACTTTGCCGCTATCGTCGACAAAATCGACGCCACGATGTTCGGCATCTTCGGACCGCTTGACTAGTTAACAGATAATAGTTGGCATCCGCACTCAACTGACAATTGACAACAACTTAAAACTAAATAACATGCATATAGCAGTAGCAGGAAACATCGGCAGCGGCAAGACCACCTTGACCAAGCTGCTCGCCAAGCATTACGGGTGGAGCCCTAGGTTTGAGCCCGTGGACAACAATCCCTATCTGGAGGATTTCTATGCCAACATGTCGCGCTGGTCATTCAATCTGCAGATTTACTTCCTGAACAAGCGCTTCAAGGAGGTGGTCGAAATCTCTCAGAGCGACATTGACATCATCCAGGACCGTACCATCTATGAGGACGCCTGCATCTTCGCACCCAACCTTCACGGCCAGGGTCTGATGAGCGACCGCGACTTCAACAACTACAAGGACCTGTTCGAGCTGATGATGTCACTGGTCAAGATGCCCGACCTGATGATTTACATCCGCTCGACCATTCCCAACCTGGTCCAGCAGATTCAGAAACGCGGCCGTGACTACGAGCAGACCATGCGTCTCGACTACCTGGAAGGACTGAACAAGCGCTATGAGGACTGGATTGCCGATTACAAGGGCAACCTGGTGGTCATCGATGGTGACGAGATTAAGTTCGGCGACCGTCCTGAGGATTTCCAAATGGTGTGCGACAAAATCGACGCCAACCTCTATGGTATCTTCTCGCCCTTCAACCAACAACGCTAAACAACCAATTTTCAACAGTATATAAATGAAGAAATCACTAGTTTTTGCCGCAGTCGTATTACTCGCTGCGGTACAGATGGCAGCGGCTCCTGTCGATGCCCAGACGGCACGCGCCAAGGCAAGCCAGTTTATTACCCGTATCGCCAGTGACGGCCGCCACAAGGCTCCCGCCATGGCCAGTGACATCAGACTGGTGCTCACCCAAGCCAGCAAAGCAGACGCAAGCCAAGCTGCCTTTTACATTTTCAACACCAGCGACAGCTATATCATCGTCTCGGGCGACGACCGTGCCCGCGAGGTGCTCGCCTATGGCGACCGTCCACTGGACATCAACAACATCCCCTGCAATATGCAACTGTGGCTCATGGGCTATCAGGAACAGCTGGACTACCTGTTGTCACACCCTGACCTGGTAGTTGAGCAACCCGCCATCCGCAGGGCTCCGGCAGCGAGCATCTTTAACGTTGAACCGCTACTGACAGCCTTATGGGACCAGGGCGAGCCCTATAACCGCGAATGCCCCAGCACCGGCACTTCGTTGTGCGTGACGGGCTGCGGCGCCACTTCACTGGCAATGATTTTCCACCACTGGAGATACCCCACCGAGCCCACATCGATGGTGCCCGGCTATACGACCGAGAGCATGAACCTGTCGGTTCCCAGCCTGCCCTCAACGACGTTTGACTGGGACAACATGCTCGACGAATACCGCGGCGGCTACAACGACGTGCAAGCCTCTGCCGTGGCTCACCTGATGCGCTACCTGGGACAGTCCGAGAGGATGGACTATTCCCCCGAGAGCAGCGGAACCGGCACCTATGACATCCTCAATACCGTCAGGCGCTTCGGCTATGACAATGATGTACACGTTGTCTCTAAGGAGAGTTGGTGGACTGGCGAAAGCTACAGCGACGAGGAATGGGCTGCCATCATCCAGGATGAGCTCTTCGAGCACCGCCCGATTCTCATGTGTGCCTACACCCCCACCTGGTCTGGTCACGCGTTTGACATCGACGGCTATGACGCCACCGACGACACCTACCACATTAACTGGGGATGGAGCGGCAATGGCAACGCCTTCTGTGCACTGAACGCCTTCCATGCCTCAGGCATGCTCTTCAACGTGGGCCAGCAACTGATTCTTGGCATCGAGCCACCTCCCACGGTGCCCACCATCAAGGCTTGGTCATCGCGATTGTTCACGACAGCCTATGTTGACAAGACCGCTGCAGCATCGTTCATGGTCAAGGGCGCCCTGCTCACCAGCGACGTGACATTGACGCTCAATGACGACAGTGGCTACTTCAGAATCGACACCGAGCAAATCAGTGTGGACCAACTGCAACAGGGCAAGTCTGTTCACGTCATTTTCAAGTCCAACACTCCCGGCGCCTACACCGCAACGGTTACCTTGAGCAGCGAGGGTGCTGCCGACAAGGTCATCACCGTGTACGGCACTTGCCGGCTCGAGACATACGACCCCGTTTTACTCGACGTCAGCGACGTGACCGGGGACTCCTTCACCGTGCAGTGGGAGGATGCCACCCCCAGCTACAACGTGGTGAGCTACAACCTGGAAATCGCCCCTGTGCCGTTCTTTGAGCTGCGCTTGAACGAGACATTTGACAAGAGTGAGTACTCAGGCACCAGCACGAGTGACTGGTCGTCGAAGCTGGACGAAATCACCAACACCCCAGGCTGGACCGGCAACAAAATTTACCGCAGCAACAATGACCTGCTGCTGGGCACTGCTAAAGCCAAAGGGTGGATTGAGACTCCCGCCCTCGACATGATAGGCAACAACGGCCTGGTGACTGTCAAGGTCAAGGCCACCAGTACCAACAACGATTCGAGTGCGCCGCTCAAGATTTCCTGTGGTGACTGCGACACCACCATCACCGTTGACGACAGCGAGGAAGAGCACTGCGTGCTGCTGCCCTGCCCGTCGAGCGACCAAGCCAAGGTAAGGCTCACAAGCATCGTCGGCAAGCGTGTCGTCCTCAAGGGCTTCTCGGCCTATGCCGGTGATGACTATTCCCCTGTCGATTTGAGCAAAGCCACCTATTTGGAAGGCATCTCCACGATGTCCCATGTGGTCAACAACATGAAATCGGGATGGTACGGACTGCGCGTCCAGGCCCTTTACACCGACGGGACCCTCTCGGATTGGAGCAACCGCAACCGCGTAATGGTTGCCTGGAACAGGGGCGATGTGAACCACGACGGTGAAGTCAATATTACCGACGTGAACCTCGTCATCAACTACATCATTCAGGGTATCACCACCAACAGCGTGCTCACTGTCAGCGATGTGAATGGAGACAAAGAAATCAACATCGCCGACATCAATGACGTTATCCGCACTATCACCGGGCGTTAAGCGCCGCGCTATCAGATAGCCGATAAGGAGCAGATGTTCAAACGCGCGATATGGATTGGAGTCATGGTGCTGACCGCCGCCATGCCAATGACGGCACAGGTGAGCGCCGACTTCTACTTGGAAGACGGCACACGCTACGTGTGTTCCCAACAAGAAGTTCTCTATGACGATTTCATCCACGCCGCGCGTTTTGCCGTCTCGGCGACAGTAGTTGCCGGGGGGATGATGGCGTTCTCGCTCGAAGTGACCTATGACGAGGGACTGCTGCACGTGTCTCAGGGCGACAGCCTCACGCTCGTGTTGCGTGGCGGCGACCGCATTATTCTCAAGACCGACCGTGACGTGACCCGTGCCGACATCGTCAAGCGCCATTTCCGCACCCACAACAACTACTATGTGACCTGCCATTATCCGATGAGCACCTATGACGTGCAACGCATCAGCCGCAACCGTGTGACCAAGCTGTCGGCTCAGGCAGGAGACAACACCTTTGACCACAAACTGGACAAATTCCAGGACCGCTTCAGACGACTGTTCTCCTCCTTATACAAGTATCTCGTGGAAAACTGAAAACCGACAATCATGTTCACAAACAGCTCCATCACGAGCGGCAAGAGCATAGGGGGACCTTGTCATAATTCCAGTTCCAGTCGAGGAATCCGTGCTGCGTACTGAGTGAGAATGTAGAAGTTCGTCTACGACGCACTTTCCACTTGTTATGGCAGCCACCAAGCTGCGCTCATCTTCGATGAGCTTGCATGGTGTTTTCCATAAAAGTCGAGTCTTCGACCCGACATGCCTCTTCGAGGCAAAAGCCAAACCATGATTCAGCAGAAATGATTATTCGGCTCATATATAGTGTATTATGCCGATATTAAGCATCTTCACTAGACACTAATGTTTTTATTTGATTTCTCGGCCGTTAGGCCGATTAAAATTAGGTCAAGTGTAGTTTTGCAACACCCACCTTACGTTTTCTTTGTCCCTCGAAGGGCACCAATGATAACTAACGAAAACAAAGCAGCCAGGGCATAATGCCTTGGCTGCTCTGCTTGTGCTATTACTATATGAAAAATTGATTATTTCAGTCTCAGTACCTTGCCCTCAACGACATTGTCACTGGTAAGTCCGTTGAGTTTCTTGAGCTGCGCCACGGTCATGCCGTTGTTCTGGGCAATCTTGGTCAGGTTGTCACCCGCGCGCACCTGGTAGGTCGAGCGGCTATCCTTGCGGCTCTCCTTGGTTGACTTTTTGGTGCTGGCAACAGTGGACTGTTCCTTCTTGTTGTTATTCTTCTTATTAGCGGTTTCTTTCTCTTCAGCAGCCGATTTCTTGGCCTGATTGTAGCGCTTGCTGGGCGCATAATCGCGGGCCTTGGTATAATTGGCCTTAGAGAAGGTGTAGCTGTCGGTGTGGGTGCAACGGTTAGCAAAGTCGAAGATGGCCTCAGGGTTGATAGCATAGCCCATGAAGCGGGTCTCGAAGTGCAGATGCGGTCCCGTGCTGCGACCCGTGTTGCCACTCAGTGCGATGGGCTGACCGGCCTTGACATACTGGTCGGGCTTCACCAGGAAGCGTGACAGGTGGCCATAAACAGTCTCCAGACCGTTCTCATGACGCACGATTACATAGAAACCGTAACCACCACGCTCGAAGCGCGTCAGACGCACGCGACCCGAGAATGCCGAGTAAACGGTGTCACCGACTGCAGCACGCAGGTCGATACCCTTGTGGGTGCGACCGAACTGGGGACGGTAGCCATAGTGGCTGGTCACATAGTTACCCTTGATGGGCATCACATAGTGGCGGACGTCAAGCACCTTGGTGTTGGGTACGTTGGCGTCTTTATAGCAGTTAACGAGATTGCTCTCCCAACCCTCGGTGTAGATATCGGGTTCGGGTTCACACTCTTCATAGAGATCGGCGGCATACTTTTGGGCCTCCTTGACCTGGATTTGGTCTTTCACGCGGCTCTGCTTGGCGAGGAGGTCGCTGTGCTTCTTGCTAAAACTAGAAGCTGATTGCATATTCTGAGCTGATATGCCAAGCGCAAAAAGGGTCATCGCCATCAAGGCGAAAGATAATCGTTTTATATTCATTTCAGGTTATTTTCTAAGTCTTTGTTTTTAAGAACGCCCAAAATTACTCATTTATTTTGTAAGGAGGGATATTTAGTGTGCTAAAAAGTGTAAAGTTTGGTTTCGTTCTCTAAATAAAGCAAGACAAAGCACTGAAAATCAGTTTAATAAAAAATTCACAAATGCAAACAGTTTCAAAACCGAAATTAGTAGTCAAGAGATGAGTCCCCAGTTCTGCTGTTTGTCGAAAATGTCGCGGATATGGGCAGCCATCTTGCGGCCCCAAGGGCTTTCCAACTGAGGGTCTTCACGCAGGTAATCCTCGGCGGCAATACGCGCCATCTGAATAATCTGACCGTCCTGGGCAAGGTTGGCAATGTGCAGGTTGAAGGCGATGCCACTCTGCTGGGTGCCCTCCATGTCACCGGGGCCGCGCAACTTCATGTCCTCCTCGGCAACGACAAAGCCGTCGTTGGTCTGCGTCATCACCTGCAGGCGGTGCCGCGTGTCACGCCCCAGGTCACTGCGGGCCATCAGGATACAGTAGCTCTGGTCGGCGCCGCGCCCCACCCTGCCCCTCAACTGGTGCAGTTGCGACAGGCCGAACCGCTCGGCGTCCTCGATGACCATGACCGAGGCATTGGGCACGTTGACGCCCACCTCGATGACAGTGGTCGCCACGAGGATATGGGCCCGCCCGCTGGCAAAGAGCATCATCTGGTAGTCTTTCTCGGCGGGCTTCATGCGCCCGTGTACCATCGCCACGCTGTAATGCGGGAACACGTCCTTGACCTGCTCATAGCCCTGCTCCAGGGCATGAAGGTCTAGTTTCTCGTTCTCCTCGATGAGGGGATAGACGATGTAGGCCTGACGTCCCTGCCGCAGCTGCGAGCCCACGAACTGGTACATCTTGAAGCGGTCGGGCTCATGCTTGAGCACCGTGGTCACGGGTTTGCGGCCCGGCGGCAGCTCGTCGATAATGGACACGTCGAGGTCGCCATATACGGTCATCGCCAGCGTGCGCGGGATAGGCGTAGCAGTCATCACCAGCACATGGGGCGGCGCCACACGGTTCTTGCTCCACAGGCGGGCACGCTGAGCCACGCCGAAGCGGTGCTGTTCGTCGATGATGGCCAGTCCCAGGTTGTGGAACTGCACGGTGTCCTCGATGAGGGCATGGGTGCCGATGAGAATCTGCAATTCGCCGCTCATCAGCGACTCGTGGATGTCGGTACGCTCCTTTTTGCGCGTCGAACCCGTGAGCAACGCCACTTTCACGCCGATGGCCTCGGCCAGTGGCTTGATGGATTCGAGGTGCTGCCCGGCAAGAATCTCGGTCGGTGCCATTATGCAGGCCTGGTAGCCGTTGTCCAGGGCAATCAGCGCCGTCAAGAAGGCCACAATCGTCTTGCCGCTGCCCACATCGCCCTGCAACAAGCGGTTCATCTGCTTGCCGCTGCCCATGTCGTGGCGTATCTCGCGAATGACACGCTTCTGTGCCCCAGTGAGCGGAAACTGCAGGAAATTGTGGTAGAAATTGTTGAAGTAGTAGCCCACATGGGCAAACTTGTGTCCCACCAAGCGGCGGCTGCTACCTTTTATATAATGCAGGATATTGAGTTCCAAAAAGAAGAGTTCCTCGAACTTGAGACGCAACTGGGCGCGTTGCAATGCCTGCTGGTCGCTGGGCAGGTGGATGTTGCGCAAGGCTTCGGCGAGGGGCATGAGGTGGTAACGCTGCATCAGTTCGGGCGGCAAGGTCTCGGGGATATATTGCACTGCCGGGGTGTTGAGGATATTCACCACGAGCTTGTGGATAGCACGCGAGGTGAACGAGCGGTTGCGCAACACCTCGGTCAGGTTGTACACGCCCTGCAGGCCCTGAGTGACGTGCTCCCCGTTGGCGAGGTCTATCTCGGGGTGAACGATGTTCATGTGGCCATTGAACAACGATGGCTTGCCGTAGAGGATATATTGTGTGTTGGTATTATAAGACTTCTGGATTGACGCCACCCGATTGAACCAAACCACCTCGATGGTGCCTGTCCCATCGGTGAACAAAGCCTGCAGACGTCGCTTGCGGCCCTCGCCCACCGTGTTGAAAGTGAGGAAACGCCCGCTCAGTTGCACAGCCACCTCGTCGCCATGCATCTCATTCACATGGTTGATGACGCTGCGGTCGATGTAGCGGAACGGGAAATAATACAACAGGTCATAGTAGGTCGAGATGCCCAATTCCTTCTTGAGCAACTCGGCACGCTTGGGTCCCACACCGTGCAGATACTGTATGTCGGTGTGGCGCAGGTCAGGCATTGTTCAGCAGGTATTCGGCAAGTGCCAGGTCCATTGGACGCGTAATCTTCAGGTTTTGCGGGTCTCCCTCGACAAGCGTCACGCTGTGGCCCGCACGCTCCACAACCGAGGCATCGTCGGTGAACGTCGATTCAAAGGGCTGTCCGTAAGCAGCCATCAGCACACGGGCATCAAACACCTGTGGCGTCTGAACAGCACGCAGCGTCGAGCGGTCCAGCGCATGGCTGGCACCCTTCTCCACCTGACGCACCGAGTCATTGAGCATCACCACAGGGATAGCGGCACCATCGCGTCGGGCGGCTTCAACCGTGCGGCCGATGACTTCGGCGGTCACCAAGGGGCGCACGCCGTCATGCACAGCGATAATGTCAACGTCACTGATGTCGCCGATGCTGTCCAGGGCGTTCTTCACGCTGTGCCAGCGCGTCTCGCCACCAGCCACAACACGATGCGGCACGGCAAAGCCATAACGCTCACACAGTTCCCGCCAGAGCGCCATCTGCCCCTCAGGCAACGTCACAATGACATCAAAAAAACCGCCCCCAAAGGCGCTGATGGTGCGCATCAGGACAGGCCTACCGCCCAGTTCCAGGAACTGCTTAGGCAACTCAGCGCCAAACCGCGTCCCGCTGCCCCCAGCCACTATAATCGCAATCGTCCTCATCATACATTATTTTTATGACTGCAAAGTTAATGAAAAAATCGAGGAATTTAAAAAGGAACTTTAAGCTGGTGGCTTAAAATTCCTCTTTAGGTTTCTAATAGGCAAAATTTCTAAGGCAAAAAAGATTGTTTCAGGTTTATGACGCAAATGTATAGCCAATTTCTGGACCCCGTGCACAAAAAGAATATGTTTTAAAGCATATTACATGGGACAAGGCCTTTATTTTGGGCATCCGGGCTTTAAAAAAAATCAACGCAATCGTTTGCATTTCAGCCCGATAATTGCGCAAATTAACATTTATTAAGTTTGTTGGTTAAACAATCCTAACGGAATTTCATTGGGGATCCTTAAAGTATTTCAGAGAGAAATTGCCCTGACCGTCCAGCACCAGATAGGAACACATCGATATCCACTCACCCAGCATGATGACGGGCGGCATATCGTCATAGCGGTTGAGGCGGGCAATGTGGATGTGGCCGTAGATGTATGCCTCGACATCGGGGTGCTGGGCGTGGTAGTCGCGCGAGAAGTCAACCAGATGAGCGGCGGCGCGCTCTGAGATGGCGCGTTGCTCCTCGGGGTCGCGGCGGGTGCGGTTCTCGTTGGACCAGCCGGTGGCTATGGGATAGGTCCAGCGGGGATGGATGCCGGCATAGAGCCACTGGCACACCTTATTATAGAAACACCAGCGCGTGAAACGGTACATCGCGGGCTGCACGCCCACGTCGTCGCCATGGGCGATGAGCACACGCTTGCCGCCAGCCATGACCTCGGTGTGGCCATAGAGGACCGTCAAACCGATCTGGTCGCGCAGGTAATCGAAAAGCCACACGTCATGGTTGCCGGTGACCCAGGTGATTTTCACGCCCGCGTCGGCAAGTTCGGCGAGTTTGCCCAGGAAACGGATGTAGCCGCGGGGAACCACATATTTATATTCGTACCAATAGTCCAGGATGTCGCCCAGCAGGAACAGCTCGGCGGCATCGTCCTTGATAGAGTCCAGGAAGCGGCACACGCGACGTTCCCGTTCCAGCGGGTCACGCATGTACTTGGCGCCCAGGTGCAGATCCGAGATGAAATATGTGTTCTTAGTTTTCAGTTTAAAATTTTCAGTTTAAAGCCTATAACATGCCCAACTCGAGTTTTGCCTCCTCGGTCATCATGCGGGGGTCCCACTCGGGTTCAAACACCAGGTTGACGGTAGCGCTGGCCACGCCGTCAACGCTCTCAACCTTCTGCCTGACGTCCTCAAAGATAAAGTCGGCAATGGGGCAGTTGGGGGCTGTGAGCGTCATGTCGATGTCCACGTGGCCATCGTCCTTGAGGTCGATTTTATAAATCAGCCCCAGGCTGTAAACGTCGACGGGCAATTCCGGGTCATAGACCGTCTTCAACATCTTGATGATGTCTTCCTCGATTTTCAATTTCTGTTCTTGTTCCATATCGGCGGCAAAGTTAGTCAAAAAACTCACAAATCGCGCCAAAAAGCCACTAAAAATCATCCCGTCCAAGACAAGTCAAAACATATAGAAAGTGGTGAAAATCAAAAAATTTCATAAAAAATGCTGATTATTAGCATCTAATTGGAAAAAAAGTGCGATATTTGCAGGCGCAAAATCGCTAAGGGCTCATTTATGGGCACTTTTTATTTGTCGCTTATACGGTAAGAAGTAACCATAAACACCTAGCGTTCAAGCGTTTACAACAGATTTTTATTTTATATTTTAACTAAACAATAAAATTAACGAATACAATGACTAAAGCAGAAATCGTAAGAGAAATTGCTAGCTCTACCGGCATTGACAAAGCATCGGTTCTCGAAACCGTTGAAAAATTCATGGACACCGTAAAGGATTCGCTGGCCAACGGCGAGAATGTTTACCTGCGCGGATTTGGCAGCTTCATCGTTAAGACCCGTTCCGAGAAGACCGCCCGCAACATCAGCAAGAACACTGTCATCATCATCCCCGAGCACAAGATTCCGGCTTTCAAGCCCGCTAAGGTGTTCATGGACCAGGTGAAGTAATCCTCCCAGGAACTGATAGACAGGACAAAATAAATAGTCATATAACCCTTTTATAATTTACATCATCATGCCAAACGGAAAAAAACGTAAAGGCCACAAGATGGCAACGCACAAGCGTAAAAAAAGGCTGCGCAAGAACCGTCACAAAAACAAGAAGTAATTGCGTATAGTCTAAAACTGTGACGACTGTGAAATAGCGGGAACAAACGAATTGTCACGACCGATGTGCGTCTTGCCAGGGGTTCACGAGACCCCACTCCAAAAGTGCGAACGACATCACGTCAATTGGTTTGTTCCTGCCTTGATTTCAAGACAGAGACCTCCAGATTCTCCCTCCTACATCCTCTCACTCACCCGCCCGGTCTCTCGATGCTCCCCCGTACTCTCGCACCCGACGTGCGGCCCCGTGTCCAGCGGGACACTCCAGCGCCCACATCCTGTGCCATTTATATATGCAATCCAACATATTTCTGATATATAAATTCTTGAACTTACTACATCAACTAAATTGTATTAGACCCACCTTCTGCGATGAGAAGTGAACTAGTAGTTGACGTTACACCCAAAGACATGACGACAGCGCTGCTCGAAGACGGCCGCCTCGTGTCATTGCAGCGGGAGACCAGAGATGCCTCCTATGCCGTGGGTAACCTCTACCTTGCCAAGGTGAAGAAGTTGATGCCGGGACTCAACGCCGCGTTTGTCAACGTGGGGCATCCCAAGGACGCATTCCTTCATTACCTTGATTTGGGGTCACATTTCAACACTTTTTCTCAATACATCAAGACGGTGCGCGAGAATCCCAACAAACGCCCGACGAGCATCAGCAAGACCAAGAGCCTGCCCGACACGAACAAACACGGTTCGGTGAACGACGTACTCACCCAGGGACAGGAACTGCTCGTCCAGATTGCCAAGGAGCCCATCTCGACCAAGGGTCCGCGACTGACCACCGAAATCACCTTTACCGGTCGTTTTCTGGTACTGACCCCGTTCAATGACCGCATTTCGGTCTCACAGAAAATCAAGGACGTCGCCGAGAAGACCCGCCTGAGGAGGCTCATCGAGAGCATGAAACCCAAGAACTTCGGGATTATCGTTCGCACATCAGCCGAGAACAAGCGCGCTGCCGAGCTCAACAACGAACTCAAGATATTGCTCAAAGCCTGGGACGACACCATCGCCAAAGTCCAGACCGCTACAGCGCCGTCACTCGTGTATGAAGAAGAGAGCCGTGCCGTCGGCGAGATACGGGACATCTTCAATCCCGACTTTGAGAGCATTCATGTCAACAATGCTGAAGTGTTTGAACAGATTCATGACTATGTGACCCAAATCGCCCCCGATCGCAGCGATACTGTCAAGTTGTACAGCGAGGACATGCCGATTTTTGACAAGTTCGGCATCACCAAGCAAATCAAGTCTTCGTTTGGAAAGACGGTATCCTTTAAGTCGGGCGCATACATAATTATAGAAAGCACCGAAGCCCTTCACGTGATTGACGTGAACTCAGGCAACCGCTCACGCACCAGTACTGACCAGGAAAGCAACGCGCTGAACGTGAACCTGCTTGCCGCCGACGAGATAGCCAGGCAACTGCGCCTGCGTGATATGGGAGGCATCATCGTGATCGACTTCATCGATATGGCCAAAGCCGAGCACCGCACCGAGTTGTACAAGCACATGCGCGAAGTCATGCAGAAAGACCGTGCTCGCCACAACATCCTGCCGCTGAGCAAATTCGGACTGATGCAAATCACCCGCCAGCGCGTGAGACCGGCCCTCGACATTGCCACGGCCGAGACTTGTCCCTCATGTGGAGGAACCGGACAAGTACAGCCATCACTGCTTTTTACCGACAAGCTGAAAGACAAGATTGATTATCTGGTCAACACGCTGAACGTGAACAGCTTCATTATGTATGTCCATCCGTTTGTCGATGCTTATCTCAAGAAAGGACTCGTGAGCGAATACTGGAAATGGCGCAGAGAATTCAAGCGCAAATTCCGCATCCTGCCCGACCAGTCGCTCAATTACCTGGAATATAAGGTCATCGACAAAGACCATAACGAAATTGACCTCAAAGAGGAAAAAGACACCAGCAGCAGCGAAACCACCAAAAAGGAGCGCCGCTCCAAGCACAAAGCCGCTGCCGACGACGAGAACAAGGATTGATGCCACTCTCCCCACAACAACGCATCATCCTGTAACAGACACCAAGGCCGCCCTGCACAATACCAGCAGGGCGGCCTTACCTTTTGAAACACCGTAGGGCCTCGCCTTGGCGTGGCCGCAATACGACAGATGGTAACACGATTGATGCTGCCATTATTCCAAGTCATGTACTACAGCAAAATAATCAAGCGTTATATGCTATCTGCCCGGAACGGCCACGCCAAGGCGAGGCCCTACAACGCCCGCATCAACGCGGACGCCCCTCTAAACCCTAAACCCTAAACTTTAAACTATTAACTGCCCGCAGCGCGAGCAGTTAATAACTTGTTTGCGTTAAATATTGTGAAACCACAATGGTTTTTCATATTTATAAATTATATTTGCAAGCAGAATTTTATCTTTAACATTAACAATTTAATATCAATCAACTTAACCAATGAAGAAACCAACAGCTAAAACAGCTAAGAAGGACATGAGCAAGCCCAATCCTCTGGGCGCAAAGACCAAGAGTTACATCGCAATGGAAGAGCGCTATGGCGCCCACAACTACCATCCCCTGCCCGTCGTGTTGAAGAAGGGTAAAGGTATCTACGTGTGGGACGTTGAGGGCAAGAAGTACTTCGACTTCCTGTCGGCCTACAGCGCCGTTAACCAGGGCCACTGCCATCCCCGCATCGTCAAGGCCTTGAAGGACCAGACCAACAAGCTGTGTCTGACCTCGCGTGCATTCTACAACGAGGCCTTCTGCGAGTATGAGAAGTTCATGCACTCCTACTTCGGTTATGACAAAGTGCTGCCCATGAACACCGGTGCCGAGGGCGTTGAGACCGCCCTGAAGCTCGCCCGTCGCTGGGGTGTTGTCAAGAAAGGTATCGACAATGACAAGGTGAAAATCATCTGCTGCGAGGGCAACTTCCACGGCCGCACCGTCACTGTCATCACCATGAGCAATGATCCTGACAGCTATGCCAACTACGGTCCCCTGACCCCCGGTTTCATCCGCATCCCCTACAATGATCCCAAGGCGCTCGAAGACGCGCTCAACAAATATGGCAAGGAGGTTGCCGCATTCATCGCTGAGCCCATCCAGGGCGAGGCTGGTGTATTCGTTCCCGACGATGGCTACCTGAAGAAATGCTTCGACCTGTGCCACGAGCACAACGTGCTCTTTATCGCCGACGAGGTGCAGACCGGTATCGCCCGCACGGGTAAGATGCTGTGCTCACAGCACGACGGCATCCGTCCCGACATCGTCATCCTGGGCAAGGCCCTGGGTGGTGGTGTGCTGCCCGTATCGGCTTGCTTGGCCGACGACGACATCATGCTCAACGTCAAGCCCGGTGAGCACGGCTCGACCTTCGGCGGCTTCCCCCTGGCAGCCCGCGTTGCTGTCGAGGCTCTGAAGGTGGTCAAGGACGAGAAGCTCGTCCAGAACGCCGAGAAGATGGGTAAAATTTTCCGCGAGGAAATCGAGAAAATCCACTCACCGTTCATCGTGCAGGTGCGCGGCCGTGGTCTGTTGAACGCCATCGTCACCAAGCCCGTCGAGGGCAAGACCGCATGGGACATCTGCCTCAAGCTGCGTGACAACGGCCTGCTCGCCAAGCCCACCCACGACCACATCATCCGCTTCGCTCCCCCCTTGTGCATCACCAAGGAAGAGCTCATGGAAGCCATCGAAATCATCAAGAAGACCTTCGAGCAGATGTTCGGATAAGTCATTATTCAAGTGTCGCAAGCCCATGTGGCTTGCGGCACTTGAAGTTTAGAGTTTAGGGTTTAGAGTTTAGAGGCTCTGACTCTTGCTCTACCCACAAATCAACCATTTTCAACCAAAAGACAAAAAACCAGAATCTAGAAACTAGAAACTAGGGGCTAGAAACTAAAAACTCAAAATAATGAATAACGCTATTATCAATTTTCCCCTTCCCGCTAATGAGCCGGTGAAGGCCTATATGCCCGGTTCTCCCGAGCGCGTTGCTCTCGAGGCCGAACTCGAGCGCCAGAGCAAAATCGTGGTTGACATCCCCATCATCATCGGCGGCAAGGAAATCCGCACCGGTGACACGGGTACCGTTACCTGCCCCCACGACCACAAGCACGTGCTGGCTACCTACCACAAGGTGACCAAGAAAGAAATCAAGATGGCGATTGACGCTGCCATGAAGGCATGGAAAGAGTGGAGCCGCACTCCCTGGACCACCCGCGCCGCTATCGTCATGAAGATGGCCGAGCTGCTCGCCACCAAGTACCGTCCCATCATGAATGCTGCCACGATGCTGGGCCAGAGCAAGAACTTCTACCAGGCCGAAATCGACTCGGCTTGCGAGACCATCGACTTCTTCCGCTACAACGTGCACTATGCCAGCAAGATTTACGCCATGCAGCCCAAGGACGGCGTGGGCCAGCTCAACCACACCGAGTATCGTCCCCTTGAGGGCTTCATCCTGGCTGTTACCCCGTTTAACTTCACCTCGATTGCCAGCAACCTGTGCATGACGCCCGTGCTGATGGGTAACGTGGCACTGTGGAAGCCCTCCACCACCGCCCTGCTGAGCAACTACTACCTGATGCAGCTCTACAAGGAAGCCGGTCTGCCCGACGGCGTCATCAACTTCCTGCCCGGCAGCGGC
>CACZAC010000040.1 GCA_902779125.1 uncultured Bacteroidales bacterium | reverse complement strand
TTTTTTGCCATTTTTCATGCTAATAATATTATAACCGCTGCAAAGTTAAGTATTTCAATTCATTACGAAGATTTCAGGTGTATATTTGAGCTTTAACCCCGTTTTTTTGTATAGCAGCTATAGAGAAACGGACTTAACGGATATAACGGAGGAAACGGAAGAAACGGATGGAGGTGGAGTTGAAAGGAAATGGAAAGGCGGCATCACTGTGAGGGTGGTGCCGCCTTGTTGTTGATGGGATATCCTGTTACTTTACTTCCTGGCCCTGGAGGAAGGTCCTCGCAATGATGGGTGTGGTGTAAGAGTAAGGGATGAAGTCGATTGAGGGGATGGGGTCGGTAATGAAGAAGTTAGCGACCTTGCCCGCTGCGATGCTACCGTAGTCCTTGCTCAAGTCCATGGCTGCTGCAGTGTTGATAGTAGCAGCATTGATAGCCTCGGCGGGCAGCAGGCGCATCTTAATGCATGCCAGGGATACGACAAACTTCATGTCACCACTGGGTGTGGAACCGGGATTGTAGTCACTAGCGGTAGCGACGGGAAGTCCAGCCTCAATCATCTTGCGAGCAGGTGCAAATGGCATGTTCAGGAAGAACGAGGTGCCGGGCAATCCTGTGGGGATGGTGTTGGTGCCCTTGAGCATCTCGATGTCTTCGTCAATCATGCTTTCGAGGTGATCGACTGAAACCGCATTGTGTTTCACTCCCACCTCGACGCCGCCTGACGGTGCCAATTCCTGGACGTGGATTTTTGGCCTCATGCCCCACTTGGCGCCCTCTTCGAGAATGCGTGAGGTCTCGTCGGGGGTGAAGAATCCTTCATCACAGAACACGTCGATAAAGTCGGCCAACTTTTGATTGCCCACTTCAGGAATCATCTCACGGATGAGCATATCGACATATTCGCCTTGGCGACCTGCGTATTCGCGTCCAACGGCATGGGCGCCCAGGAAGGTGGAAACCACCTTGATGGGCGAGGTCTCGCTGATGCGGCGGATAATGCGCAACATCTTCAGCTCGTCCTCGGTGTTCAGACCATAGCCGCTCTTGATTTCTACGGCACCGGTACCCTTGGCGATAATCTCATGCACGCGGCGCATAGCCTGCTCGTAGAGCTCGTCTTCGCTCAAGAGGTGCAGACGGTCAGCCGAGTTGAGAATGCCGCCACCACGGCGCGCTATTTCGGCGTAGGAGAGTCCGCGGATTTTGTCCACAAACTCGCCCTCACGGCTGCCGGCATAAACGATATGGGTATGGCTGTCGCACCACGATGGCAGTACTGTGCCACCCTGAGCGTCGATGACGTCCCAATCCTCTTCGGGAGCGGGCATGGAAGCCATTTCGCCCCAGGAATCAAAGCGGTCGCCGTCAACGAGCAACCAGGCGTCGTTGATGCAGTTGAGCGTTGCCATCTCGCTGCCTCGCAGACAATGTTTCCTGTCGGAATCAATGCCTGCCAGACAAGCGATATTTTTAATCAATCTTTTCATATTGTGTTCAAAAATGCCTCACGCTAAGCCGCGAAGTCGCTAAGTTTTATCATTATATAATGTTCTTAGCGTCTTAGCGACTTAGCGTGAGAAATAGTTGTTAGTCAATCTTGTTGTTCTGCAGGAATTCTACCGACTTGGCGATGTGCGGATACATGGGTTGGTCCTCATTAACGAAGGGAACCACCTTGCGGTAGTCGGCAAAGACGTGCTCGAGAATTGCCGATGACTTCAACGGACGGCGGAACTCCAGTGCCTGAGCGGCATTGAACAGCTCGATGGCCAGTACGCGCTCGGTGTTCTCAACGACCTTGCACAGCTTCACACCGGCGTTGGCACCCATGCTCACGTGGTCTTCCTGACCCTGTGAGGTGGGAATGGTGTCGGCCGATGAAGGCATACACAGCGTCTTACTCTGGCTGGCGATAGCGGCTGCGGTGTACTGCGGAATCATGAAACCGCTGTTCACACCGGGTTGTGCCACAAGGAAACTGGGCAGGTCACGGGTGCCGGACACGAGTTTGTAGGTGCGGCGCTCCGAGATGTTGCTCAGTTCAGCCATAGCGATGCACAGGAAGTCCATGGGCATGGCAATGGGTTCGCCGTGGAAGTTACCAGCCGAGATGATGAGGTCGTCATCGGGACAAACGGTGGGGTTGTCGGTTGCCGAGTTGATTTCGGTGTCGATGACCGAGCCGACGTAGCGGATGGTGTCCTTCACCGAACCGTGAACCTGAGGGATGCAGCGGAACGAGTAGGGATCCTGTACATTAACCTTGGGCTGACGGATGAGTTCGCTGCCGTCAAGCAGTTCGCGCATGCGGGCAGCCGTCTCGATTTGACCCTGATGGAGGCGTACGGCATGAACGGCATGGGTGAACGGCTCGATGCGGCCGTCATAAGCCTCCAATGAGATGGCGGCGATGACATCGGCCCACTTGCTCAGACGCTCAGCCTTGATGAGTGCCCATACTGCATGAGCGCTCATGTTCTGCGTACCGTTAAGCAGCGCCAGACCTTCCTTGGAACCCAGCTTGACGGGCTCCCAACCCATCTTCTTGCACAGGTCGGCACCACTCATGCGCTCGCCCTTGTACTCCACTTCTCCCAGGCCCACGATGGGCAGGCAGAGGTGAGCCAGAGGCACGAGGTCGCCCGAAGCGCCAACCGAACCCTGCTTATAGACTACAGGATATACGTCATTGTTGAACAGGTCGATGAGCCTCTCGACGGTGTCGAGCTTCACGCCCGAGTAACCGTAGGAGAGCGACTGCACCTTCAACAGAATCATAATCTTAACGATGTCGTTGGGAACGCGTTCGCCCACGCCACAAGCGTGTGACATCATCAGGTTAATCTGCAGTTGGGACAGCTGGTTGTTGCTGATGGAAATCTTGCACAGTGAGCCAAAGCCGGTGGTTACACCATAAATGGGCTTATCGCTCTCGGCAATCTTCTTGTCAAGGTATTCACGGCAGTGGGTGATGCGCTTGATGGCATCGGCACTGAGTTTGAGCGTATGATGGCCTTCGATGATCTCGGCGATCTTCTGGACCGTGAGATGCTCGGCACTGATTTGATGTGTCATATTATGTTTTGGTGTTATTTAGGTTGTTCAATCATGTTTAGAAGATGGTCACAGCATTGTCGATGACGTCATCGTCCACCAGGTTGGGCATGGTGACGGTCAACTCGGGCGTGCGGGCCATTTCGCGGCGGATGGCATCCATCGAGCCCTTGTTGCGGGCCCAGCTGCGGCGTGCGATACCGTTGTTCACATCCCAGAAGAGCATCTCGCGGATGTGGCGTGCCGAATCCTCGCTACCGTCGATAGCCATACCGAAGCCACCATTGATTACTTCGCCCCAGCCTACACCGCCGCCGTTGTGGATGCTTACCCACGTAGCACCGCGGAAGGAGTCGCCGATAACGTTCTGGACAGCCATGTCGGCGCAGAACTGCGAACCGTCATAGATGTTGCTGGTCTCGCGGAAGGGCGAGTCGGTACCCGATACATCGTGGTGGTCACGACCAAGCACGACAGGTGCGCTCAATTCGCCACTGCGGATAGCATCGTTGAATGCCAAAGCGATTTTGGCGCGTCCCTCGGCATCAGCATACAGGATACGGGCCTGTGAACCTACAACCAGGTGGTTGGGACCAGCCTCCTTAATCCAGTGGATATTATCGTCCATCTGACCCTGAATGTCCTCGGGAGCATCCTTGCGGATTTCCTCGAGTACCTGAGCTGCCAGGCGGTCGGTGGTTTCCAAGTCTTTGGGGTCACCAGAGGTGCATACCCAGCGGAAGGGACCGAAGCCGTAGTCAAAGAACATCGGGCCCATGATGTCCTGAACGTAGGACGGATAGCGGAACTTGCCATCGGCCGTCATGATGTCGGCACCAGCGCGGCTCGACTCCAGCAGGAAGGCATTGCCATAGTCAAAGAAGTACATGCCCTTGTCAGCCAACTTGTTGATGGCGGCGCACTGGCGGCGTAGCGACTCGCGAACACACTCCTTGAACTTGTCAGGGTCCTCGGCCATCATCTGCTTGCTCTCCTCGAGTGTCAAGCCAACGGGATAGTAACCACCTGCCCACGGATTGTGGAGCGAGGTCTGGTCGCTACCCAGGTCAACGTGCATATCCTCGGCAGCAAGGCGCTCCCACAGGTCAACCACGTTGCCCACATAGGCCATCGAAACAGTGCGCTTGTCGGCAACAGCCTTGCGGATGGCGGGAATCAGTTCATCGAGGTTGTTGTGCAACTCATCCACCCAACCCTGCTCGTAGCGCTTCTCGGCAGCGAGGGGGTTGATTTCGGCGGTTACGCTAACTACGCCAGCGATGTTACCAGCCTTGGGCTGAGCGCCCGACATGCCACCCAGACCAGCGGTCACGAACAGCATACCGTGGATGTCGCCACCCTTCTGGCCACGCTTCACGAGCTGCTTGCGGGCAGCATTGAGCACCGTAATGGTTGTGCCGTGCACGATACCCTGCGGACCGATGTACATATAAGAACCGGCGGTCATCTGACCATACTGGCTAACGCCCAGAGCGTTGTCACGCTCCCAGTCGTCGGGCTTGCTGTAGTTGGGAATAACCATACCGTTGGTCACCACCACGCGGGGTGCATTCTTGTGCGAGGGGAACAGACCCAGGGGGTGTCCCGAGTACATCACGAGCGTCTGCTCATCGGTCATCTCGCTCAAGTATTTCATAACCAGGCGGTACTGTGCCCAGTTCTGGAAGATGGCACCGTTGCCGCCGTAAATGATGAGCTCGTGGGGATGCTGAGCCACGCGAGGATCCAGGTTGTTCTGAATCATCAGCATGATAGCAGCAGCCTGACGTGAGCGTGCGGGATACTCGTCGATGGGACGGGCATACATCTCATATTTGGGACGATAGCGGTACATATAGATGCGACCATATTTCTTCAATTCCTCAGCAAACTCGGGAGCCAGAGCGGCATGGAGTTTCTTGGGGAAGTAACGCAGGGCGTTCCTCAAGGCGAGCTTTTTCTGCTCGGGGGTGAGGATGTCCTTGCGCTTGGGTGCATGGTTAATCTCGGTGTCGTAGGCCTGCAGTTCGGGCAATTCCTCGGGAATACCACCGCGAATGTCGGCAATGAATTCTTCTTTGGTCATATTATTTTAGTTTTTAGTTTCTAGTCCCTAGTTGTTGGATTTTATTTGATTTTTTCTTCAACCATGGCAGTGATTTCTGCCTCCTCGGCGTTAGCCTTGGCGACGAGTTCGTTGGCCTCGGCGATAAGCTTCTCGGCAACAGCGCGGTCGGTAAGGCTCGAAGCGTTGATTTTCACGTTCATGCCGGCACCGATGACAGCAGCACGAGCAGCGAGAGCGCCCACGCCAGCATCGGTCACGCTGTTGGGGTTACCGGTCTCAACCATAGCGCGGCAGATTTCAAAGGTTTTGAACGAAGCCTTCATTGTGCGCAAGGGCACTTGGGTGGCATACAGGGTAGCATCCTGGATGGCAGCGGTGCGGGCAGCCTTGTCCTCCTCGGTCTTCTTGGGCATACCGAAGGCGGCCATGATGCGGTTGAATGCGTCGGTGTCCTCGTCAACGAGGTGAAGCAGCTCGACCTTGAGCGCTTGACCCTTGTCGGCCCACTGGCTGAACTCGTTCCAGCGGTCGTCCCAGCCGGGCTTGTGGCTTGACAAGTTGGCAACCATGGTACCCAGCGATGCTGCCAGGGCACCCATGTAAGCGCTGATGGAGCCGCCGCCGGGAGCGGGCGATTCGCGTGAGGTCTCGTCGGCAAATCCCGTCACGGTGAGGTCCACCAGACGGTTATTGGACTTATTGTCGGCTTCGAGCATGAACTCGATGACTTTCTCTTGGGGATCGAAGGGCTTGAGGTCGTCCAGACCCATCGAGTGGATAGCGATGTTGATGATGTCCTCCTCGGGGATACCCGTCGAGCGCTGCTGCTTCTCCAGGAAGTACTTGCCGGCCTCAATCAGGCAGCGCTTGGGCATCAGACCCACGATTTCGGTACCCGTCACACGGATGCCACGGTTCTGTGCGCAGCGGCACACCTCGTCAAATGCGACGTGCAGCGGAGTCACGTTGATATTGGTGATATTCATCGACACCTGAGCGATCTTGTACTCGTCGATGTACCAGCCGATGGCCTTGGTGCCCTTCAGGGTACCGGGCTTCATCACGTTGTTGCCGTTCTCGTCCTTAACGATTTTGCCGGTGATGGGGTTGCCCTCACGAACAGGGCGGCCCTTCTCGCGCACGTCAAAGGCGATAGCGTTGGCACGGCGCGTCGAAGTAGTATTCAGGTTGTAATTCACAGCGATAAGGAAGTCGCGGGCACCAACTGCGGTGCAACCCGTGCGGGCAACGCCCTCGTCGAAGGGACGGTCGCCGAAGTCTGGACCCTTCTCGGGATTACCCATTTTCTCGGGCAATGCCTCATATTCACCAGCGCGGCACACGGCCAGATTCTGGCGACCAGGCTTCATTGCGGCAGCCTCATAGCAGTAGCAGGGGATATTGTGTTCGCGGGCGATGCGCTCGGCCAGTTTGTGTGCGAGTTCGGCACACTCTTCCAGAGTGATACCGGCCACGGGGATGAGCGGGCAAACGTCGGTGGCACCCATACGCGGGTGAGCACCATGGTGTCCACGCATGTCGATGAGTTGACCAGCCTTGCCGACAGCCTGGAAGGCAGCTTCAAGCACAGCGTCAGGCTCTCCCACGAAGGTCACCACCGTACGTGGCCATATTGCGTCCCTCACTGAAGTTAGGCACGCATTCCACGATTTTCTTCTCCATACTCATTTGATAATCAGTAGTTTAAGTTGTTATTTTATGTTTAATGGTTAATTTTGCAACAAAAGTACTACATTATATATTATTGAACAAATTTTTCTCCCTCGAACTTATGCGTTTTAATGTTAATATAACATTAAAGAAGCCCGCTTCCCAGCGTGGAATAACACAGTTTTATTTCTCGTGGAGCCAGAGGGAGGCGATTTTCTGGCGGATGGCGTGGATGTTGCCGGCGGTGATGGCTCCCATGATGATAAGGCCGACGAGGATGGCGACACCGATGCCCGAACCGCCGACACCGAAGGCTCGAATCATGTCCATATAGGTCAGACGACCCAGTAACATCAATATGATGGCAAAGACAAGGACCGCGGCGTTGAGCCCCACGACAAGCAGGATATAGTGTTTGGAAACCTGATTGGGCGAATATCCCAGCAACAGGAGGTCCTGAATCTTCTGGGTGTTCTTCTGCAGCAGTAGGTAAATGCTGAGCATGAGTACAAAGAATGACAGCAGGCTGATGATGATACCAACGGCGATGACAATGCCGCTGATGACGGTGAGGAAGTAGTTGGCCTTACTCGAGGACATCTTGTCGCCCGCTACCTCGTAGTGATGGTCATTCATGTACTGCTCAATCTTGACATCACCCGGACTGTTCACCTCGACGATGAGGCGCTGGGGGCGTTGCGGGATGCCCGTGCCGTAGCGTTCGTTGGCCCATTCCATGAATTCCTGTGGCACGATAACAGTATTCAGCCTGTTGGAGAAACCCACAATGCGGCCTGGCATATTGTCACGCAAACCGTTGCCGCTCAGGGTGAAATCCAGCGGTATCATCTCGGCTTGCCCCTCGCTGATGCGCGGCATACCCTGTGTGGCTGCGAAGCCGAAGTTATAGAGTGACAGATAGTCACGTGAGATGATGACGGGTACTTCGGGCTTGCTAGGCGAGAAACCCCATTCGGCAGGATCGATATCGATAAACTCGTCGGGGATGGCCTCAAAGAAGAACTGGCTGCGCATGGCGTGGCCGCTGCCCACACCCAGTCGGGCATCGATGGCGAAGTCGCTGTTGAGGAATTCGCCCACCTGGCGGCACCAAGGCTGCCCCTCCAGGTCGCTGATGTCGGCTTCGGTAAATTCGCCGTTGTTGCCCATCATCGCCCCGGCACCTGTCACGGCTCGGGTGATGATAAGGTAGTCCTTGCGGATAAAACTCTCCTCGTCGTTGAATACGGGGCGCACATCGCGGTAGAACTGTACCGCAAGCAGGACGATGGTCAACCCGATGAGGTTGGCGATGGCAAAGCCGATGAGTTGTCCCTTGCTGATGTGCTGCCGCAGCAGTTTCCAGATGATATTGTTCATTTATTTTAGTTTTCAGTTTTCAGTTTTCAGTTTTCAGTTGTCAGTCTTTAGGGTCTTTAAGGTCTTTAAGGACTTTAAGGTTGTTAAGGTCCTTAAAGGTTAAAGACTTTGTCCACGTCCATTTTCAGGTGGTTGCCGACAGAGGTGGCAATGATGCCGGCGCCCTGTCGGGTGGCTTCCTGAGTGATGAGGTTGGCAACGATGCGGTTGTTCTCGTCGTCAAGGTGGCTCACCGGCTCGTCAAGGAGGATGAAATCGCAGGGCTGGCACAAGGTGCGGATGATGGCGACACGCTGTTGCTGGCCGATGGAGAGTTTACTGGCCAGACTGTCCACTTTGTCGGCAATGCCCATGGTTTCAAACAGTTTGATGATTTCCTTACGGCTCTTGAAGCCCGTGAGGCGGTTTTTCAGTTCCACGTTCTCCATCGCTGTGAGTTCGCCGAACAGGCGCATGTCCTGCGGCAAGTAGGCGATGTGCCGCTGACGCGCGTCACACCACTGGGCGACGGTCATCGTGCGGATGTCCGTGCCGTCAAACGCGATGGTGCCGCTATAATCTTGCCGATAGCCGTAGATGTAACTGCACATCGATGACTTGCCTGTGCCGCTCTCGGCACTGATGAGATAACGCTTGCCGCGCTCCAGATGGATATCCTGCAGCCAGACGTCGCTGTGGATGCCATCGTGGCCGGCGAACACGCGCGGCAGGGTATTATTTAATGTAATCTGTTCCATTGTTTGTCTAGATGGTCTAGAATCTCTAGATGGTCTAGGATTTATTGCTTTTAACTCTTTTTTTCGCAGTCGTTGGTGCCGTGGTAGGGCTCAACATGGATGTTGGTCATCACTTCACCCAAGGCATCGCTCAATTGTTTCTCGATTTCGCGGGTGATGCTGTGGGACTCGTTGACACTCAGGTCACCGTCCACCTTGATGTGCATATCCACCACCCGCAGGTTGCCGTTGCGGCGGGTGCGCAGGTTGTGGAACGCATTCACGCCAGGGGTGCCGATGACGATGTCGGCAATCTTGTCCTGCTCGTTTTTGGGGAGGGAGACTTCAAGGAGTTCTTCAACGGCAGGCCGTCCCAGTCGATAGGCGAGCACAAGGATGAGCACGCTCACGGCAATAGCGGCTATCGGGTCAAGCACGCGCCAACGCTCCCCCAGGAACATCGCTCCCGCAACACCCAGTAGAGTGGCAGCAGTCGAGAGCGCGTCGGCACGATGGTGCCAGGCATACACTTTCAGCGCGCTGCTATCGGTTTTGTGTCCTTTGAGCCGCGTGTAGTGATAGAGGCTCTCCTTGACCACGACGGCGATGATGCCCACGATGAGGGCGATGTCATGAGGACGCTCTAAGGTCTCGCCTTGAAAAGCTGCCCACACGTCTTTCACCCCCTCGGTCAACAGCCCTAATGCGACCACCACCAGGATGATGCTAATCAGAAAAGCCGCCAGGGTCTCATATTTGCCCCTGCCATATCGGTAACGCTCGTCAGCGCCCTTGCCCGAGAGTCGCACCATGGCATAGACCAGCGCATCGGTTACCGTGTCACTGATGCTGTGGATGCCGTCGGCAAGGATGGCACTGGAATGCCCGACAAAGCCAGTAACAATCTTGAGCACCGACAGGCACACGTCACTGGTCATGCCCACCAGCGTACACCGTTTCTCCTCGCGGTTGCGCAAGGAGTCCTGGACGCTATGTTGATTGTTGTTGTTCATCAATACATTTAACTAATGTTGCTGCAAAATTACTCAATTCCTTCTATATCGAGGTGCTGTTAAACATAATTTAGGAATTATCTTGATGTTAAAACAGGCTTGAAGAATTATTGTGCTCTGAACAATTCTATTGACTTGCTCACTGAGCATCAGTGATTTGTATCGTCGATTTAGGTGCGTTTGTGATGGGCATTCCATTATTAATTGTGTGGTCATCATGTGTGGATTCCGTTCTGATGCCGATTTTGACAGTTGGTTGAAAAAATATGCATTTTTGCTTTAGGACTTTTGGAAATGGGTGATTTTTCTTGATAATTGCTAAGAAAAATTTGGATTATTCTTAATAGTATTGTTATCTTTGCGTGTCATTTATATAAACCAACATTGTTTATCATTCATACCAAAACTCATGAAAAAAATTCTATTTCTTTTGGCAGTCGTTCTTGCGACTCTACAGATGTCTGCCGCCGATGTGACCGCTACACAGGCCCAGGCCGCAGCCAACTCATTTCTTAGAAAACAAGTAAAAGCCGGTAGTCTTAATGCCACCGCTGTGAACAACCTCAAGCTCGTTAAGGCCGAAGCCTCGGTGGCCAAGCCCACGGCTGTGGACTACTACATATTCAACACGGATCATTCCTATGTAGTAGTTGCCGGTGATGACCAAGCGCCGATGATTCTGATGTACGGTGAGGAAGGTGCTCTTGACCTTGATAACATTCCTCCCGCCATGCAGTGGCTGCTCAATAAGTACAAATTCCAGATTGACGGTATCAAGGCAGGTACCAGGAAGCCGGTAGAGGCTCCCATGCTTACCGTCACCGCCGTTCCACCGCTTGTAAAAGCCAATTGGGACCAGAGCGCTCCTTATAACAACCAGTGCCCCACTAGTGGTGGCCGTCGCGCTGTTACTGGCTGCCCTGCCACGTCGCTGGCTATGTGTTTCTACAAGTGGAAATGGCCCACTACATTCCCTGCTTTGCCTGCCATCTCGAGTTCGAGTTCTGGTGGCTACTCGGCAGCTGCTCTGCCTGCACGTGAGGCCGACTGGGACAATATCCTCGATGAGTACACCGGTCCGACAAACACCAGCTACAATACTACGCAAGCTAACGCTGTTGCATGGCTGATGCGTTATGTAGGCCAGGCCATTCCCGATTATATGTACGGTTATGATGCCAGTGGTGCTAACGACCCTGAAATCTTGGAGGGTTGCCACAATATGGGCTATACTGATGCCGAATATCTCCTGCTCACGGAGCTCGTGTCCTCTGGTGGCTGGTGGGGTGGCTATAGCAATGGCCCGCAGCAGTATACTGACGACGAGTGGAGCCAGTTTATGCTGAATGAGCTGTACAATGGACGTCCTATCGAATATTTGGCCTATGACTACAGCAGCTATCAGCTTGCTGGTCATGCCTTCAATGTATTTGGTGTCAATAGCAGTGGCCAATTCTATGTAAACTGGGGCTGGAGTGGCGACAGCAACGGCTATTGCACGCTGCACAACTTCACCACCGCTACCGGTGCTACCGGCCAGTCAGGCTCCTATGTGTTCAATTATGGCGAGGCTATGATTATTGGTATCGCTCCTCCTGGAAATGTTACCACTCCCGAACTGACTGTTGACCCCACTTCACTGACCTTCACCGGCTGTGCTACTGGCGAGACCTATACCAAGACCTTCACTGTTAGCGCTTCAGACCTGCGTGGTGACGTGAACATTACGTCGAGCAGCGGCACCTTTACCGTATCGCCTGCTACCCTCACTGCTGAGCAGGCCCAGGCTGGCGCAACCATCACCGTGACTTACAAACCCACTACAGCAGGAACCCAGAACGCTACTATCACAATTGCAAGCAGTGGTGCTGCAAGCAAGACTGTCAGCGTTTCGGGTACGGCCGCTACGACTCCCAAGATTACAGTTGAGCCCACCTCAATCAGCATGAGCACGGCTGTCGGAACTCCTGTGGTCGAGACCTTCTCAGTCAAAGGAACCAACCTGACCAGCACCGTATTCCTGACGTGCAGCGGTACCGGTTTCTCAATCAACAAGAGCAATATCACCAGGAGCGCAGCAAACAACGGTACAACTGTTACTGTGACCTATAATCCCACAGCACCAGGTACCCATACAGGAACGGTTACCCTGACCAGCAATGGTGCCGAGACTGTTACCGTTACCCTGAATGGTACAGCAACAGGCAATCCCACTATTGTTGCTAATCCCACCTCGCTGTCGTTCAACGCTAATGTGGGCGAAACGGTGACCAAGACCTTCTCGGTTGTGGGTACCGACCTCGCAAGCAATGTGTTGCTGTCGGTGAGTGGCGCTGGCTTCACGATTGACAAGACCAATATCACCAAAACTGCCGCTACCAACGGCGCTACTGTAACTGTAACCTACAAGCCGACGACAAGCGGTACCCATACGGGTGTGGTTTCCTTGACCAGCACTGGTGCTGAGCAGGTTAATGTTACCCTTAACGGTACTGCCACCACGACACCTAGCCTCAGTGCTAATCCCACCTCGCTCGACTTTGTTACCACAGTGGGCACTCCGGTTACCAAGTCGTTTGAACTGAGTGCTGCCTACCTTGAGGGCAATGTGACGCTTGCAGTCCAGGGTGAAGGCTTCACCATCGACAAGACCGAACTCATTCCCGGAGCCGTTAACGGTGAGGTTATTAATGTGACCTATACACCGACGGCATTTGGTACCAATACTGGTAGCGTGACCATCACCAGTCCCAATGTTCAGCCTGTGACTGTGACATTGAATGGTCAGGCCGACCTCGTGAAGTTTGCTCCCGTAATGCTGCCAGCCAATGAGAGCTACATCAACCTGAACAAGTTCCGTGCTGACTGGAGCGACGAGACTCCTGCCGACAATGTGGCCAGCTATACCCTCGAGGTAACTGCCAAGTCTGAGCCTGAGCCTGAGCCCGAACTCATCGGTACACTTGATGGTACTCAATATACAAGCCAAGGCTATAGTGCAGTCACCTTGACCGCACCTTGGGGCGGTACCAATGTGCGTGGTGGCTATGGTGTAGTTTACTTCAGGAACCGTTATAACAATACTGGTACCGAAGGCAACATCACCTTCACCATCCCTGCAGGCTATGAGAATGCTACCTTCACGATGAAGATTACGACTGCCGATAACGAAGATGGTGTTGGCAACATGTCAGTATCGACACCTCAGACTGCTGCCTTGAACCACCTCTTTGCTGCCAACGAGACCTACTCATGGCTCGTAACGGCAAGCACTGGCGAGAAGATTACCATCAAAACGCCCGATGACAATTTCTCGCCCAGCATGGTTTTGATTGAGGTCTATGCAGGAAATGCTACAGAGTCTAAACTCAGGGCTAACGAGACTGGCGATGCCCTCTATCGCCTGATTACCGGTATCACCGACAAGTTCTACACTGTTGATGACCTTGCTGCCGAGGGTACCTTCCTCTACAAGGTGAAGGCTATCTATCAGGATGGTACCGAGAGCAACTGGAGCAACATCGAGGAGGTTACCCTGTTCCAGAATTATCTGCTTGGCGACGTTAACCGTGACGGTGTTGTATCAATTTTGGACATTTCTGACCTGACTGATTACATCCTGGACAACAGCGTAGAAATTGATCTTGTTGCTGCCGATGTCAACCTTGACGGTAAGGTATCGATTGCTGATGTTACTGAACTGATTGATATGTTATTAGGCAGTGGCACTGAAACACGATTCAATAAACCCAGGGTTAGCGGCATGCTGACTCGTTAATCCTCTCAGGTTCCAACCAACGGTTGGATAGGTTAAAACCATTTCAGCGGGACGTTTCATGTTATTGAAGCGTCCCGCATTGTTGTATGTAATTGTTAATTGATAGAAAAAAGCCATATCATGTTGTTAACGAATGACAAATAATTTGGTATATTCACATTTGTTTTCTTAACTTTGCACGCTTTTTGTTAAAAATAATCATTTTATTTAAACATCGTAATATGAAGAAGATAACTTTATTATTGATGGTTGCTTTGGTAGCTATGCAGTCTATTGCAGCCAATGTGGACCGAATGACGGCCCAGGCCAAAGCAGAAGCCTTCTTAAAAACCAATGCCTCGAGAGGCAAAATGATGTCTCCCGCTACCATCCAGTTTGTATCACAACGAACCATTACCAATTCCGCAAACGTCAATATGGCGGTGATGTATGTTTTCAATACAGCCGACCGCTTTGTTATCGTTTCGGGTGAAGACCGTGCAACGGACATCCTCGCAGTGGGTGATGCCCCTATCGATTTCAATAATATCCCTTCCAATATGCAGGTGTGGCTTGACTACTACCAGCGCCAGATTGAGTTCCTCCAGGCTCATCCCGGCCTCGAGGTCGAGAAGCCTAAGGCTCCAAGCCGTGCTAAGACCGTGGCTCCGCTTCTCGCTTCGAAGTGGGACCAACAGGCACCTTATTGGAATCAGTGTGTCATCAACGGTACGCAGTGCCTGACAGGTTGCCCTGCCACCTCACTGGCTCAGGTGTTCTATTACTGGAAATACCCGACTACTGAAACCGGAGTAGTGCCTGCTTATCGTTTTAGGGAAAACTATACTTGGGTCCAAGTGCCCGAACTGCCTTCAACGACCTTTGACTGGGCCAATATGAAGAATACTTATGGCTATTGGGGCGGTACTGCAGTCTCCAAAGCTGCTGTCGCAACGCTTATGCGTTACGTTGGTCAAGCTGAGCACATGAACTATGGCGCTGACGGTAGCGGTATCAGTTCAGACAGCACCAGCCTTATCGTTAAGGCTTGCAAGTTCTTCGGCTATGACAATAGCGTGAGAGCGGTGAAGAAGAATAACTATTATGGCACCTATAACTATTATACCGATGCACAGTGGGCTGCTATGATTCAGGCCGAACTCGAGGCTGGTCATCCCATTGTGTATATGGGTATCTCCGACGAGGGTCAAGGCGGTGGTCACGCCTTCAATGTTGATGGTTATACCGTATCGAGCAACTTGTATCACGTCAACTGGGGCTGGAGTGGTGCCGGTGATGGCGACTTTGCTCTCAATGCCTTTATCGATTATGAGGGTTGGAACTTTGACCTGTATCAGCAGATGGTTATCGGTATCCAGCCTCCCGGTGGCGAGGTTACCTATCCTGTACTGAATGTTGAGCCCGAGTCACTGGACTTCGGCACCATTAACACTGGTGAAACTGTTACCCAGACCTTCACTGTTTCTGGTACTAACTTGAGCAGTGGGGAAGTGACTTTTGAAATTGCCGGTAATGGTCACTACACTGTTTCTCCCGCTAGCCTCTCGGCAGCCGAGGTAGCAGCTGGTGCTACGATTACTGTAACCTTTGCTCCCACAACTGGCGGCGCTCACACTGGCCGTGTCAATGTTGCCTATCCTGGTGCCGAAACCAAGAGCGTATCGCTCACAGGTAACGCTAATGTGAAGCCTGTAATCTTGGTTAATCCCAACGAAGTCAATCTGAGTGCTTCGGTTGGTGAGACTGTCACTGGCACGTTTACCGTAACTGGTCAGAACCTTTCCGGCTCTGTTTACCTGTCAGTCCAGAACAACCCCGGTGGAGCATTCTCTATCAACAAGAGTAATATCACCAAGGCTACTGCAATGAATGGTGTGGAAGTGACCGTGACCTATTCTCCCAAGACTGTTGGCGCCGTCAATGCTCGTGTAATGTTGCGCAGCAAGGATGCCGACACCGTCTATGTGGCTCTGAACGGTACCGCAGCGTTTACCAAGGCCACTCCCGTGATGCTGCCCGCCGACGAGCAGTTCATCACTGCCAATTCCTTCCGTGCTGACTGGACCGACGAGACTCCTGCTGCTGGTGTGACCAGCTACACCTTGGAGTATGCCACCGGTGGCAATAGCCAGACAGTGGACGGCATCACCACCATGAACTACTTGCTTGAGAACCTCATCGCTGGTGCAACCTATACCTATAAGGTGAAAGCCCTCTATATCGACGGCACCGTGAGCCAGTGGAGTAACACTCAGCAGGTTACCTTGCCGCAGCAAGGTCCTGCCTATGAGATTGGTGACGTGGACCATGACGGAGCCATGAATATCAATGACGTGACATTGCTCATCGACTATCTGTTGGGCGGTGGTGATATCTTCACTGATAGCGCTGACGTCAATGGTGACAACGAAATCGGCATCGCCGATGTGACATCTTTGATTGACAAGTTGCTTAGTGACAACTAAGACAATCACCTATAAGTAAAACGAATCTCACCAATTGTTCCCAAATCGGGACATTGGTGAGATTCGTTTTTTTATTGTGCTGCCCTCTAAAGGGGGGCGGTTATTTGCAGCGGGCTGTTGGGGAGATGGTGTAGCCGCGCAGGAAAGCGTCGGTGTCCATTCTCTTCTTGCCCGACTGTTGCAGTGACAGCAATTGCAGCCATCCGTCGGCGCATGCCACTCGCAGGGTCTTGCGGTCGGCAACTATAGTGCCTGGAGCTGGTGACTCGCTTGCCGCGAAGGGTAGTGGCTCACCGGTGGCATATACTTTTATGGTGGTGCAATCCTTTCCTTCCTCATTCTCGATTGTGGTCCATGCGGCAGGGTAGGGCGACAGGCCGCGGATGTGGTTGTACAGAGCCTCGGCAGAACGGCTCCAGTCAATGCGGCAGGTGTCCTTGAAAATTTTTGGGGCGGGAGTGGGCTGTTGGCCTGCAGTGAGCATCTGGTCTTGCGGAATGGGCTTGACGGTGCCAGCGATGATGGCGTCAACGGTCTCGATGAGCATGTCGGCACCCATGACCATCAAGCGGTCGTGGATGTCTTCCACGTTCTCGTTGCGGCCGATGGGACAGGAGCGCTGCTGGATTACGTCGCCTGTGTCAATCTCATGCTTGAGGAAGAAGGTGGTCACACCCGTCTCGGTGTCACCGTTCATCACGGCCCAGTTGATGGGAGCGGCACCACGGTAGCGTGGCAAGAGTGATGCGTGCAGGTTGAAGGTTCCCAGCGGCGGCATCTGCCACACCGCTTCGGGCAGCATCCTGAAGGCGATGACGATAAACAGCTGGGCACCAAACGAGCGCAACTCCTCGATAAAGGCCTCGTCCTTGAGGCTCACGGGCTGCAGCACGGGCAGGCCGTGCTCTACGGCATAGCGCTTCACATCGCTCTCTTGCAGTTGGCGTCCGCGTCCTGCGGGCTTGTCGGGCATGGTGACAACAGCTGCTACGTTATAACCGCCGTCCACCAGACGGCTCAGACTCTCGACAGCAAAGTCGGGCGTCCCGAAAAAAACAATCTTTAAATCCTCTTTAGTCATAGTGGCTTTATTAATTCCTAACTCCTAATTCCTAACTAGAAAGAGATGCACAGGGCTCCGCCCAATACCCACTGGTGCAGGTGCTTGCTAGCGCTGGATTTGAACTCCTGCACTGGATTCCAGTTTGCAGCCTCAATTAATTCATCGCGTAATCTTGGACAGAAGTCTTCCAGGTACAAGAACGGAGCATAGGTCGCGGTATAGGTTTTGTGCGAATAATCATAATCACAGAACACTCGCCACGAGAATGAATTCTTGTATGCCCAGGTTAGAGACAGGCCCGTACCGAATTTCATTGAGTTGGAGGCATGTACATCGATGTAGTCCCATTCCTTGTAGGCAACTATATCATCTTCAGTAAAGAAATTGCCATCGCCATCATAGTCAACCTTGTTTCCAAGGAATTTGGCAGTCACTTCAATGTCGTCCATGATGCTGCGGCCGACGAGTAACTTGGAGCCGATGGCTAAACGGGAGGATAATGGCAGGCTGAAGTATAGGCCGGCATCGGCTGCAAATTCGGTAATGTGGTCACTCTCAATCTCGAGGTCAAAGTATTGGATGGCATTTTGAAAATCGGGATCGTCAGCAATGTCTTTCAAACTCTCCCTCTCAATATTGGTAAATTGTGACCAGCCATTGATGGGCGTACTCTTGACGCGAAGACGTGCGCCGATGCCAATATAGGGGTTGAAAAACCAGGCACCCTCGACGCCCACAGCTGTCGCAGAGCGGAATTTGAGCTTGAGCGATTGCGTATCGGCACCATCGTAATCAGGATCGTCATCAGGAAGCTGGATGCCAAAGTTGAACCCCGGCAATGTCAAATGCTTGTTCCCCAGTCCGATACCCATTGAGATGGAGAAGAATGACGGATTCTCTCTCAGGTTGGGATAGTAAGCGAGGTCATTCATCAGCAAGCCTTTTTCCTTGAACAGCAGGTCGCAGATGCCGTATGCCAACTCGGTCGAGAGAATACCGATGCCGGCACCCGAGAGCACGTCGCTGATCCAGTGCCTGTTGTTCAATACACGCATTACGCCGGTGGCGGTGGCGACAGTATAGCCACCGATGGAGTACCACGGCGAGCGCGTCAGGCCGTATTCCTTGTGCAGGATAGTTGCGCCGACAAAGGCTGTCGCTGTGTGCCCCGAGGGCCATGAGTTGCGCGTTGAGCCATCGGGACGTAACTCGCTGGCGGTGTATTTGATACCATTGACAAAGCCTGCCATGATGCCGTAGGAAGCGAGTGACGAGGCAAACAGTCGCGGCCAGGATGAACGGCCCTCGACGCCAGCCAACTTGAGTCCGACAGTCAAGCCGATGCCTGCAAACTGGGTGTAATTGTCAATTTCGCTATGGAAATTGTACTTGATGAGGCGAATCTTGGTGTTCGGATTATTGTAGTTCTGGCGGAAAGCCTCTTTCTCGCCCTTCGCTATCATGCCGGCCACGAACAACGGGATGCCTACCCACGTCTGGTCCTGCAAGAACGTATAAGGCTTTGCAGCTGGGTTGGTGGTGTTCTTGAGGAAATGAAAATCCGGACCGTTGTATTTGCGGTACTTGTTGACTTGGTTCAAGAGCTCTAACTCGCTTGCCGGGTCAAATACTACTTGTTCTGATATCGAATCAGTAGAATTAATGGGCACTGTGTCGGTGGCATTGATAGCTGGCCCCACTTGAGCAGCGGTGCTCTCTGGCAAGCCCACAGTTTCGCTTGCTTCTGTTGCTTGAACGGTGGTTGACATCAGTGTTGCAACCATCAGGATAAATATGATGTAAAGCTTTCTCATAATTAAAGTATGTTTAGTCGTATGTGTAGTGTTTCAGCACCTGGCGGTAGCTGTTGAATATCTTGCTCTTGGACACGAAGCCTACATATTTGCCGTCCTCGTCAACGACGGGCAGATTCCAGGCTCCGGTGTCGTCAAATGTCTTCATTACCTTCTCCATTGGAGTGCCGACGATGACCTTGGCGGGCGGAATTGCCATGAAGCGGTTGACCTGCATACGTCGGTACAAGTCAGGGCGGAACATGATGTTGCGGATGTCGTCGAGCTGCACAACGCCGATGAGTTTCCCGTTGTCGTCGGTGACAGGGAAAAGGTTGCGATGACTTTGTGCGATAATGTCCACCATATCCTTGAGGCTCATATCGGGGTGAACGGTAGAGAAATCTTTCTCAATCACGCTGTCCATCTTCAACAGTGTGAGTACCGAACGGTCCTTCTGGTGTGTGAGCAACTCGCCTCGCTTGGCAAGACGGCGGGAGTAGATGCCGTAGGGGGTGAAAATGCGGCAGATGCCGTAACTGCTGGCTGAAACAATCAACAGCGGGAGGAACAGGTCATATCCGCCCGTCATCTCGGCCGTGAGGAAGATGCCCATCAGTGGAGCGTGCATTACGCCTGCCATCACGCCCGCCATTCCCATTAGGGCGAAATTCTTGATGCTCAAGGGTGTTTCGGGGTCGATGAAGCCCAAGTGGTTGAACAGGTAAGCAAAGAAGACGCCTGTCATGCAGCCCACAAACAGGGAGGGGGCGAAGGTTCCGCCCACGCCACCGCCGCCGTTGGTCGCCGCCGTTGCAAACACCTTGAATGCACCCAGTGCGAACAAGAACAGCAGCACTGCGACCACGTTGTCGCGATAGGGATAGAAGAGACTGTTGTTGAAGATGCCTGTGACGTCACCGTTGATGAGACGTGTCACCCCCTCGAAGCCTTCACCGTAGAGCGGTGGCATCAAGAAGATGAGAATGCTCAATGTGATGCCGCCCACGGCAAACCTGACCCAGCGGTTGCGCAGCCGCTTGAACCTCGCTTCAATCCTGTCGACGAGGGTGATAAAATAGAGCGACACAAAGCCGCAGAATACGCCCAACAGTACCACGAACGGGATGCGCGAGGCATAAAACGGCTCGCTCTGTGAGAAAAAGAATTCGACGTTATAGCCTGTGAAGACATAGGAAACGGTCGCACCAGCCACCGATGCCACAATCAGCGGGATGGCGGCACCAGCGGTGAGGTCAATCATCAGCACCTCGATAGTAAACAGCAAACCAGCAATAGGAGCCTTGAAGATGCCGGCAATACCTGCCGCCGCGCCACATGCCACGAGCATGGCAAGCGTTTGGGGGGTGAGCCTGAAAGCTTGACCCAGATTGCTGCCGATTGCTGCTCCTGTGAAAACAATAGGACCCTCGGCACCGACCGAACCACCGAAACCGATAGTTACCGATGAGGCGATGAGTGACGAGTACATATTGTGGATTTTGAGGCGGCTCTTTTTCAGCGCCAGTGCATAGAGCACACGTGTCACACCATGCGAGATGGGTTCGCGGGCAATGTAATAGACATAGAGGCTTGCCAGCAAGATACCGATGGCAGGGAAAACCAGGTACAACAGGTTGCCCTGTTCGGCGATGAAGCGGCTGGTGAGGAAACCGGCGATGAGGCCGATGAGCGTCTTGAGCAGCACAGCAGCCAGTCCGGCGGCAATGCCCACGATGAGTGCGAGCATGACGACAAATGTCTTGTCGGGCACATATCGTTCTCGCCACATGAGCAGCCGCATCCACCAGCCGTTTTGACTCTCATTGGCAACGTTTTGGTCGGTTTTGGTTGTACTATGTCTGGCTAAGTTCTGAGCCATCACATTCCGCGTCCTGTAAAGACGATTTTTATAGTGTAGATGAGTATTTTGATATCGTTGAGCAGTGACATGTTATTCAGGTACATCAGGTCATACTTGACACGCTCGACCATCTCATCGACGTTCTTGGCATAGCCGAACTTGACCATGCCCATCGAGGTGATTCCGGGACGCACTTGGTGGAGCAGAGAGTAAGCGGGTACCAGTGGCGTAATCATGTCGATGTAGTAACGGCGCTCGGGACGCGGGCCCACGAGCGACATTTCACCCTTGATTACATTCCAGAACTGGGGCAACTCATCGATACGGTACTTGCGCATGAAGCGTCCAAATGGGGTGATGCGCGGGTCGTTGTCCGATGAGAGCTGGGGCTTGCCGTTAACCTCTGCGTTATGCACCATCGAGCGGAACTTGATGATATTGAACGGCTTGTTGTGCAGACCGATGCGTTCCTGCATGTAAAAGATGGGTCCGGGGCTGGTCCCCTTGATGATTAGCGACACGATGAGGAGGAGAGGTGACAGCAGAATCAGCGCCACAATCGAGACGAGCACGTCGAGGGCACGCTTGATATTCTTGCCACCGTCGCTCATGCTGCTGCGCGAGATGTTGACCAAAGGCTCGCCATAGATGTCAGATATCGTCACCGGAGTCTGCATCTTGTTGAAGTACTCGGGCGATATCATGATGGGCAGGCCCAGGGCGAACAACTTGTTGATGGCACTCATTGTCTGCACCGTATCGTCACGGGTGGGCACTACAATGAGTTCCCAAATGTTTTCCTTTGCACAGACCTCATTCAGTTCGTTCAGTTCATATAGGGGCAGCGGATTACCTTTCACCGGATTCTCGCCAGGAATGTTGACAAAGCCTTTGATATCATATCCTAACGAGTTGCGGCGGGCATTGAGTTTGTTGGCAAAAGCCATGGCTGCCGATCCGCTGCCGATGATAAGAGTAGGGAAGGTCCACTTGCGTGACTTGATTTGCTTGGAGGCGGCATTGGTAATCAATGCCCTCACGAGATAGACAAAGCCGAACAACAGCGCCCACAGGATGAGAATCATCACATAGTCATTGCCGCGCACACCGATGACGTCGTTGATAAGGGCCAGGAAAAAGATGAGCAGGGTGTTGATGCCTGCACTTGCCATTGTGGTGAGCAGTTCTTGTACGCGGGATTTGCGGCACACGTTGTTGTAGTAGCCACTGAAGATATAGGTTACCATCATCAGCAACGGGAAAATGATCTGTCCCGCGATGACCACATCGCTCTTGAGATAGCTCACGAGATAGGGCCAACCCACCACGTTGCCTGTCTGGTAACGTACGATGTTGTAGGTGAACCACGCCAGGTTGGACATTACGAAGTCACCAACGACATACTTGATGCGCTGTAAATGGGCTTTGTTATTAATGTCTAGCCTGATTTTCATGATATATGCTATGGATTAACGGATGATTTTGAAAGTGCCGTCTCGGCTCAGCAGGATGATGTTTGACGGCTGGTGAGGCGTGTTGTCGGTACGGCGGTACTCAACGACATGGTCCACACCACCCTTGATGACGTCATCAATTTCGGCAAAAGTCTTGGCTGTGGGTTGTCCGCTCACATTGGCCGAAGTCGAGACGATGGGCTTGCCAAAACGCTCACACAAGCGGTGGCAGAACTCGTCGTTGGGGATGCGGATACCCACGCTGTCCTCTGCTCCCAACAGATTGGGGGCAAGGTTGTAAGCGCCTTCGTAAATGATGGTTAACGGCTTGACTGCCACGTCAATCAATTCGCGTGCAATGGCGGGCACGTCCACCACATAATGGTCCAAGTGGTCGGCACTGTCGATAAGTACGATAAGCGCCTTGCTGTCGTTGCGCTGCTTGAGCTGATAGACGCGCTGTACCGCTTCAGGATTGGTCGCGTCACAGCCGATGCCCCACACCGTGTCGGTAGGGTAGAGTATCAGTCCACCGGCGCTCAACACTTTGAGGCATTGGACGATATCAGCTTCCTGCTGAGCCCTGGCTTGCTGTATGTTTTCTTTTTTCATCAGTAACAGCAAATTGCTTATTTTCCCTGCTGTTTGGCCCAGCTGTCCTTCAGACCGATGGTGCGGTTGAAGACAAGATGGCCTTCGGTGGTGTCCTCGTCGACGCAGAAGTAGCCGATGCGCTGGAACTGGAAGGTGTCACCCACCTTGGCGGTCTCGGCAAGGAACGGCTCAATCTTGGCGTCGTTGATGACGCGCAACGACTCGGGGTTGAGCAGCTCGCGGAAGTCGTGCTCGGTGTCGGCGCTGGGATTTTCAACGGCAAACAGGCGGTCATACAGACGAACCTCGGCATCCACGCAATGGCGGGCGCTCACCCAGTGGAGGGTACCCTTGACCTTACGCTGGCTGCCTGCGCTGCCACTCAAGGTGTCAGGGTCATAAGTACACTGGATTTCGGTCACGTTGCCGTCGGCATCCTTGGTGCAACCGGTACACATGATGATATAGGCTCCCTTGAGGCGCACTTCCTTGCCCGGAGTGAGGCGGAAGAACTTCTTTGGGGGCTCCTCCATGAAATCGTCACGTTCAATGTAAATCTCGCGCGAGAACGGCATCTGGTGCTTGCCGGCGTTCTCCTGCTCGGGATTGTTGTCCATCTCCATCATCTCGACTTTGTCCTCGGGATAGTTGGTGATAACGACCTTAACAGGGTTGAGAACGGCACTCACGCGGTTGGCATGATGGTTGAGTTCCTCGCGGATGTTGTGTTCCAGCAGGCCGATGTCGTTCAGTCGTCCCAACCTGCCACGAGACCTTCCTTGACGAGTTGCAGCAGTTTGCGCTTGCTCATCACGGTGTAGGTGAGGTTCAGGCGGTTGAACTCAATCTGACGGGGGCAGTACTCACTGGCGCTTTCGCCGGCCAACTCGTGCACGAAGTAGTCGTACAGGTCGCGGTGGGGTACAAACTCCAGGGTGCAAATCGAGTGGGTCACGCCTTCGAAGTAGTCGCTCTGGCCGTGGGCGAAGTCATACATGGGATAGACGTTCCACTTGTTGCCCGTGCGCCAGTGCGGTGTCTTGATGATGCGGTAGATGATTGGGTCGCGGAAGTGCATGTTGCTCGACGCCATGTCGATTTTGGCGCGCAACACGTGGCTGCCCTCGTCAAATTCACCCGCATTCATCCTTTGGAACAGGTCCAGGTTCTCCTCGACGGTGCGGTCACGGTAGGGGCTGTTGGTGCCAGGCGTGGTGGGCGTGCCCTTCTGCTGGGCAATCTGCTCGCTGGTCTGGTCGTCAACGTATGCCTTGCCCTCCTTAATCAAGCGGATGGCGAAATCGTACAGTTTGGGGAAGTAGTCGCTGGCGTAGTACAGACGGTCGCCCCAGTCATAGCCCAGCCAGTGGATGTCGCGCATGATGGCCTCGACATACTCGGTGTCCTCCTTCTGGGGGTTGGTGTCGTCAAAGCGTAGGTTGCACGTGCCGCCAAACATCTCAGCTACACCAAAGTCCATGCAGATAGCCTTGGCATGGCCGATGTGCAGGTAACCGTTAGGCTCCGGCGGGAAACGCGTGTTCAAGCGACCTCCGTTCTTACCAGCCGCCAAGTCTTCGGCGACAAACTGCTGTACAAAATTCAAGGGCTTCTTCTCCTCGCCCGATGCGTTGATATTCTCAATATTCTCCGCCATATTATTTAGTTTTAAATTGTTTTTCTGCTAATCAAACCACAAAATTACAAAAAAACTCACAACTCACCCACACCTTCCCCTAATATTTCTTTGTGGGACACGGGGACGGTTCTTTTGGGACACAGGGACGGTTCTTTTGTCCCAAAATTACGTTTCTTTGGGACAAAAGAACCGTCCCTGTGTCCCAGGTTTCAGAAAAATGATTACTTTTGCATGTTAAAATGAACTAAATCGGTAATGATATGCCAAGAAGAGCTAGAAAAACAGGCGTCACGGGCGTTTACCATGTTATGTTGCGTGGTGTTAATCGCAATGTGATTTTTCATGATGAACAAGATTTTAGGAAGTTTATTAATGTGTTGGATCTGCATGCCCATCCCATTGATGACGATGGTCTTGCAAAGGAACCATCCTGTTACATTTATGCATATTGTCTGATGAGCAACCATGTTCATCTGTTAATTCAAGAACATGCCAAGACATTGAGTGAACTGATGAAGAGTATCGGTATTTCTTTTGTCAGTTATGTTAACAAGCGATATGATCGCTGTGGACCACTATTCCAAGACCGCTTCTTGAGTGAGCCTGTTGACGATGTAGGCTATTTCATTAAGTTGTTAAAGTATATCCACCAAAATCCTTTAGGGGCAGGGATGGTGAATAGCCTGGATGAGTACCCTTGGAGCAGTTGGTATGAGTATAAGTATGGCAAACCGGGTTTATGTGTTCACGCATTGCCATTTTCAGATATCTCTTGGGGGGAGATCAAGGAGATGGTGTGCCAAATCAATGAAACCGTCGATGAGAAAAAGCTGGGGATTGATTACTCGATGAAAATGACTGATGAGCAAGCCCGAAATTGCGTTGCCCGTATTTGTGAGAACGAGGGATTGAACCATAACCTCAAGGAACTGCCAAAAGAGAACCGAAACTACGTTATAATTAAGGCATTAGAGAATGGTATCGGTGTAAGGCAATTATCTCGTATAACATTTATTGCTCATAGCACGATTCATCGACTCTCTCAGATGCTCAGTAAATGATAGAAAATGGGACAAAAGAACCGTCCCTTTGTCCCATTAATTGGTTGTGATGGAGATGTAGATGGTGTGGGAGCGGCCTTTGCGGTCAACGACGGTCTTTCCCTCGGGGTGAATCTGGATAGACTCTATGTGCTTGATTTTCCACTTCTTCTCAATGGTGCGGTCAAGGTAGGTCTTGCAGGATAGTTCTGCCAGACCGATTCTCTTCCTCTTGGTCGTGTAAACGCCGTTGAGTTCCAGGTCTCGGAATCCGCTATCTTCTCGTGTCGTGATGAGAATTATTATGCCGTTGGGATTGCCGCAGCCTATCGGGATGTCTCTGTTCCGTAGCAGTTTGATTTCCTTGATGTCATCCATCTTGATCAATGGGAAATAGCGTTCGAGCCACAGCTCTATGCTGTCGGTTACAAATTCCCCGTGCGCCCCAGTAGTCGTGTCCATCACTAGCCCGTCGATGACCCAAAGCGGCTCTGAACGCCCTTGTGCCATCGAACAAACGGCAAGAATAGACAATAGCGATATAATCAATAGACGTTTCATAATGCTACGATTGCTATTATGCTTGTCTAGAGTCAGTCAAAAACGGCAACTCTAGACAAGTCAATTCCTAAAATCTAATTCCTATCCCCTCACATAGTGGGGCATCTCGTTGGGGATGACCATGGAGATTTCCACCATGCCGCAGACTTTGCCATCCTTACGCCATGGGGTTTGGTAAATCATCTTCTTGACACCCTGCTTGTCGATGGTGTAGCAGTTGACGGTGTCGGTGGCAATCATGTGGCGGATTTTCTCCTGCGACTTCGGGCTGTGGCAGGGCATCAGATTCTTGCCGAGCATGGTGTGGCCTTCCTTGTCAAAGGTGGCACGCGAACGCTCGTTCATGAAAATCACTTTTCCCTCCAGGTCACACACGGTGATGGCACAATGGGTGCCTTCGGCCCATGCCAGGGCCTCTTCTATATCTTTAAATAGCTCGTTCATAGTATGTTTTTTTTAAAATGGGACAAAAGAACCGTCCCTTTGTCCCGGTTATTGGTTTACTACATTTACGGGTTTGCCGTCGAGATAGGCAGCGACGTTGCTGGTGATGACGTCCATCAGGCGCTTGCGGGCCTCAAAGCTGGTCCAGCCGATGTGGGGCGTGATGTAGCAGTTGCGGGCCTTGAGCAATGGATGGTCGGCTGCGGGCGGCTCGACGCTGGTGCAGTCGATGGCGGCGGCATACAGGTGGCCGCTGTTCAACGCGTCGGCCAGGTCTTGCTCGTTGATGAGGGCACCGCGTGCCATATTGAGCACGATGGAGCCCTGCTTCATCAACGACAGTCCCTCGGCATTAATCATTCCTGTAGTGTCGGCATTAAGGGGGCAGTGCATGGTGAGCACGTCGCTGGTGCGCAGCAGATGCTCCAGGTTGTCTGCCTTGATGATGCCCTCGGGCAACTGGTCCTGGCTCTTGCTGGTATAGGCCATCACGCGCATGTTCATCGCCAGAGCCATGCGGGCCACGGCACCGCCGATGTTCCCCAGTCCAACGATACCCATCTGCTTGCCCGCCAACTCGATAAGGGGTGTGTTAAAGTATGCGTAACTGCCGCAGTTTGTCCACTTCAGGTCGTGGGCTTCGTCGGTATAGTGTTGGGGCTGCCAGCAAATGTTGAGCAGGTGGGCAATTGTGAGCTGTGCCACGCTATCGGTGCTGTAGGCTGGCACATTGGTAACGATGATGCCACGGCGTGCAGCCTCGGCACTGTCCACGACATTGAATCCGGTTGCCATCACGCCAAGGTATTTCAGGTCAGGCAACTGCGCGATGGTGGCAGCATCGACCGGGACCTTGTTTGTCAGTACCATTTCGGCTCCCTTGCAGCGCTCGAGCACAGTGTCGGCGGTACCAAAGTCGTAGATGTCACACGGCGCTAATGCCTTCATCGGCTCCCAGGAGAGGTCACCGGGATTGCCGGCATATCCGTCAAGAATAACGATTTTTCTCATAGTGTACAGAATTAATTAGTTATAATAATGTACAAAATTAAATGAAAAAGGCCAAATGACAAAAATAATCGTTAATTTTGCACATTAAAATCTTTGTACTTGCGATGGACAACAAGAAACTGGTCGAAACGGTTGCAGGTAATCTGGGTCGTTCGACTGAAGATGTGAATAAATTGATTGATGCATTTGCTGGCGTGTTGCGCTCCCGCTGCGGCGAGATGGATAGCGTGGTGCTGCCGGGATTCGGCACATTTGAGCCCAAGAAACGCAACGAGCGTGTGATGGTCAATCCCAAGAGTGGCCGCCGTATGCTCGTGCCGCCCAAAGTGGTCCTGGGCTTTAAAGTGAGCAATGTCCTTAAGGCAAAACTTAAATAATAGGGAAAGGGCATGAATACAAAAATCACATTTGTCGAACTTGTTGACTTGATGGCCGAGACCACCTCGACATCCAAGCGTGTGTGCGAATTGTTCCTGCGTGAACTCTTTGCAACGGTATCCCAGACGTTGATTGATGGTGAAAGTGTAAAAATCAAGGGTGTCGGAACATTCAAGGTCATTCGCGTTAAGCCTCGTAAGAGTGTGAATGTGTCAACAGGCAATGCCAATGAACTGCCTGAACACGGCAAGTTGACTTTTACACCCGATAAGTCATTGGCCGATGCGTTGAATCAGCCGTTCGCTCAATTTGAAACGGTTTATCTCGACGATGCAGTGACCGATGAGAAACTGGCTGAAATCGACAAAAAATATCCTTCGTTGTTCTCGGACGACGAGCCCTTGCCCGAGCCGCCAAGTGATATGCCTGAGCCGCCCATGCCCACTCTGGATGATATCCCATCGCCCATAGAGAGTGTGGTGCCGACTATACCGAAACCATCGCGACGCACAGTTGAGAAAACCGAGCCGAAGCCCGTTGCTGAAGAAAAGCCCGTATCAACCGAGGACCTCGAAAACGAAGAAAAGACTCCTGTTGAAAAAGAGATGGTTGAGGAAGAGGAGGAACAGCTCGTAGTAACCACTCCGCTCATGGGAACTCCCATTGATGCACCCGAAGAAGAAACCCGTCGTGAAGAGGAAACCCCTCGAGAGGAAACCCCTCTTCTTGAGGAGGATTCTGATGATGGATTCCGCCGCCCTGAGCCGCGTGACCTATATACACCTACCCCCGAACAGATAGAGAAGTATAACAAACCTGATTACCGCCGATGGCTGTGGATTGCACTGGGCGTTCTTGCGGCATCTGTACTGGCTTGGCTGTTATTCTCTCATGTCGGCAATGATGGCAGCAAGCCTGCTCCCGATGAAGTGATTGCCGAGGCTGATACAGTGTCGGCAGTAGCAGAACCCGAGGTTATTACTGATACGGTTACCTCTAAGATTGTGCTCAGCACCTTGTCTGACCGGTATTATGACAGCCCTTGGTTCTGGGTCTATATCTACGAAGAAAACCGCTCCAAAATCTCTGACCCGAACAATGTGCGTCCTGGCACCATCGTGGTTATCCCGCCTGCTGAGAAATATGGCATCGACGCCAAGGATCCAGCCAGCCTCAAGAAGGCCCAACGCTTATCTTGGGAAATCCTCAAGGGGAAATAAATGATGTGATATTCCGCTGCATCGTTTTATCGTGTGGACATCATCAGACTTGCCGATGAAAATGAAACGGCAAGTATAGGACTGTGCGCTTGCCTACGGCGAGAAATGCTCGATAAAGCTTTGTCAATGAGGTTTCAAAAAAGGTGAATGCAGGCTGACGGCATTGTAGGCGCTGTCGATGAGGTGTCCACACTCCCGTGAGATGAGATGCCCGTCGTCATAGTAATAATGAACGTCGCTACCCAGTTCGGGGTCGTGACTGTAATCGTGAACCCTCTCGGCTCCAAATACCAGTTCCATCAGATACAAGTCCTCACTGCTGATGGCTTCGTAGCCATAGTGGGGCGGAATGATGATTTGGTAGTCTGTTCCCTGCCTCTTGAGGATAGAAGCGATATCCTGCAGCAAGGAGAGGACTTGGTCGTTGATTTTAGGCCGGCAAGGCAATTCTTTTAATGGAAGCGTGTAACGGGCGACGTGCTCGGGTGTGAAAAACTCGCTGGGATTGGCATCGATGACCGAATCGGCCCAGTGGTAATAACTCTCGTTGATGCGCTCGTCACGGTCGCTGACATCGGTAGTGGCAAAGCCCTTATCGAGTACACACTGGGTCATGGGGCCAGGGCATAAAAGATAGGCGACTACCTCGGGATGGCGGTAGGCGTTGAAATAAAGCTGGTGGAATCTCCACCATGAAACCTCCCTGGTGGTTTCGGGATGCTGGACAAACAGCACATCATTGTCTAATGTGCGGCGCATGAGCATTTCATCCTCCATAATGAGCAAGGCGTGTTTTATTTTCACGTCTCGCTGCTCCAAATAGCGCAACTTGTTGTCGATGCCGTATAATGTTTCTCTCAAGGCGTTGAAATGAGTGGGGCGGGCGCCTTTGGGCAGATGCCGTTGCCAGTCCTTGATGAGATAGTACCAAGACACTGAAGAGCCGAAGATGAACGAGTCAAAGTGCTCTTTCGGGTCAAAATACTTGTAGGATTCAACGGTGATGTATCCCCAATTGATGGAAAGGGAAATGGTGTCATCAGGGTTATACACTTGGCCCTTATAGGGTTTTACCACATGAAACGGGTCCTTGACGATGTAAAATGCCACCAGCAGCAAAACTGGCAGCAACGCCAGCAGGGTGAGAAGGACAAAACGTTTCATTCCATGGTTGTGCATGGCCAATCAATAGCGGTTGATGATGTCGGCAATAGCACGGGCGTCATCGGGCGTAATGGGGTGGGCGATAGGTAATGACACAATCTCGCCGGCAAGACGTTCAGTCATGGGAAGGGGGGCATGGTTCAGCCCACTGTAACAGGGTTGCCAATGGGCGGGTGTCGCATAATGGATGTCACTGCCCACGCCGTTCTGGGCAAGATACTCGCGGAAGGTGTCACGATCCTCGGCCCTCACGACATACTGGTGCCACGTCTGCCGCATACCGTCAAAGATAACGGCTGCTTTGACACGCGGGTTGGCAATGCTGTCGGTGTAGGCGCGCGCCACGGCGTCACGGGTGTTGTTCTCGTGATCCAGATGGCGCAGCTTGACTCTGAGCATTGCCGCTTGAATCTCATCAAGACGGCAGTTGTAGCCTTGGTAGATGTTGTGGTAGCGACGGTCAGAACCATAGTTGGCGAGGGCGCGTACTGTTGCCGCCAGTTCATCGTCACTGGTTACAACGGCTCCGCCGTCGCCCAGGGCGCCGAGATTCTTGGTTGGGTAGAAGCTGATGCCTGCCACGTCGCTCAGTCCGCCAGTCATGAAAGTGCCGTTCAGTCCCGGAACAGCGCTGCGGGCACCGATGGCCTGGGCATTGTCCTCAATGACGCGCAGGTTGTGCCTGCTGGCGACTTCCACCAATTTCTGGTCCCAGCAAGGCGTGCCGTAGAGGTGCACAGGCATGATGGCGCGCGTGCGCGGAGTGATGAGTTCTTCGAGCAGTGATGAATCGAGGTTGTAGGTGTCTTCGCGCGGGTCGCACAGTACAGGAACCAGGTTGTTGTCGCTGATAGCAAGTACACTGGCCACATAGGTGTTAGCAGGCACGATGACCTCGTCGCCGTCGTTCATGATTCCCAATTCCTTGTAGGCGCGCAGGATGAGTTTTAAGGCATCGAGACCATTGCTGACGCTCACGCAGTGGCGCGTCTGGCACAGGTCGGCGATCTCTTGTTCAAACAGCTCGGTCTGTGTGCTGTGCAGATAGCGTCCGCGCTCAATTACCTCACAGGCTGCGGCTTTGAGCTCTTCGGCATAGGGCGCATTGACAAGCGCCAGGTCAAGGAACGGGTATTTCTTCATTGTATCTAATTGTCTGATTAATTACTTGTTAAAAAATGAGCCAATGGCCTAAATGGTGTCTTGCTCTGCAGCTTGTTTTCCCTTGAGTTTCAGGAAGTTGTTATAATCCCTCACATAGTCGTTCTCGTCAAAGTGGTGTGACGCCAAAGCCAGGCAAACCGAGCCTGACGAGAAGTTCTGCAGTGTCCTCCAAATTCCGGGTACGACCAGCAAACCTTGATTCGGACGGTTGAGCGTGAAGGTGTATTTATCGTTGCCATCGTCAACGGTGACATCAAAGCTGCCGCTGATGGCGATGATGAATTCTTGGCAGGTATAATGGCTGTGGCCGCCTCGCTCAGCACCACCGGGTACATCATATATATAAAATGTGCGCCTGAGTTCAAAAGGCAGTTCCACGCCATTGTTCACAGCCGTTAGGTTGCCGTTGGCATGATGGTGCTTCTTGAGCGTGATGATGCGACAGTCTTTTATACAGGTTTCACTATGCATATCTAATTCATTTGGGGCGTTTGTTGGTTTCATTTTTCAAAGTCTTAAAATTTTCAAAGTCTTCAATATAATCATCCGGGTTGTAGTGGGTACTGGTGAGAACAAGCGCCACCGAGTTGGTGGAAAAATTATTGATATGGCGCCAGGTCAAGTTGGGAATATATAGGCCGATTTGGGGGCGGGACAAGTGGAAAATCTGTTCTTTAATACCGTCATTGACAACAACGTCAAAACTGCCGCTCAGTGCGATGATGAATTCGTGCTGCTCCTTAAATGCGTGTCCGTCACGCCACATGCCGCTGGGTACATCATAAATCCAATAATTGCGCATCACCTGGAACGGCACGTCAATCCCACTCTCAATGGAGGTGAGGTTGCCGCGAGGATCCTTGATTTTTCTCAATTCAATCAAGCGGACGGTGTCAATGGCGGTCGATTCCATTCTGGGCAAGCTTGATGAGGTATTGTCCGTAATTGTTTTTCTTCATGGGTTCGGCAAGGGCGAGCAGCTGTTCAGCGGTAATCCATCCCTTGCGGAAGGCGATTTCCTCCAGCGCAGCGACTTGTACGCCCTGCATGGTGACGATGGTGCCGATGAAGTTGGTGGCATCGGCCATCGACTCGCTTGTGCCAGTGTCCAACCAGGCAAAACCACGTCCCAGAGTCTGTACATGAACACGGTCTTGAGCCAGGAACTCCTGGTTGACGGTGGTGATTTCAAGTTCACCGCGGGCACTGGGTTTGATGTGCTTGGCGATTTCTACTACGTCATTGGGGTAGAAATACAGTCCAGTGACGGCATAGTTGCTCTTGGGATGCTCGGGCTTCTCTTCCAGACTGGTGGCTTTGCCGTGTTCGTCAAATGCCACTACGCCAAAGCGCTCGGGATCCCTCACGCGGTAGGCCCACAGGGTGGCTACGTTTTCACGCTCGGTGCGCTCAACAGCGTCAAGGAGCATCTTGGTGAAACTCTGGCCGTAGAAGATGTTGTCGCCCAGTACCAGACAGGCACTGTCATCGCCGATGAACTGCTCGCCAATAATGAAGGCTTGGGCAAGACCCTCGGGGCGCGGTTGCTCGGCATACTCAAAACGTACGCCAATTTCCTCACCCGAGCCCAGTAGCCTGCGGAACATCGGCAGGTCTTGTGGTGTCGAGATGATGAGAATCTCGCGGATGCCAGCCAGCATCAGCACCGATATCGGGTAATACACCATGGGCTTGTCATAGATGGGTATCAACTGCTTGGAGATACCTTTGGTCACGGGATAAAGTCTTGTCCCTGAGCCGCCTGCCAGTACGATTCCTTTCATAGAGATATTCTGTTTTGTCGTTTTAGTTGGCTAAATTACACATATTTTGATGATAAGCCAAGTGAAGAAAGTAAGATTCTTCGTCCGGTTTGGCGTTTCATCGGTTTCAAAAGGCAAAATTACTTACTTTTTCGGCATTGTCAAAGATTCTGAGTTGAAAAATGTGTAATTTCAACCATGTGTCCTACTTAAAAATCATCAGTAATTTGCCTAAAAGTGTCAAAAATTCTAAATTGGGCTGTGGAAATCATAAATTTGTTAGGATTTTATGGTGTGGGCGTGATATATTTGCAGTACTTTTGTAGCGGTAAAAAGATTGTTTAACCGTTTGTTGATACAAACCAATTATTAAGAAAAATGACAGACAATAAGAGTTATTTGGAGCAGATGAGGCTTACTTACAGGCCTAAGTTACCCGTAACGCTGAGGTGCCCGGTTCGCGCGGTCGAGGGTGAACCCACTCAGTCGGTGGGCGATCAAGAAGCCATCAAAGAGCTGTTCCCCTGCACCTATGGTATGCCTGAATTGACTTTTGAACGTGATGATTCGGCAATGCCGCCCGAGAACCCCTTCAACGTGGGTGTAATCCTGAGCGGTGGTCAGGCTCCTGGCGGTCACAATGTGATTTGTGGCCTCTATGATGGTATTAAGGCGCTGAACAAGTATTGCCGCCTGTATGGTTTCCTGGGTGGCCCTGCCGGACTGGTAAAGCACCGTTATATTGAGCTGACCGGTGACCTCATTGAGCAATATCGCAACACTGGTGGCTTTGACCTGATTGGTTCTGGCCGTACCAAACTCGAGAAACCCGAGCAGTTCGAAGCAGGTCTTGCTATCCTGCGCGAGTTGAAAATCACGGCTGTAGTTATTATTGGCGGTGATGACAGCAACACCAATGCTGCTATCCTGGCCGAGTATTACAAGGCTCATGATGCAGGTGTGCAGGTCATCGGCGTGCCCAAGACTATCGATGGCGACCTCAAGAATGAGCACATCGAGACTTCCTTTGGCTTTGACACGGCAACTAAGGTTTACAGTGAGCTCATCGGTAACGTGGCCCGCGACTGTAACTCAGCCAAGAAATACTGGCACTTCATGAAGCTGATGGGACGCTCGGCGTCACACATCGCTCTGGAGTGCGCCCTGCAGACCCGTCCCAACTACTGTATCATCAGCGAGGAGGTTGAGGCACGTGAAATGACCCTTCACGATATTGCCGAGGAGATTGCCAATATCGTCATTAAGCGTCACAATATGGGCATGGATTACGGTACCGTTCTTGTTCCCGAGGGTATTGTGGAATTTGTTCCCACGATGAAGAAACTCATCGCCGAGCTCAACGAGATGATGACCAAGTATCCCGAGATTTCCAGCCTGCGCGAAATGGATCAGAACAATTTCGTGCGTGAGCACCTCACTGAGGAAAACCGGGTTATCTACGACTCGCTGCCCGATGACGTTGCACGCCAGCTCACGCTTGACCGTGACGAGCACGGCAACGTGATGGTATCGCAGATTGAGAGCGAGCGCCTGCTCAGCCGCATGGTGGGTCATGTGCTTGACGTGCGCATTGAGTCCGGACAGATTGAGCCCATCAAGTTCAAGACTCAGCACCACTTCTTCGGCTACGAGGGACGTTGCTCCTTCCCGTCGAACTTTGACGCTGACTACTGCTATTCGCTGGGTTACAACGCATCCCACCTCATCTATGTCGGTGCAACTGGCTACATGTCGGCTATCACCCATCTGGGACGCAAGGCTCAAGATTGGGTTGCCTGCGGTGTGCCCATCACCATGATGATGAACATGGAACGCCGTTCCGGTAAGGACAAGCCCGTTATCAAGAAGGCGCTTGTGGATCTCGAGGGCGCTCCGTTCAAGCACTTCGTCGAGAACCGTGAGAAGTGGGCTCTTGAAACGTGCTACATCTATCCTGGCCCTATCCAGTTCTTCGGACCTGAGGAATTGGTCGACAAGACGTCCTACACGCTCTTCTTTGAGCAGTTTGGCAAGGAATGACACAACTCTGGCTTATCGTCGAAAGGGCGTTCCCCGCTAGACTTTAAGTATATAGTTTAACTTCTAAACAGCTTGCTCCCCGCCCCTGGTGTTCAGGAGGCGGGGATTTGCTTTGGCGGTGGGTCGATGCTGCCATGCCTTGCTTAATGCTGGCTTAGTGCAATAAAGCACGGCCCTTCTCGTTTAATGATTAGTAATAGAATAAATAAGATAATAAATAGAAATACGATATGTTTTCAGGAATCGTTGAAGAAGCGGCGCGCGTTGTCGCATTGCGTAAGGATGGCGGTAATCTTCACATCACGTTGAAGTGCAGTTTTACCGACGAGTTGAAGATTGACCAGAGCGTGTCGCACAACGGCGTGTGCCTCACAGTCGTGGAACTGCCCGGCGACGGCACCTACACGGTGACCGCCATTCAGGAGACGCTCGACCGCAGCAGCCTCGGTCTGCTCAAGGTGGGCGACGAGGTGAATGTGGAGCGCTCGATGCTCATCGAGGGCCGCTTGGACGGTCACATCGTGCAAGGCCACGTTGACCAGACAGCGGTCTGCACCGATGTCAAGGAGGTGGACGGCAGCCACTACTTCACGTTTAAGTATGAAGTGGCACCCGAGATGGCTCGCAAGGGCTATGTCACGGTCGAGAAGGGTAGTGTGACGGTCAACGGCGTGTCGCTCACCGTGTGCAACAGTGAGCGCGACAGCTTCCAGGTTGCCATCATCCCTTACACCCGTGAGATTACCAATTTCCACTGCATTGAGGTCGGCACCGTCGTCAACCTGGAGTTTGACATCATCGGCAAGTATCTCGCCCGCCTGATGGAATTCGCCCTCTAAATGGGACAAAGTGGGACAAAGGGACGGTTCTTTTGTCCCAAAATAATATAGAGATGAAGAAAATAGGCATTATCAGCGACACGCACGCTTGGTGGGACGACCGCTACGCTCAGCACTTTGCCGACTGTGACGAGGTGTGGCATGCCGGCGACATCGGCAGCGATGACCTTGCCGACAAGTTGGAGGCAATCGCACCCGCGTTCCGTGCTGTCTGCGGTAATGTGGACGGGGCTAGCCTTCGCCGACGCTTTAAGGAAATGGAAATCTTTGAGGTCGAGGGCGTCAAGGTGGTTATGACTCACATCGGCGGTTACCCGGGCAAGTATGCGCCGGGCATCCGTCAACGTTTGGAATTGTCAAGACCCAAACTGTTTGTGTGCGGTCACAGTCATATCCTTAAGGTAATGCCCGACCGCAATCTGGGGTGTCTTGTGGTTAATCCCGGCGCCGCGGGAGTGCAGGGCTGGCAAGTGGTGCGCACTCTGATTACCCTTACTCTTGACAATGGAAATATTACCCATGCCCAAGTCATCGAATTGGCCAAGTAGGCTTTAGGTTATCATCTGGATATGAAAAAGACATTATATTATATTATTATGCTTATGGCTGCGGTGCTATTGACCGCTTGCCACAGCAACGAGCAGAATTATCGTGAGGCCTACGAGAAGGCGATGGAAAGGCGCAAGACGGGCATCGGTGCCGAGGAATTTGCCAAAATTGAGGCCGAGCGTCAGCGTTATACCCATGTCATCAACGGCGACAGCGTGAGGATGGTGTATGTCAACGCTGGTGTTGCTATCGACTCGACCGACACCGCCTATGACTATAACGTGGTGGTTGCTACCTTTACACAGCGCATCAATGCCAAGAGTTACCGCGACCGCCTGCGCGAAGAGTGCGGCCTCACTGGCAGTTATGTCCTGTTTGGAGGCAATGACAAGCAGTACTTCGTCATCGCCCAGGGCTTTGACAATAGCGCCGATGCAGCTGCCATGCTGCGCGAGCTTGACCAGCGTGTCTGCCTCAAGATTCTCGAGCCTCTCCCTTGGATTCTCAAGAAACTATAGCTATAGCTGATATTAAAAAACAGCAAGGGGCGCCAGTCGATGTGACGTGGCGTCCCTTGTGGTTTTGTAGAGAGTGGGGAAGTGATTACCTCACACGGCCCTGGTAGCTGCCGTCGCGGGTGTCCACCTCGATAATCTCGTCGGTGTCGATGAACAGGGGCACGCGAACGGTGGCACCAGTCTCGACGGTGGCGGGCTTCAGGGTGTTGGTGGCAGTGTCGCCTTTCACGCCGGGCTCAGTGTAAGTGATCTTGAGCTGGGTCTTGATGGGCATCTCGGCGAACAGCACGGTCTCGGTCGAAGCATCGCTGACAACCTCAACGATGTCGCCTTCCTTCATGAAGTCGGCACCGGTAATCAGGTCCTTGCTGATGGGAATCTGCTCAAAAGTCTCGTTGTTCATGAACATGGCGTCCTGGCCGTCCATGTACAGGTACTGATAGGGGCGACGCTCCACGCGCACGTCCTCGAGCTTCTCACCGATGTTGAAACGACGCTCCAGCACTCGGCCGTCAACGACTTACCGGGCTTTACATGAAGGAATTCGATGCAGAAATACAGATCGCCGTCCAAGCGGATGCACGTTCCGTTCTTGATGTCTTGAGCATTAATCATAATTGTAATGTTGTTATGCTATTGTTTTTTATAAAAATGTTTGTTGTCAGTCATTTGTGGGTGCAAAAGTAGTGATTTTGAGAAAAAAAACAAAAACTTTTCTGCAAAAATGCGTTTGGATTTGTGTATTTTGAAAAAAAGCACTAATTTTGCACCGCATTTTGCGAAAAATTTTCGGAACAACTAAAAAAGAGATAAGAAATGAAACGTACATTCCAACCCTCGAACCGCAAGAAAGCCAACAAGCATGGCTTCCGTCATCGTATGCGCACCGCCGACGGCCGCAAGGTTTTGGCCCGTCGCCGCGCTAAGGGTCGTTACAGCCTGACTGTCAGCGATACCGTTTACAAGTAATCCCCTGTAAAGGGTTGCCGCGATAGAGCGGCACTTCAACCGCATCAAGCCGTTATGGTCCCTCGGGACTGTAACGGCCTTTGTTGCGTTCAGGCCCAATATTAAACAATAAAACAGAAAACAATAAATGCAACATTCTGTAGATGAATTAGTTGCGCTTATTGTTTTCCTTGTTTTTATGAATCAGTCTTGTTGTTGTGTCGGGACGGTTTTAATGGGGCGGCATGGATTGCCCACGGCTATGACGTTCGAGGGGATGTCATGGGTGACCACCGAACCTGCGCCGATGGTCACATTGTCGCCGATAGTCACACCCGCCAGGATAGTCACCGAGCCCCCAATCCACACGTTGTCACCTATAGTCACCGGCAACGCCCACTCGCGCCGCGTGTTACGATCTACAGGGTCAGTGCTGTGACACGCCGTATAGATGCCCACGTTTGGACCGATGAAACAGTCGTCACCGATGGTCACCAGCGCCTCGTCCAGCACCGTAAAATTGAAGTTCGCAAAGAACCGCTTGCCCACGCTGATGTGCTTGCCATAGTCACAATAGAACGGCTGGTTGATCAGGATGTTGTCGTCACCGACATGCCCCAGCAACGTCTTCAGCATTGCCGTGCGTTCTGCCCGCTTGGACGGCAGCAATTCGTTGTATTGATGAACGATGTCTTTGCATTCGTTCAGTTCTTTCAACAGTTGGGCGTCCACAGCGGAGTAGGGCAGACATGCCAGCATTTTCTCTTTCTCAGTCATAGTCTAATGTCAGTTAGTTGCTGCAAAGTTAGCAAAAAAAATCAGCACTACTCTCCCGAGCCATGCTGACAATCATGTTTAACCCTAAAAAACCTCCAAAAATTATGAGTTCGACATGGTATGTACAAATACCGTGCCAAAGTCATTTGATGATTTGCTTGGAATTCTAAAAAATCATTAATTAGCCCAAGCTTTGTTAATAGTCTCTGTTCATGAGGAGGTTGAAGGCGGATTTCAGTTCGTCGGCCTTGCGGGCGGCAAAGACTTCGTCCAATTCGGCGGTACCCTTGATGGCCTTGTGTACGCCTTGCTTGCCGTAATAATAACGTGTCTCGTCGGTACTGCCGTCAAGGGCGTCATTGCTTTGGAAAAAGAACAGCAGGTTGGAGTCATCGCCACCGAAGAGGAACTCTTGATAGAACTTGCGGGCAGCCACGTTGTAGCTGGTGGAAATGAAGTAGATTTTGTAATAAGGTGTTCCGAGCACGGGGTCCTCGGCGAGCGTGAAATAGTAGTGGATGACTTCCTCGGTGGGGCCGCATCCCGGGATAACGTAATGGCTGACGATTTCCATGTCGCTGCGTGGCACGTTCTGCTCTTGGGCATGGCTGTTGCGCTCTATCTGCTCTTTGGCGGCGCTATAGGCGGCGCGTATGCCAGCCAACTCGGCTTTCGTCATCTCCTGGGCGTGTGACGGCATGGTTGTCAGTGCCATCAGCATCGCGATGATTGTGATGAAGTATCTAGTCATGGCGGTTCCCTGTTTTTATTTCCTGGCCTTGAAGGCGTTCTCGATGTCTTCCTTGGTCAGCACGGACAGTTCGTCGTCGCTGATGCTGAGTTTGGCGGATAGGCGGTTGGCTTGCTGCTCGACGGCGCGCTCGAAGATGTTGCGCACATAGCGGGCGTTGCCGAAGTTCTTGGTCTTGTGGGCAACTACATAGTTCAGGTTGTCCTTGAGCAGTTGGGCCGCATCATCGGTGATGGTGTACTGGTTCTTGTTCAGGTAAAGCTTGAAGATGTCAAACAGTTCCTGCTCGGTGTAGTCGGGGAAATTGATGTATCGAGTGAAGCGTGACTGCAGGCCCGGGTTGGAGTCAATGAAGCGTTTCATCTCGTTAGGATAGCCGGCAATGATGACCACCAGCTTGTCGCGGTCGTCCTCCATGCGCTTGAGCAGGGTTGAGATGGCCTCTTGGCCATAGTCGCTGCGCGCATCTTCGGGCACCAGTGCGTAGGCCTCGTCGATGAACAGCACACCGTTAAGCGCCGAGTCGATTACGGCATTGGTCTTGGTGGCGGTCTGTCCCACATATTCTGCCACGAGTCCCGAGCGGTCTGTCTCCACTGTGTGTCCGCTCTTGAGGATTCCCAGGTCTTTGTAGATGCGTGCCACGATGCGTGCCACGGTGGTTTTGCCAGTACCGGGGCTGCCGGTGAACACGAGGTGGAACGACATCTTGGGCACCTTCAGGCCCTGTGCCTTGCGCTGCTGCTGGATTTTGGCGAAGTTGGCGATGGTGTGCACTTCTTCCTTAACGGATTCAAGGCCAATGAGTTCGTCCAGCTCCTTGTAGGGGTCTCCTTCCATCACATCGGTGATGACCACGCTGTCCTTGGGCGCGTTGGGCTCCTGGGCTATTTCGGTGATGGGCTCAGGCGTTTTGGGAGGCTGTTTGCCCGTCAGCCCGGCCCACAAGGCAAAGATGACTAAGGCCAGCGCCGCCGCACCGCCATATTGTGCCATCTTCTTGGTGAACCTTACCGGCTCACCTGGGCGCAGGAACTTGTACAGCATCACATATCCCCAGTAGATGAACGGCGACAGAAAGGCGACATACACTAGCAGTCCTAAAGCTCCGCCACCCCCATCGCCCTCGGCGCGCATGTCAATCACTGCCACAATGCCGCCGATGATGGCAAGCAGCGTGAAAACCAACAGCATAATGCCGCACCCGCCTGAAAGTTCTCGTTTCATGACTTGATTAATTGTTTTAGTTAATGAATCAGTTGTCTAGGTACCAACGGTAGAGGGCAGGGACGCCGTCCTCCAGTTCCATTGTGTGGTGCCAGCCCAGGCTGTGCAGCTTGCTCACGTCAGTGAGTTTGCGCAGGGTGCCGTCGGGTTTGGTGGCATCCCATTCGATAGTGCCGCGATAGCCCACAGTGGCCTTGACCAGTTCTGCGAGCTGACGGATGGTGATCTCCTTGCCGCTGCCGATGTTGATGTGGCAGTTGCGCACCTCGTCACCCGAGCCGCGCACGTCCTTGAAATCGATGTGTTCCAGGCAATAGACGCTGGCATCGGCCATGTCTTCGCTCCAGAGGAATTCGCGGATGGGCGCTCCAGTGCCCCACAGGCGCAGGCGGTCTTTCAAAATGCCATATTTCTCCAAAATGGCAACAATCTGCTCTTCTGTAGCCTTGCCGTCGGTTTGCTCCACGGGACGGCGGTCTAAATCGACGCGGATGCCGTCGATGCTGCCCTCGTTCAGCAGTTTGGCGAGGTGCATTTTCCTGATCATGGCGGGCATGACGTGGCTGGTCTCAAGATTGAAGTTGTCGCGAGGGCCATACAGGTTGGTGGGCATCACGGCAATGAAGTTGGTGCCGTATTGCAGATTGAACGACTCGCACATCTTCATTCCGGCGATTTTGGCGATGGCGTAGGGCTCGTTGGTATATTCCAGTGGTGACGTCAGCAGGGCGTCCTCACCGATGGGTTGGGGTGCCTCACGGGGATAGATGCAGGTGCTGCCCAGGAAGAGCAGTTTTTTCACACCGTGGCGCCAACTCTCGCCGATGACGTTCTGCTGGATGGCGAGGTTCTGGTAGATGAAGTCGGCACGGTATTTCAGGTTGGCCATGATACCGCCAACATAGGCTGCCGCCAGCACGACATATTCGGGCTGCTCCTCGTCGAAGAAGCGCTTCACCGCCAAGGCATCCATCAGGTCCAATTCCTGGTGGGTGCGGCCGATAAGGTTGGTGTAACCCTTGCGTTGCAAGTTGTTCCAGATGGCACTGCCCACGAGTCCGCGATGGCCGGCCACATATATTTTAGAGTCCTTTTCCATGAGAGAGCTGATGTTACAGAAATAACGGATAATACGGAAATAAGGGGTAGGGTGGGCGATGGTTACTTCAAGTGGTAGATTTTCTTGATGTGTTGCATGTCATGCTCGACCATGATGCGCACCAAGTCCTGGAAAGAGGTCTTCTGCGGGTTCCAGCCCAGTACTTTCTTGGCCTTGGTCGGGTCGCCCAGCAGCTGATCGACTTCAGCGGGACGGAAGTACTTCGGATCTACCTCAACGAGTACCTTGCCCGTCGCCTTGTCGATGCCCTTCTCGCTGATGCCCTCGCCTTGCCATTCAAGCTCGATGCCAGCGTGGTGGAACGCCAGGGTGCAGAATTCCCTCACCGAGTGGCATTCTCCCGTGGCGATGACAAAATCGTCGGGCTCGGGCTGTTGCATGATGAGCCACATGCACTCCACATAGTCGCGGGCATAGCCCCAGTCGCGCAAGGCGTTGAGGTTACCCAGGTAGAGTTTGTCCTGCAAGCCGTGGGCGATGCGTGCTGCCGCAAAGGTGATTTTTCGGGTTACGAAAGTCTCGCCGCGACGTTCGCTCTCGTGATTGAACAGGATGCCGTTAGCGCAGAACATGCCGTAACTCTCGCGGTAATTCTTCATAATCCAGAACGAGTACAGCTTGGCGCAGCCATAGGGACTGCGGGGATAGAACGGCGTGGTCTCGCGCTGAGGCACTTCCTGCACCTTACCATAGAGTTCGCTGGTGCTGGCCTGATAAATCTTGGTGGTTTTCTCGCGGCCAGCGATGCGCACCGCCTCGATGAGCCGCAGGGTGCCCACGGCATCGGTCTCGGCTGTGTATTCAGGCACGTCAAACGACACCTTCACATGGCTTTGTGCCGCCAGGTTGTAAATCTCGTCGGGCTTGATCTTCTCGATGATGCGGATGAGCGAACTGCTGTCGGTCATGTCGCCGTAGTGCAGGTTGATGAGGCGGCGCTGCTTCATGTCGCGCACCCACTCGTCAAGGTACAGGTGCTCGATGCGGCCCGTGTTGAAACTGCTGCTGCGGCGGATGATGCCGTGTACCTCATAGCCCTTGTCCAGCAGGAACTCCGCCAGATATGATCCGTCTTGTCCGGTGATGCCCGTGATGAGGGCGACTTTCTGCTTGTTCTCGTTCATTGTCGTTCTATAATGCGTTGTCTAATCTGTTTTCATCGGGTTCGGTGATTTTTTCAATCATCGACGGGTGGACGTAGGTCGTAGCGACGGCGACAAGGCCCTGCACGTTGATGAGCACGCGGCGGTCACCCTTGACCCTTACAAAGATGCCCTCGGCACCAGCGAATTGACCGCCGATGATGCGCACACGTTCGCCTTTGGAGAAGTCGCCAGGTTCGGGATTGAGGTAGATGAGTTTTTCCTCGTAGGTGCCAGCCACCTTGATGAAACTTTCCATCTCGCGGTCTGGGACGGTGATGGGTTTGCGGGAGCCATTTGCTCCACGATCCATGATGTATCGGATGGGCAAATCGGTCGTCATCTTGTACTCCTTCATCTCACTGGGCGTGAGGTTAATAAAGATGAGATTGTGAACGCTGGGCACCAAGCGCTTGACCATCACACCGTTGCGCTCTTCACGACGATATTGCATGGGCACAAAGTTGGTGATGCCGTGGGCATCGAGGTCTTCCTTGACCTTAAGCTCACGGTTATAGGTCACACGGATGGCAAACCAAACCTTCTCTTCGCGTCCCTTTTTTTTGATTGTCCTTACTTCCACGAGTGCAAAGATACGGAAATTTTCGTAAAACTGTACCATTTGCCCTTTTTACACGTTATAATAACAAAACCGATACTAAAAAGCATGGCTAAGGAAATCAAAAAATGGACTACGCTCGAGAGCCGCTACATTATCCGGCGGCCCTGGCTCACGGCACGGGTCGATAAAGTTCAGCTGCCTGACGGACGCATCAACCCTGAACATTATGTGTTGGAATACCCCGAATGGGTAAACATCATTGCCATCACCCGTGAGGGTGAGTTTGTCATGGTGCGGCAGTACCGTCATGCGATGGATGTGGTGCTTGACGAACTGTGTGCCGGTGTAGTGGAAGAGGGCGAAACTCCCTTGCAGGCAGCTAAACGCGAACTGCTCGAGGAAACTGGCTATGGTGGCGGCGAGTGGCGCGAAATCATGACGGTGGGGCAGAATCCCAGTATCTGTGACAATATCACACACTGTTTCCTTGCCGAGGGGGTAGAACAAGTGAGCAACCAGCACCTTGATGCCGGTGAGGACATCGCTGTGCTGTTGCTATCACGTGGTGAAGTAGAATCAATGCTGCGCGAGAACCGCCAGCTGCAGGCACTCATGGCGGCCCCGCTGTGGCGCTACCTGGCAGAACACCCTTAGTTTCTAGTCCCTAGTCTCTAGTCTCTAGTTTCTAGTCCCTAGTCCCTAGTTTCTAGTCCCTAGTCTCTAGTCCTGTCTGACTCCTAACTTCTGACTCCTGACTCCTAACTCCTGACTCCTTAAGGCTCGTACTGGTAGCCTAGGTCCTCGATGCAGTCGATAATGAGCTGGTCGGGAATGGAACCTTCGACAAGGGCGGTTCCTTTGGCGAGGTCAACGGTGACTTTCTCTACACCGGGGAGAGCGGCAATGCCTTTTTCAACATTGGCCTTGCAGTGGGCACACATCATGCCTTTAACTTTGAATTCTTTCATTGCAGTAGTTTTATTTCGTTTGATTTGATAAGATTTCCAATATTTTGCTCCTAAGGCGGCAACAATCATGCCAAGCAGTGCCACACTGCAGGTGGTGCTGAACCATGATGCGCCGTGCATGCCGTGGTGCATGACATGGCAGGGTAGGGCGTTGACAAACATCTCACGCAGTCCCGGCCAGTAGTCCACCAGGACGCCGAAACCCATTGCACCGCCAATAATTGACAATAAATAGACGATGGTTGCCTTGCGCCCGAAGGCGTTGTTGACGACAAACATCGACGCCACATTGGCGGCAGGTCCCGCCATGAGCAGAACCAGGGCGCAACCGGGTGACATGCCCTTGAGCATGAGGGCAGCGGCAATAGGGATGGACCCAGTGGCGCATACATACATCGGTACCGCCACCGCAACGATAATCACCATGTTCAGCAACGGCCATCGGGCATAGGTCGAGAAGAAGTCGTCGGGCAACAACACGGTAATCAGTGTGGCAATTACCAGACCGAGCAACAGCCAGCGCCCGATGCTCTGCATCATGTCAAAGAAACCGTATTTAAAGGTTTCCCTCACTTTGTTCCAGAATCCCTTTGGCAATTCGCTAAACTCGTAATTAGTCTTATCGTGTACATCGTCAAGGGCTCCTTTGCGCTCCCAGTGGCCGACGGCCAATCCGCCAATCAGCGACGTCATCAATGCCGCCACGGGACGCAGTATGGCAAAGGGCAGACCCATCATCGAATAAGTCGCCATGATGCTGTCGACACCTGTCTGGGGCGTGGCGATGAGGAACGATGTCGATGCAGCACGCGAGGCACCGCTGCGACGCAAGGCGACCGCTGTGGGCAACACGCCGCACGAGCACAACGGCAAGGGAATACCGAAGGCCGCAGCTGTCGCTACCGACCGCAGTCCCGTCCCTGACAAATAGCGGCTGTAGATGGCCGACGGCACAAACGCATGCAGCACCCCCGCAATCAGGAAACCTAACAGCAGATAGGGCGACATGCCGTTCAGCATAGATATAAACGCGTTCACATAGTCCATCATAACGAGGGCAAAAGTAGCAAAAAAGGCTTTTCTGTCGTGACAAAATTGTATAAAAAATGCTTATTTCGGCACTTTCGGCGCAAAAATGTTGTTACAATGAGAAATAATATCTAATTTTACCCCACAAGAAACAAAACGACCATCAACATGGACATCAGACTACCAAAAAGGATGGACGGCCATCAGCCTGAAGTGCTGATTGAGTCCAAACAGGTTACGATAATCGGTACTAACGGTGCCGGCAAGAGCCGCTTTTGTTCGGCCTTGGTAGATGAGATTGGAGATAAGGCCTACCGCATTTCGGCACTCAAGGCGCTGTTCCCGTCTCCCGCCTCGGCCAAGACGCTGCCCGGCTCGATTGATGACCTGTTCAACCGCATGAACGCTGCTAATCCGCAGATTAAGAACATCGCCGAGACTGAGTTTGACAAGCTGTTCTATGTCATGCTCAACGACGAGTTCCGTGAACTGATGAATTTCAAGGCTCACAAACTCATGGATGAGCAGATGGAGTTTCCCAAGACCAAACTCGACATTACCGTTAAGAAATGGCAAGAGGTCTTCCCCAAAAACAAGGTGCTGCGCGAAAACGGCAAACTGATGTTTTCTACTGAGGGCTATGAAGACAAGTATCCGTTGATGGGACTGAGTGATGGCGAGAAGTCAGTGCTCTATTACATCGGTGCCGTGCTCTATGCCATGCCCGATGCCGCCATCCTGGTTGATGACCCCGAAACGTTTATCCACAGCAGCATCATGCGCACGCTGTGGAACGTGCTGGAACAGATGCGCCCCGACTGCACATTCATCTACAATACCCATGATGTTGATTTTGCCAGTTCACGCATCGATAACCAGTGCGTGTGGGTCAAGGAGTTTGACCCCGAGGCAGTGGCATGGGACTATGAGGTGATGACATCAAGTCGTGACCTCGACGCTGCATTGCTCGACTTGCTGGGCAGCCGCAAGCCTGTCCTCTTCATCGAGGGTGACGACAAGCACAGCATCGACTCGCGCCTGTATCCGCTCATCTTCCCCGAATACACCGTTAAACCGCTGGGCAGTTGCAACAAAGTCATCGAGACAGTGCGCACCTTTGGCGACCTGGAGAGTTTCCACCAACTTGAATGCCGTGGCATCGTGGACCGTGACCGCCGCAGTGAACAGGAAGTGGAGTACCTGCGCAAGAAGAACATCCTTGTCCCCAATGTAGCCGAGGTGGAGAACATTCTTATGCTCGAAGGCGTCATCCGCGCTGTGGCACGCCACAAGCGCCGCAATCCGGACCTCGTCTTCCCCAAGGTAAAAAGACGTGTCATCACCATGTTTACCAAGGAACTCAAGCAGCAGGCACTCATGCATGTGCGCCATCGTGTGAAACGTGACGTGGAAATGCGCATTGACATGAAATTCACCAGCATCAACGCCCTTGAGAACCACATGGTGGAACTGGTGAGCGAAATCAATCCCCGCGGTCTGTATGACCAGTTGTGCCGCGAGTTCCATGTCTATGAGGACAACGACGACTATGAGAGCATCCTCAGGGTCTATAACCAGAAACTCATGCTCGTGGAGAGTAACGTCGCCATCCTGTGTGGTTTCAAGGGCAGGGATGATTACATCCGTGGCGTGCTGAATATCCTTAAGGGCAACAGCGAGAACGCCCATGCCATCCGCCGTGCCATCAAGCACTGCTTTGGCATCGAGGAATAAGCATCAAACAACAGTAACAACAAACAACAACTTGAACAACCCAATGTTTTATATAACTTGACATTATTGTTGTTCAGTGTTGTTGAAGTTGTTTGTAAATTGAAAAAATGAAAGACAACAAGGTAGCGACATTAGCTCTTGGAACACAACCAGTAGGCAAACTGCTGTGTCAGTATGCCTTGCCTGGGGTGATAGCGATGACGGCGTCATCGCTCTACAACATGGTGGACAGCATCTTCATCGGTCACGGCGTGGGTCCGATGGCACTGGCCGCCTTGGGCATCTCGTTCCCGCTGATGAACATTGGCGCGGCATTCGGCGCAGCGGTGGGTATCGGCGGTTCCACCCTGATGTCGTTGCGACTCGGGCAGCGCCAGTATGACAAGGCCAACAACGTGCTGGGCAACATGGTCGCCTTGAACATCATCACGGGTCTGCTGGTGGGCATTGTGTCAATCATCTTCCTGGACCCCATCTTGACGTTCTTCGGTGCCAGTGAGCAGACACTGCCTCATGCCCGTGACTACATGTTCATCCTGTTGGTGGGCAATGTCATCACTCACCTGTACTTGGGACTGAATGCCGCCCTGAGGTCGGCAAGCAAGCCTCGAGCAGCGATGATAGCGACCATAGTTACGGTGGTACTGAACACCATTCTTGACCCGATTTTCATTTGGCCCCTGCACATGGGTATCAAGGGTGCAGCCATCGCCACCATATTGGCTCAGGTAATCGTCCTATGCTGGCAATTGTGGCAATTCAGCCGTCAGCGCGAGTTGCTGCATCTCGAGTGGCGCTTCCTCAAGCCTGCCAAGGCGATTGTCAAGGACATCGTGAGCATCGGCATCTCGCCGTTTGCCATGCAGCTCACGGGTTGTGTGATTGCCATCTTCATGAACAACGCCCTGATGAAATACGGCGGAGACCTGGCTGTGGGCGCTTATAGCATCGCCAACCGCTTGGGATTCATTTTCTTTATGGTCATCATGGGTATCTGCCAGGGTTTCCAACCCATTGCCGGCTATAACTATGGTGCACGCAACATGGACCGTGTCAAGCAGGTGCTGCGGCTCACCATCACAGCCTCGGTTATTGCAATGACAGTAGGTTGGGTGATTGGCGAGTTGTTGCCTGGACCATGTACACGCCTGTTTACCGACGACGAGCAGTTGCTGACCATCTCCATCCGAGGCATCCGCATCAACATGCTGGTCTTCCCTGTCATCGGCTATCAGGCCGTAGTGACCAACTTCTTCCAGACCATCGGCAAAGTGCGCATCAGCATCTTCATGTCGCTCTCGCGCCAGCTGCTGTTCCTGTTGCCCATGCTGCTGCTTTTCTCCTCACTTTGGGGCCTCGATGGCGTGTGGGCATCGCTGCCCGCCAGCGACTTTGCCGCCTTCCTCGTTGCCGTCATCATCATGCAACGCTTCAAACTCACCCACAATTCTCAGACAACCAAGACAATAGACTAGACAACCAAAACAACCTGTTTAATTTTTCTAGTCTAATTACTTGTAAGTACTGAAAAAAGTACTTAAATTTGCGGTGATAAAATAAATGCATGATGAAAACTACTAATTACACCGATTTGAGGAATAACCTCAAGAGTTATCTGGATGCCGTCGCAACCGATAATGAGCCGCTGATTGTCAGCCGTCCTGGCGCCGAGAGCGTTGTCGTCATCAGTCTTGAGGACTACAATGCCATTATGGAAACAGAGTTTGTCCTTCAGCGTCCGCAGCTCTTGCAAGCGCTCATGGCTGCCGAGGATGACATCGCCTATGGTCGTGTGACCGCTCAGCAAGAGGGTGAAACGATTGATGAACTTTTAGACCGCATCACATGTACCGAATAATCCTCACTGAGACGGCAATAGCGCATTATAACGCCTTCGTCAAGAGCGGCAATGTGAAAATTGTGAATCGCATCAAGCTCTTGCTGGCAGACATCGCCCAGCATCCGTACACTGGCATTGGCAAACCCGAAGCTTTGCGTTTTTCTCTTGCTGGCATGTGGTCAAGGCGCATCAATCGCGAGCATCGTCTCATCTATACGATAGACGACGACCGCATCATTGTCCACATTCTCGCCATGCATTCCCATTACGGCGAGAAATAGAGTTTTTGTAAAATTCGTGCAATTTGTAGTTGAAAAACTGGAAAATGAGTAATTTTGTGGTCTAATAGCAAAAGTCAGAGTTAAGATGCCTTATTTTTCAGTGATAGTGCCGGTGTATAACCGGCGTGACGAGGTGGAGGACCTGTTGAGGAGCCTCACCCGTCAGACCGACAAGGATTTTGAGATTATTCTGGTAGAGGACGGCTCCACAGAGCGTTGTGAGGATATTGCCTTGCGCTACAGCAGTGAGCTGGACCTGCGTTATTTCTATAAAGCCAACGAGGGGCGTTCCATCGCCCGTAACTACGGCCTGGAGCATGCTACGGGCCAATATTTCGTGTTCTTTGACAGCGACTGTGTCATCCCGCCCGACTATTTCAAGACGCTGGGCCGTGAACTAGCGAACAACTATGTGCCATGTTTCGGCGGGCCCGATGCGGCGAGCGACGACTTCACCGACGTACAGAAGGCGATTTCCTTCTCGATGACGTCGTTCCTTACCACAGGCGGTATCCGCGGTGGCAAGGTGCAGATGGAGAAATTCGTGCCCCGCTCGTTCAACATGGGCTATTCGCGCGAGGTGTATGAGAAAGTGGGCGGTTTCCGCGAGATGTTCAGCGAGGACATCGACATGAGCACACGCGTGCGCCAGACGGGGTTCAATATTCGCCTGATTCGTCCGGCTTTCGTCTATCACAAGCGTCGTACTAGCATCAGCAAGTTTGCACGTCAGACCTACGTCTTCGGCATGTCGCGCATCACGCTTAAACTGCTTTATCCCGACAGCCTCAAGGCGGTACACTGCCTACCCGCTGTATTCCTGATTGGCTGTGTACTGCTGTTGTTACTCTCGCTATGGAAATGGTGGTTCATCCTGCCCATCCTGCTCTATGCCGCAATGCTGTGGATTGGTGCCTTGATTGAGACGCGTGATGTGAAAATCGCCAGTCTTGCCGTTGCCACAAGCTTCACCCAGCTGTGCAGCTACGGCTGGGGCTTCATCAAGGCCTATGTGTGGAAAATCCTCCTCAAGCATGGCCGTGACATCAACGAGGAAGTGACAATGCGCAAAGGCAAGTGATTCTTCCAGTTAGGAGTTAGAAGTTTTTCTGTCCAGTCAATCCAGTTTATCCAGTCAATCCATTATGGAGGAGAAAGACAATAGCAAGCCTGCGGGAAGCCGCAACATCAAGGAGACGGTGCCCGAGGAGGACCGCCCACGCGAGAAGGCCAAGAAGCACGGCTTCGGAAGTCTCTCCACCGCCGAGCTGCTTGCCATCCTCTTGCGTGTGGGTACGCCGGGCGAGTCGGTCGTGGACTTGTGCCAGCGCATTTTGCGCGACAACGACGACAAACTCTACCTCATCGCACGCAAGGGCATCAACAACCTGGTGAAGAATTACCACGGCATCGGTGAGGTCAAGGCCATCGAAATCCTCGCCGCACTGGAACTGGCGCGCCGTTACCAGCAGGAGGAATTTGACGAACGCTTCAAAATCACCAGCAGCGAGGAAGCCTATCAGTACCTGCGGCCCCGTATGGAGCACCTTGATCATGAGGAAATCATGGTCATCCTGCTCAACCATGCCAAGCAGGTCGAGGAGTGTGTGCGCATCAGCAGCGGCGGCACTGCGATGACTGTTGCCGATATAAAGATGATTCTGCGGCCCGCTATTGAACGGCTTGCGTCAGGTATCATCCTCGCCCATAACCACCCGAGCGACAACCCTAACCCCAGCACCCAGGACGACCGCCTCACCGAGCGTATTCACCAGGCATGCAAGGTGATGGATATCCAGCTGGTGGACCACATCATCGTGTGCCGTGGCCGTCGCTACTACAGCTACGCCGACCACGGCAGGCTATTGTGAGGATACTATCCAATTAACAACAATTAATACTCCTAACTGTTATGAGAATCCTGACATTATTGATGTGTGCTGCTATAGCCTTAATAGCTGTCGTGTCGTGCACCCCGAAGAAAGATGCGCCCAAGAGCAAGGTGCTGGTATTGTATTATTCCCAGACGTCGAATACCAAGGCTGTGGCACAGGAGATTGCCACACGCCTCGATGCCGATATTGAGGAGATTACCCTTGTGGAGCCCTATGACACGGCGTTCCAGGCAACAATCCACCGCTGCAAGGCTGACCGCGAGAAAGGCATCTTGCCCGAAATCAAGCCCTTGAAAGCGAATATTGCCGATTATGAATGGGTTTTCATCGGCTATCCCATCTGGTTCGGCACTTATGCTCCTCCCATTGCCTCCCTGCTCGAGAAAGTGGACTTGAGCGGCAAGTGGGTGGTGCCGTTCTGCACCTTCGGCAGCGGTGGACTGGAATCAAGTGTGAAGGATTTGGCCGAGAAGCAACCCAATGCCAAAATCATGACAGGTTACGGTGTGCGTGCCGCCCGCATGGATGCCATGCCTAAGGAGGTTGAACAGTTCCTGAAACTGTATACACCACTTATAAGTGAGCCTGATCCAACTAATATTGAGACGAATACACAATCAGACTCACTTTTTGTGCCCGCCGACTTCCCCGAGCAACATCCCGTCAGTGCCGACGAGGCTGCTATCTTTGACGCGGCTGTCAACGGCTATCCGATGCTCAATGCCAAGGCTAAAACAGTCGCATCTCGCACCGTCCTGGATGGAACCGAATACCTGTTCACTGCAATGGATATGCCGCGCGAGAAAAAGGCAGACATGCCCCCTGCCAGTGAAATCCAAGTCTATGTGCTTGTTGAAAAGGACAAGGCCCCCGAATTCACAAAGGTCGTTCGCTAAAAAAGCATCGGAGTTCTCAAAAACCTTGAGAACTCCGATTTGTATAAGGGCACTTCTAACTCCTAACACCTAACTCCTAACTTCTAACACCTAACTCCTAATTTTTCACGGCTGTGTAGATGGTACAGACGCCAAGGGTGAGGCGTTTGAAGGTGGCGTTTTTCAATCCTGCGTTGCGCATCAGTTGCAGCATGTCGTCACCCTGCGGAACTGCGGCGATGCTCTCAGGCAGGTATCGGTAGGCACTCTTCTCGCCGCTCTTGAGGGAACCCAACCAGGGAATGATGTGCAGCGTGTAGAGGTCGTAGAACCAGCGTATCAGCGGATTGGTGGGCGTGGACAGTTCCAGCACGCACAGCATGCCGCCTGGCTTGAGGACGCGGGCCATCTCCTGATAACCCTGCTGCAGATGCTCGAAATTGCGCACACCGAATGCCACAGTCACTGCATCGACTGTAGCGTCGTCCATGTGCAAGGCCATGCAGTCGTCTTGCTTGAATGTAATGACATCTTCCAGCCCTTTCTTCTTGACTTTGCGGCGTGCTTCGGCTAACATGCCTTCTGACAGGTCGATGCCCGTGATGTGTTGCGGTTGTAGGGAGTCGTTCAACTGGATGGCAAAGTCGCCCGTCCCCGTTGCTACATCGAGGATAGTGGCGGGTTTGAGGCGCTTGAGCCGTTTTACCGCCAGTTGGCGCCACCAGATGTCGATACCAAGTGTCATGGCGCGGTTCATGAAGTCGTAGGCGGGTGCAATGGCGTCAAACATCTGTCTGACCTGCTCCGTCTTGGCGCCCTCGCCATAGGGTGTTACCTGTTCGACCCGTGTTCCGCTGTCGTCAGTCATGCTTTCTCCTCCTTATTAAAGGACTGTGCCAAGAGCTTTTCTTCCTCATGGAAGCGTTCGTAGGCCTCGACAATGCGCTGCACCAACTGGTGGCGCACGATGTCCTTTTTCTCAAATTCCACCTTGCCGATTCCCCTCACGCCGTCGAGTACACGCAGGGCATGAATCAGGCCCGATGTGGTGCTGCGCGGCAGGTCAATCTGTGTCGTATCACCTGTAACAATCATCTTGGAGCCCATGCCCAGGCGGGTAAGGAACATCTTAATCTGATGTGTGGTAGTGTTCTGTGCCTCGTCGAGTACGATGATGGCATCGTTGAGGGTACGGCCTCGCATGAACGCCAGGGGCGCAATCTGAATGACGTTATTCTCCATGTATTCCTTGAGCTTGGCCTGCGGAATCATGTCCTCGAGTGCGTCATAGAGCGGTTGCAGGTAGGGGTCAATCTTGTCCTTCATATCGCCGGGCAGGAAGCCCAGTTTCTCGCCAGCTTCTACAGCGGGACGAGAGAGGATAATTTTGCGGGCCTCACGGTTCTTCAGCGCCCGTACGGCAAGTGCAACCGCCAGATAGGTTTTACCCGTACCTGCGGGACCAAGTGCAAACGTCAAGTCGTTTTCGGCGAACTTTTTCACCAGCAGCTGCTGATTGGGCGTGCGGCCGCTGATGGGCTTACCGTTCACACCGTAGACGATGACGTCGTCCATCTTCAGTTGTTTGGGAGGAGCCCCCTTGATGGTGTCGATGATGACGTCTTCGGGCAGGGTGTTGTAGGTCGCGCAGTAGTCGGCAAGAGAATGGATTTTCTGTTCAAAATCGGCTGTTTCGCTATCGTCACCGATGACTGTGATGACGCTGCCACGCGCTGCCATGCGCAGTTTGGGAAACAGGTTGCGGATAAGTTGTATGTTACTGTTGTTCACCCCGTAAAAGGTCACAGGGTCCACGTTGTCAATAATAATGTGTCGTTCTATCATTCAATAGTAGTCTAATTCTAAGCACAAAATTACACAAAAATATCTAAAATCGACCCAAGGCAGGAACAAAAGCTGGTTTTATTTGATTTTTTTCAGTAGTCGCGAAAAAATACTTGCAGAAAGAAAAAATTGATTATATTTGCAAGTTAAAATTTAACGTGTTTAAATCATAGTTGATGCTGGAGGCTGGTTTATACCTGATACCTACCCAGTTGAGCGATGTGGAGCTTAACAGGGTGCTGCCCGCACACAACATTGAGGTTGTGCGCGGCATCAGGTGTTTTGTAGTCGAAAGTCTGCGCTCGGCACGCCGTTTTCTCAAGAAATGTGACCGTGACATCGATATTGACAGCCTCACCTTCAATGAACTCAACGAGCACACTGACCTCAAGGACACAGCGGCTCTCGAGTCGATGTTGGCACCGATAGACCGTGGTGAGGCCGTGGGCGTCATCAGCGATGCGGGTTGTCCCGCGGTTGCTGACCCGGGCGCCGATTTGGTCGCCATCGCGCAGCGAAGGGGGTACAAGGTCTTCCCGCTGGTGGGACCGTCGAGCATCTTGATGAGCTTGATGGCGTCGGGTTTTAATGGTCAGCGTTTTGCTTTTGAGGGTTATCTGCCTGTCGATGCCCAGGCGCGTCAGTCACGTCTCAAGGATATGACACGGCGCATCGAGCGTGAACAGCAGACCCAGATTTTTATCGAGGCGCCTTACCGAAACAATCAGCTCATCGCCGACCTGGCTCAGCATTTGCCGGGGAGCCTGAGGTTGTGTGTGGCGAGTGACATCACGGGCGAGAACCAGAGCATTGTGACCCGCTCGCTGGCCGAATGGAAACAAGCGCGTTATGATTACCACAAGATTCCCACGATTTTCCTCTTGTTCCACTGATTAACACACAACATTATGACAGGACACAAATACAAAGGATTCCCCAATACAGGCCGCCCCGTCAAGATTGACTTTGATGTGGATGGCAATGACACGCCTTCACCCGATGCGTCGCTTGAAGAACAGCCTGTTACACCCCGTTACACGGGCGTGGGCAAGGGTTTGTGCTTCATGAGCTTCGGCAGTGGCAGCAGTGGCAACTGCGCTTATCTGGGCACTCCACGCGGCGGTATTCTCATTGATGCCGGCATCAGGGAGCCTGTCAAGTATCACCGCAAGAAAAAGAACCCTGAGCGGCAGGATGTCCTCACACTTGACCAGGCTTTTGACGCTCTGGAGCGCAATGGTGTGTCTCCCGATATGGTGAAGGGCGTCTTGCTCACCCATGCGCACCAGGATCACATGCGATGCCTGTATCCCGCAGTGACGCGTTGCAAGTGCAGTGTTTACTGTACGATGGGTGTGATGGCCCAGATGGTGCAGCGATGCCGCATCTCGAGCCGTATCCATGACCACCATGTGCCCATCTTCAAGGAAATCCCGTTCCGCATCCTGGATATGGAAATTACCGCCTTTGAAACGAGCCATGACGTGAAAAGTGTGGGATTTGATATCGAATATGAGGGAGAGCACTTTGTCGTGGCGACCGACATGGGCGTCATCACCGACCGTGCGGCCCATTATATGAGTCGAGCCAATTATCTGATGATAGAATGCAACTATGACCGTGAAATGCTGCTTCACGGCAGCTATTCACAGATGCTCAAGGACAGGGTGATGGGCGAGAAAGGTCATTTGGATAATGAAGTGGCTGCCCGCTTTGTAGCCGAGCATTACCATGAAGGGCTGCACTACGCCTTCCTGTGCCACCTGAGCAAGGACAACAATACTGAGGAAATAGCGCTAGCCACGATGCGGCAGGCGCTTGAAGCGCGCGGTCTCAGCGTCGGCGACGGCTCCAATGCCGCTTCCCAGAATAGCCGTGATATCCAGATCTGCGCTTTGCCCCGCTATATCTCTTCCGACTGGTTCGTGTTGGCTTGACCCAACTCTTTTTCTTACTGGAATCGTTATAATAATGTTTTGACTTGACGTGATGTTTCGCGGCGGGCTTGCTCTCGTGAGAGATAGTGGATGAGGCTACGGGTGCGACAACCGCTGCCGGTGCTTGAGACGCGTTGATGGGCTCGGGCTTGAGTGCGTTGTCAAACATCTTGTAGTCCTTGTTGTATTGCTGCAGTTGCTTGAACTCTTCGGTAAAGAACGGCTCCAACTTGTCATAGTCGATGCAGATTTCGATGGGCTGGCTGTAAATGGAGCCGAGTTTGAACGTGAACAGTACACCGTTCTTGCTGCAGCAGATTTCGTTGGGAACATTCAAGGCGTGTTGCAACTGGTTGTCGCTGCCGCGATGCTTGTTCAATTCATCTATCTTCTTGTTGATGACTTTAAGCAGCTTGTTTTCCTTGTCAACATCGGCGACAAGGATGTCGAGACGCGAGAGCACGCGTTGTTTGAAGCGGTCATAGTGAATGTGTGAACAGCTCTCGGATGTCGTGCTGCCGTTGTATTCCACTTTATCGATTTTCATGACCAGCAGACGCGCTGATGTCATGTAAGGATACACGAGCACTTGACTCACGTTGCCATAAAGCGGATAAATTTTTGGAGCCTTGACCAGAGAGTGGTAATCGTCACCGATGGGCTTATTGAAATTGGGCGTGTTCAGGTACACATACCTGGCGTCCTTCATCTTGGTCTGAGTATTGTCAAAGGCATTCTTGATCAGCTCCTTGTTTAGGCTGGGAAGTTCGTTGTCACCGTTAATCTTTTTGGGCCAGATGACCTTCACATGCTTGATGCTGGTATAATAGGTGTTGTGGTCGTCCTTGATGGCGGGTGTGTTGGAAATGAAGTAGTAGGTGTTGAACTGCATGTCGTCAAAAACGTCAGGCTGGGACTCGCTCACGACCGTGTCGGCCTCGGCGATGACCTCAGAGGCTTCGTGCTGGTCAAAAACTTTTCCCATATTGCCAGCTGCCTCGATGCGTCGTGACATATACCAGCCTGCTGCTACCAAGTCAATGATGGCTAGCAGGATGATGACGATGGTTAGGTTTCTTTTGGTCATTTTTTTATTTCTGGCTTTTTAGCTATTGGTCTTTATCGGTGAGTCGTTGAATGGCGTCGCTCACGCGTTGCATGAGCCATCGTGGCGTTGATGTGGCACCGCAGATGCCGATGCGCTCCTTGCCTTCGAGCCATGACGGGTCAATATCGGTCTCGCTGCTCACCAGGTGGGAATCGGCGTTGGCGTCAAGGCACTCAGCAAACAGGATACGCCCGTTGCTGCTCTTGGCACCGCTCACGAACAGAATCAGCTCGTGCTGGCGTGCAAATTCCCGGATTTGCGGGATACGGTTGGCGACCGAGCGGCAGATGGTATCAAAACTGCGGAAAGTTACCCCCGGTTCCACCCGATGCTTGATTTCCTCCACGATGTGCTGGAACTCCTGCACGCTCTTGGTCGTCTGGGAATAGAGGTAGATGTCGCGGCTGTAGTCGATTTTGTCAATTTCATCGATGTTCTCGATGACGGTCGCTTGGCCCTGTGTCTGGCCCACCAGGCCCAACACCTCGGCGTGTCCTCGCTTGCCGTAGATGACAATCTGTGGCGCAGGCTTGTCCTTCTCGGCCCCCGTGAATGTGGCGTTGATGCGCTGTTGCAGTTTGAGCACCACCGGGCAGGTGGCATCGATAATCTCGATGCGGTTACGGCGCGCCGTCTCATAGGTTTCGGGTGGCTCACCATGGGCACGCAGCAAGACTTTCACGTCATGCAGCTGCTCCAGCTGCTCATGGGTGATGGTCTCGAGCCCGCAGTTGGCAAGACGGTCCACCTCGGCGGTATTGTGTACGATATCGCCCAGACAGTAGAGATGCCCACTCTTGTTGAGTTCCTCTTCGGCCTTGCTGATGGCGGTCGTCACACCAAAGCAGAATCCCGACCCCTTGTCAATCTCGATGATAGCCATTTTTAGCTTTTAGCAATTAGCTCTTAGCTTTTAGCAATTAGATGGTTCTTATTAACACTTGGCTCTTGAAAGGTAGAGGTCATATAGCCACTCGTCCTGTTGATCCATGGTCATGTAGGAGTTGTCGAGTACCACGGCATCTTCGGCTTGGCGCAGCGGACTCTCCTTGCGTGTGCTGTCGATGCGGTCGCGCTCGGTGACGTTGGCAAGCACCTCCTCCAGGGTCGTCGTGGTGTCGCCCTTGGCGCGCAGCTCGTCATAGCGGCGCTGGGCTCGTACCTGGGCCGAGGCCGTAGCAAACACCTTCATCTCGGCGTCAGGGAATACCACGGTGCCGATGTCGCGTCCGTCCATCACTACACCCTTGTCCTTGCCCATCGCCTGTTGCTGGCGAACCATCTCCTTGCGAACAAAACCGATGGCTGCAATGATGCTCACGACATTGCTCACTCGCATCGAGCGGATGTAGCGCTCCACGTTCTTGCCGTTGAGTACTGTCACGCTCTTGCCCTCCTTGGTGGGGCGGAATGTGATGACGATGTCACCGTGTTTCAGGTGCTGTTTGAGCGCTTTCTCGTCTACTAGCTCTCCCTTGATGAGCTTGTTGCGCAGAGCAAACAGTGTTACAGCACGGTACATAGCCCCTGTGTCGACATAGGCATAGCCGATGCGTCGAGCCAAAGACTTTGCCATTGTGCTTTTGCCTGTTGACGAGTGCCCGTCAATGGCGATTGTGATTTTCTTGAGTGCCATGATGTTTTTTACTTATTTAATTACCTTGAATGGTTTGACTGCTTCAGTCGGTGTAGGTAGTAACCGGACCATCTAGCTGAAAATAATCAACATACGATTGTGCCGGAAATGCCATTGCCGTCAACAATGCAGCAAGCATCCTGAAACGAAGGGTCAAATCTTTCAAAAAAAGTCGTATTTAGTAGTTTGTAATAGTTAATGTAGAGAAGCTTATCTGTTTGTCAAGAGCATTTAATATATTGATTTTCAATAAAAAACAATCATTGTTTACTCTTGGCACACAAAAAGGATAGCCAAAAGTACAGTTTTTTTTTGACATTGCAAAGGAAATTATTAGTGTCATTATTTAGATATGTGATGGTGGCTGTTGCCAGAACCCCGGAAACAAGAAAAATCCCCGGCAAGCTGTTGCCTGCCGGGGATTCTATCTCAATCAGTCACCAGGACTGATGTCGGTCTTCATTAGAAGAGTGAATAGTAGTTATCCTTGGCCCAGAAGAGCTTGGTGTAGTAACCAGTGGGCTCTTTGTAGTTGGTCTGGATAGCGTTCTGAACATTGGTGGAGTTGAAGTTCAGCTCATCGCTGGGATAAGGCAGACGATGGGGAGGAGTGGGATAGTCACTCTGCTGGTTGTCCTTCATGAACTTCACGTTGGGATAACCGGTGCGGCGGGTGACATTCCAAGCCTCGAGCTCATTCATGAAACCGAAGTTCAGCCACAGCTGGGTAGCAACACACTCCTGGGTGGGTTGCCAGATGCTGTTGGCATAAGCGATGAAATCATCAAAGACGGGAACTTCCAGTCGACGATAGCCGTTGTAGCTGTCGTTGCCGTCCTTGGCCAGGGATGAACCCAGCTTAATGTCCCAGTAATACTCGTTGGAGTAGGCAACACCGTCGATGAAGCACTGCTTAGCCTTGGCAACATCGGCGCCCACACCATAGCCCATCAGATAGGCCTCGGCCTTGCTCAGGGCAACCTCGGCTGCGCTGATCCAGATACCGTTCAGGTTGGCATTACCCTGATAGGTTGCCCAACCAGCCATAGCGATGGAGTCGATGTAGCAGTAGTAGTTGCAGTAGGGGATACCACGTGCCTTGTACTCGGCGTCCTTGGCAGTGGCGATATCACTGATCTGAGCATCGGTCAGTGAGTTGTCATAGGCAACATACTCACCGTCGGGGTTGCAGTCATAGATGGCAGCAATCCTGGGGTCGGTGTTGGCATCGGGGATACCGTTGGCCGGAACGTTCATAGCGTCGAGCATGGCCTGTGAACCAGAGCCTTCGCTGCGGCCAGCGAGAGCCTGGGCGATACCCTTACCATAGTTGTAGTCGTCGGTCGAGGTCTCGCCGTCGACACCCATGTTATGATTATTGTTCTCGATCAAGGGATACTTGCTGGGGTTGTTCAAAATCTCGGCGATGGCATTGCGGGCGTCACTAGTGAGGTCACCATTGGTGGCCAGGTGCAGAGCAATGCGCAGGCGCAGTGAGTTGACATACCTCTGCCACATGTCGGCCGAACCCTTGGCGCAGGAGATGTCCTGACGGGCCAGCGAGCTCAGACCGGCAGCGTTCACGTTGCCGCTAGCGAAGTAGTCACCCACTTCCTTGAGGTCGGCGAGAATCATCTTGTAGAGCTCGACGTCGTCGTCATAGGCAACAGCCTGCTTGGCGGCGTCATAGTCACCCGTCATCCACAGGGTACCGGCTCCCTTATAGGGCACATCACCCCAGATGGAGAGCACCTCGTGCAACTGAGCCTCTACCAGGGTGCGACCCAGGAGATAGAAGATCTCGTTGGCGGGTTTCTCGGTCTCGTTCATGTTGTTGTAGTTATACTCAAGCAGACGGTACTGGGTGAGCATCTTGTAGTAGTCCTGCCAACGGATGTTGAAGTAACCCTCGCTGGCACCGCGGAAACGACCGCGGCCATTGGAATTGCCGATTACGCCCGAGAAGCAGCCGGACGTGGTGGACTGGGTGTAGTAGCGCCAGTAGGTGGGATTCATCCAACGGTTACCATTGTGCATGATGCCGGTGAATACCTGGGGAACACCCACAGTAGTGGTCTTTGACGGATCGGCATACTTCTCGTTGAAGTCATCATCAGAGCACGATGAGAGTGCGGTCATCAAACCCACTGCGGCAAAGAGCAATAAAAATATCTTTTTCATATACATTGTCTTCTTAAATTGTTTGCATTTTTTACTGGTTCACGCATTAGAAGTTTGCACGCAGGGATACACCAAAGGTGCGGGTGCTGGCGGTAGAACCACCAACCTGTGCTTGGTAGATCCAGTT
>CACZAC010000039.1 GCA_902779125.1 uncultured Bacteroidales bacterium | reverse complement strand
GGTCTTGTCGGCGTAGCCTTCCTCACGGGTCTTGATGAAATAGGAGTTCTCGGCAAAGCGGGCGCTGTCCATCACGACGGGCACGCCATACTTGTGGCACAGTTCGCAGGTGTCCTTGATGTTCTGCATCGACACGGGCTGACCACCCACGGTGTTGTTGGTAACGGTCAGTACCATGAAGGGGACGTTGCCCTTGTTCTCGGTGAGCACCTTCTCCAGCTTCTCAAGCGATACGTTGCCCTTGAACGGGAGTTCGAGCTGGGTGTCCTTGGCCTCGTCGATGGTGACGTCGATGGCCTTGGCCTTACGAGCCTCGATGTGGCCCTTGGTGGTGTCGAAGTGGGCGTTGCCGGGGATGACGTTGCCTTCCTTCACCAGATAGGAGAACAGCACGTTCTCGGCAGCACGGCCCTGATGGGTGGGGATGACATACTTGAAGCCGAAGATGCGTTGTACAACGCTCTCAAACTTGTAGAACGAGGTGGCGCCGGCGTAGCTCTCGTCACCCAGCATCATCTCTGCCCACTGGCGGTCGCTCATCGCACCCGTACCGGAGTCGGTCAGGCAGTCGATGTAAACCTGCTCAGCCTTGAGCATAAACACGTTGTTGTGGGCCTCTTTCAACCACTGCTCGCGCTCAGCACGAGTGCTCTTGCGCAGCGGCTCAATCATCTTGATTTTCCAAGATTCTGCAAATGGTAATTCCATTGATTCTCAAATATTTAGATTAAACTTTTTTGCTGTTTTCAACCAAAATTGAACCCCTTAAAAAGGTAATTATATTCAATTTTTATGCAAAGTTACGGCAAGTTGCCGAACTGGCAAATTTTTACTGCACCATTCACATTTTTTAACAAAGCAACCATGCCTAGTAACTATTCAGCAAATCACCGTGATGCTCAACCCCACGCTAAGCCGCAAAGATATTGATTAAAAAAACTATAATGTATTGTTCCGCTAGGGATGACTATCAGCAATGCAATATGTTAAAGCCATGAGATGATTTCCATAGATAAACTTATGACATTGATTATAAAAAACTTAGCGTCTTAGCGCCTTTGCGTGGGGCACGTCGTTCAGTTGTTGTTCGAATTCGTAATCATTGAACGCGGATGCCAAATTAGTTCAATTTGCGTAATTCGTAGTTTTTTGCTCTAAATAATTAAAAAAAAATTTAGCGTCTTAGCGCCTTTACGTGGGGGCATATTCGGTGATAGTTACCCTGTTTGTCGTTTACGAGTCTTCCATGGCCATGAAAAGCTTCAGGGACCTAATGGCCCGAAGGCCAATAGTGTCCCTGAAGGTGTTTTATGCTTTTATGGAGAAATTTTTTCCTTATCAGGCTACCTTGTTAGCGTTGCGAGGGGTAAGTCGGATAGTTGACAATCGGCCTCTCATTGTTCAGGATAACCAGGGCACCGATTACTCCTGGAATCCATCCACAGCACGTCAGGATCATCACAATCAAGAACGAGCCGCAGCCCTTGTCCACCACAGCCAGTGGGGGAAAGATGATTGATAACAGAACTCTAAACAGTGACATGGTTCTACTCCTTTCTTTTAAAAATCTTCATTAACCTTAATTCATTCCCCCATCAATCTGCAATTCCCGTGCCAACTTGTAACGTAGCATTGTCTTTGATGTTGATTTTCACCCCGACACTCACAACACCATATATATCAATGTATTATATACGTTTCTAAAATTTTTATAGGATTTCTATTATAGGATTTCTATAAAAACTGATTCTTGGGATCAAAAACGCTGAATAACAGTCTATTAGCGTGAGTTTGATGAAGTGTTGTTCAGGTTGTTTTGTCGTTGTATGTGTTGTCTGAAAAAAAGGGATATTAGGGAAAAAAGTAAAGAAAACTAATATTTTTAGTTTTATTAACTAATTTAATTTGGTATATAACTAAATGATTTAGTTAATTTGCATCATGAAACTCAAAACAGGACAATAATTATAGATATTGGCCCATTGTGTTTTTAATGCGAATTACGCTAATTTAGCCAATTAATTCTCTAATAATTAGCGAAATAATGTTTAATTAGTGTAATTAGCATTAGCCCCGCAAGGTGTGTGACGTGTGCTATATTATTTCCAAAAACAGGCGCTAATTATGAAACAGTTAACACAGAAAGAAGAGGAAATCATGGAGCGGATGTGGGACCATGGCCCCATGCTCGTGCGCGAGTTGCAGGCCTGTTACGACGAGCCCCGCCCCCATGTGAATACCTTGGCAACATTGATGAAGATATTGGAGGAGAAGGGTTTCCTGGGCCACAAGGCCATTACCGCCCGCTGTTTCCAGTATTTTGCCCTCATCAGCCGCGAGGAGTACCGCGGTGGCTCTTTGGCCAACGTGGTGAACAAGTTCTTCGGCAAATCCTACCTGAGTGCCGTTTCGGCGCTTGTCAAGAGTGAAAAGGTCAGCGTTGAGGACCTGAAAGAACTCATCCGTGAAGTGGAAGATAACAACCAATAGTAAATCCCCTCTATCGCCATGTTAATCATCTATCAAATCAAAGTGGGCCTCTGCCTGATAGCATTCTACCTGCTGTGGAAACTGCTGCTCAGCCGCGAGACATTTCACCGGTTCAACCGCGTGGCGCTGCTCGTGGTCATGGCGCTGGCACTGGTCATACCGTGGGTTAAGCTCTCACTGGAGACAGCAGCCCCAGTAACCCAGCAGATGGTCATACTCGAGGAATTGCTTGTCTCGCCCAATGGTGCCGTTGCCCAGCAGGCAGCACCGTCATGGAGTGTGACGGGCATCGCCACCGTATTATATCTTATCGGGATGGTAGTGGCGGTGGTGTGGTTCCTGCATGGCCAATGGAGCCTGCACCGCCTGTTGAAACGGGGCAGGCGCGAGTCGCTACCTGGCGGCGCCACGCTGCATATTATCCCTGGAGACCAGACACCGTTCAGTTACTTCAAGCACATCGTCATCAATGAGCAGGATTACCGCGACAACCCGCGTGAGATTCTTACCCACGAGCAGGCGCACATCGACCTGCGGCACTCCTGGGATGTGCTGTTTCTGGGGCTGGTGACGCTGTTCCAGTGGTGGAATCCTGCAGCCTGGCTATTGAGCCGAGAGTTGCGACAAGTGCATGAGTATGAGGCCGATGAGGCTGTCCTTAATCAAGGCGTAGACGTGAAGCAGTACCAGTTACTGCTCATACGAAAGTCCGTGGGGAACCAGTTGTTCTCGATGGCAAATAACTTCAATTATCAATCTCTAAAAAAACGAATCCGTATGATGACAATGAACAAAAGCAGCCGATGGAATCGATTGCGAGCGCTGGCTGTGGTGCCCGTGATAGCATTGGCGCTGTTGGCCTTTGCCAACACCAAGAGTGTAGCAGCAGTAGTGACGGCGAATGGTCAGCAAAACCGCGCTGTCCAGTCAACAATGCAGTCGCCCGTGGCTGTCGAGCAGAATGCCGAGGCACAGGTTACCGATGAATCTAATCCCCAGTCCGAAACAATCTATAAATCTGTCGAGCAGATGCCCATGTTCCCTGGTGGTGAAGCCGGACTGCTGAGATACCTGCAAGAAAATATCCAATATCCGCCCGAAGCCGCAAAGAATAATGTTCAAGGCCGTGTGATTCTTCAGTTTGTTGTTGACAAGACCGGCCAGGTGGGAGAAGTCAAGATTCTCAGGTCGGTAAGTGAGGAAATTGATGCCGAGGCAGTTCGTGTGGTAAAATCCTTACCCAAGTTTGAACCTGGCCGCCAGGACGGCAAACCCGTAGCCGTGTGGTACACCCTGCCTGTCAGCTTCAACATCCGCAGCAGTGCCGATGTGCCCCAGCAAAATCCTTAAGTGATTAAAGTCTGAAAAGATACAGCACCGAGGCTCAACGCCCCGGTGCTCGTTTTTTGGGGCCTGCATCCAAGCGGGACGAATACATAAAAACCCTCGGTGCCATTACAGCACTGAGGGTTTTATAACATATATATCGTCGCAGGGATTACGCCCCGCGGAGCCAAAGGCTCTCTAAACTCTAAACTTCTAAAATTGCCAGAAATGCTGGCAATTTTAGAATTACGTATCGATGGTGGCGTAGGTGGCGTTCTCCTCGATGAACTTGCGGCGGGGATCCACGTCCTCACCCATGAGCATCGAGAAGATGCGGTCGGCCTCGGCAGCGTCGCTGATGTTGACGCGCTTGAGCAGGCGGTTGTTGGGATCCATAGTGGTTTCCCAGAGCTGCTCGGGATTCATCTCACCCAGACCTTTGAATCGCTGCACAGTGATGGCATCCTCGTTGCCGCCGGCATATTCGTCGATGAACTTGCGCAACTGTGTCTCGTCCCAGCAGTACTCCTCGCGGTTACCCTTCTTGGTGCGGGCGCGATATAGGGGCGGTGTGGCGATGTAGAGGTAGCCGTTCTCGATGATGGGTCGCATGCGGCGGAAGAAGAAGGTCATCAGCAGGGTGTCGATGTGCGCACCATCGACATCGGCATCGGTCATGATGATGATGCGGTGGTAACGCAGCTTGCTCAGGTTGGCCTCCTTGGGGTCCTCCTCGGTGCCGATGGTCACGCCCAGGGCACGGAAGATGGTGACAATCGAATCGCTCTCAAACACCTTGTGGTCCATCGCTTTCTCGACGTTGAGGATTTTACCGCGCAGGGGCAGAATGGCCTGGAACTTGCGGTCGCGGCCCTGCTTGGCGCTGCCACCTGCCGAGTCACCCTCGACGAGGAAAAGTTCGCTCTCGGCGGGATCCTTCGACGAGCAGTCGGCGAGTTTGCCAGGCAGGCCACCGCCGGCGAGCGGCGACTTGCGCTGAACCTTCAGGCGGGCGTTCTGTGCGGCATGGCGTGCCTGAGCGGCGAGGATGACCTTCTCGATGACGGTCTTGGCCTGGTTGGGATGTTCCTCCAGGTAGTTGTTCAAAGCCTCGCGCACGGCGGTCTCAACGGCGCCGATGACCTCGTTGTTACCGAGCTTGGTCTTGGTCTGTCCCTCGAACTGCGGCTCCAGCACCTTAACCGAGATGATGGCGGTGAGGCCCTCGCGGAAGTCCTCAGGCTTGATTTCGACCTTGGCCTTCTCGAGCATCTTGTTGTCCTCGGCATATTTCTTCAAGGTCGAGCCCAGACCGCGGCGGAAGCCCGTCAGGTGGGTACCGCCCTCAATGGTATTGATGTTGTTGACAAACGAGTAGATGTTCTCGTTGAACGATGTGTTATAGGTCATGGCGACCTCAACGGGGATGTCGCCCTTCTTGCTCTTGATGTGGATGACGTCCTGGATGAGCGCCTCCTTGTTGCCGTCGATGTAGCGCACGAACTCGTCAAGACCCGTCTCGCTGTAATAGGTCTCGCTGTGGCAGTTGCCGTTCTCGTCCTTGGTGCGCAGGTCGGTAATCGACAGCGTCACGCCGGCGTTCAGGTAAGCCAGGTCACGCAGACGCTTTGACAGGATGTCGAATTCATAGACGGTGGTCGAGAAGATGGTAGCATCGGGGTGGAAGATGATGGTCGTGCCATGGTCCTCCTCGCGGCAGTCACCGATGATTTTCACCTCGCTGGTCGGCTTGCCCAGGCTGTACTCCTGCATATAGACCTTGCCGCCACGGCGCACCTCGGCGCGCAGGTAATCGCTCAGCGCGTTCACGCAGCTCACACCGACGCCGTGCAGACCGCCCGACACCTTGTAGGAGCCCTTGTCGAACTTACCGCCGGCATGGAGCACGGTCATGACGACCTCGAGCGCCGACTTGTGCAGCTTCTCGTGCTCGTCAACGGGGATACCACGACCGTTGTCACGCACCGTGATGCTGTTGTCCTCGCCGATAAACACGTCGATGCGGTTGCAGAAACCTGCCAGAGCCTCGTCGATGGAGTTGTCCACGACCTCGCTCACCAGGTGGTGAAGACCCTTGACATGGGTGTCACCGATGTACATCGCCGGACGCTTGCGAACGGCTTCCAGACCTTCCAGCACCTGGATATTGGACGCTGAATAATTCTTCTCTTCTTGTTCTTCGATATATTTTTCTTCTTCTGACATAAAAATGTAGTTTTTTTCACTTTTATACCCTCCAATAAAGGGGTGGTCTAAAAACGTACAAAATTACAAAAAATACCCCATTTACCAAAGTTTTAAATCCTTAAAAAACGCTAATTCCAACCCGCTTTTTCCCATGAAAACCAGTCTGGAATTATGTAGTTGTATTAAATTGCCTAGAACATGGATTTTTGTCCAAATGTGGGGTAAAAAGTATAGATTTGGACGAAAATAAGGCGAATTTTGTCCAAATGTGGGTCAACAACCATAGATTTGGACGAAAATCGGTTTTTCGTCCCTTATTGTAGTCGTCATGGAGATTGCGCGATTTTTACTAACTTTGCAGCGATGAAATTACCTGAGGAGTTTATAGAGCAATTACGAGGGCTGTTGCCTGACGAGTGGGAGTCGCTTGCCGATGCAATCATGACGAGCGAGCCCAGTGTCGCTGTGCGCGTCAACTCGGCGCGTGGGGTGGGGGTGCCCGATGGCGCCCGCCGTGTGCCGTGGTGCCAGGAGGGTTTCTATCTTCAAGACCGCCCGGCGTTCACCTTTGACCCCGATTGGCATGCGGGGCGCTATTATGTGCAGGATGCCTCGTCGATGTTCATCGCCCATGTCATCAGGCAGTTCATCCATGAACCGGTGCGTTATCTGGACCTGTGTGCTGCCCCTGGCGGCAAGACCACCGCTGCTGTACAGGCACTGCCGCCGCGCTCGCTGACGGTCGCCAACGAGATTGTGCCGCCGCGTGCCCGTGTGCTTGCCGACAATGTCGTCCGCTGGGGCAATCCCCGATGTGTGGTGACAAGCAATGCGCCCGCCCACTTGGGAAAAATGATGCATTTCTTTGACGTTATTGCCGCCGACGTGCCGTGCAGCGGTGAGGGCATGATGCGCAAGGATGACGAGGCGGTGGCGCAATGGTCGCCCGCTCTTGTCGAACAGTGTGCCCAGCGCCAGCGAGAGATTCTTTCGGACGTCTGGCAGGCATTGCGTCCCGGTGGCCTGTTTATCTACAGCACCTGCACCTATAACCGGCAGGAAGACGAGGAAATGGCTCGTTTCATCGTGGAGGAGTTGGGCGCTACTTCGCTTGAGGTGCCCGTTGAAGCCGGTTGGAACATCCATCCCGCCATCGGCAGCGATTGCCATTGTTACCGTTTCATGCCGCACCGTGTGAACGGCGAGGGCTTGTTTATGGCGGTGTTCCGCAAGGAGGGTGATGCCCCGCGACAGGACCTTCGTGTCAAGGAAAAGACCGCCAAAAAAACCGATGAAGTCGGCAAGAACTGGCTCGCGTCACCCGATGAATTCGTCATTGACCAGCAGGGTGACCTCTATCTTGCCGTGCCTCAGGACATCCGCCGTGAGGTGGCGGCGCTGCGTGCCTCGTTGAACGTCCTCCACGCCGGTGTGGAACTGGCGACCGTGATGGGTCGCAAGACAGTGCCCCACCATGCCCTGGCGATGTCAACGGCGATGGCGGCTGACGCTTTTCCCGTGTGTGAAGTGGATTATCAAGCGACTTTGCGCTACCTGCGCGGCGAAAGCGTTGTCCTCGACGGTCCCCGTGGCTATGTCCTCGTTGCCCACAAGGGCGCTGTCCTCGGTTTTGCCAACAATCTAGGTAACCGCGCCAACAACCTCTATCCTAAACCCCTGCGCATTCTCAGCACCCATCTGCCCGACGCCAAGCCTGTTGTCATCGGTTGATGTGTGTATGCCATCTGCCGTTACAGCGGCATTTACATGATTTTCTTGATGATTTTGGCTGGAACACCGCCCACAATCGTTCTGGGCGGCACATCCTTGGTCACCACTGCTCCAGCGGCTACAATGGCTCCCTCGCCTATGGTCACGCCTGGCAGGATGGTAACATTGGCACCCAGCCACACTTTATCCTCAATGATGATGCTGCGGAATTCCATGTCGCCGCGACGGTCAGGTCCTTGAGCGTGGTTGATGGTGCATAGCGTGGCGTTGTGGCCGATGAGGCAGTCGTTGCCGATGCGGATGCCTCCCTGGTCCTGGAATTTGCATCCGGCATTGAGAAACGTGCGCTCGCCCACTACCGTGTTTTTCCCGAAGTCGGTATAGAAAGGCGGGAACATGCCGACACTCTCGGGCACGTCAAAGCCCCATAGTTCGGAGAGCAGAAGGCGGATTTCCTCCGGCTCATGGTATGCGTTGTTCAGTCTGGCGGTAACCTTCTGTGCCTCACGGCTTGCCCAGTGCATGAGCAGATGGGCTTCAGAGCCAGCCTCCACGGGCTGCCCCGATGCGATGTATTCTTTATATTCCTGGATTGTCATTGGGAAAAATTGACTGGTTGTTGTATGCTGTCGATTGTGGCTGCAAAGGTGCATAGAAAGACCTTAACAGCGGATATCTGAAACACTTGGAAACATACCTGAATTACTTTTTTTGTCGCGAGGTGACATATTTTGAGGGTGTCATGCCCGCATGTTTCTTGAAGAAACGGGTAAAATGCTGCGGGTACTCGAAGCCCAGGTCATCGGCCGTCTGCGTCACCGACCTTCCACCGACCAGCAGGCTCTTGGCGCGGTCGATGAGGAAACGCTGGATGATGCGCGTGGGGCTGTCGCCCGTGGCGCTGCGCACCACGTCACCGAAGTAGCTGGATGAGAGGCACAGTTCCGAGGCGCAATACTTGACGTTGGGCAGACCGTACTTGAATTGCAACTGCCGCTCGTAGTAGTTCGTCAGCACATGCTGGAAACGCGTTAGCAGGTCGCTTTTCTTCCACGCTACAGATTCAAACTGGCGTTGATAGAACAGCAGGCAGTAGTCGCACACCAGCACGATATAATCCTGTACAATCCGGTCGGTGAGTGCCGTTTGGTCACGATGCTTGATGAACCTGCGTATCAGTTCCATCAGTTGCCACATCAGCTGCTTCTCGCCTTCGGTCGTTTGCAGCGCTTCGTTCACGTTATAGGAGAAGAAATGATAGTCGGTGAGCCGTTCTTCAAACACCGTGCCGCGCATGAATTCGGCATCAAACAGCAACACCCAGCCGTGATACAACTCACGGTGGCCATCGTCGGCCTTGCCGATAATCTGACCAGGGGACGCCGCTGTCAACGTGCCCTTGGAGGTGTCATAGCCTCCCATGCCATAGGTCGCCTCGGTCGGGAAATTGTCCTGCACGAAGATGGCGTACACTCCCATCTTGGTGAGCATGTGATGTATCTTGCCCAGTTCGTCAAAGTGGACGACACACACCATCGGGTGCAAGACCGGTGCACCGAACTCCCTGGCAAAGTCATTGGCGTTATTGATATGTACAAGTTCTTTCATTGGTGTACAAAGGTAATATTTTTTATCCAAAACCCGAAATGAATGATGAAAAATGGCAAAACTGGTAGATTTTCAAGTATTTTGGATAACTGATGGCTACCAGGAAGATAGTAATTTTGCATCGTTAAGTTAATGACAACAGTTATGAGTATGAAAAAGATTTCACGAAACATCCTGCTGCTGACCACAGTGTTGCTGGGTGGCTTGATGTTGGCCTGTACAGGAGCGAATGAAAACAATCAAAATGACGAGAATATGAAAACGACATTGAATTTGACAAAGGAATGGGACAAGACGTTCCCGTTGAGCGACAAAGTTGAGCACAAGAAGGTGACCTTCACCAACCGTTACGGCATCGAACTTGCTGCCGACATGTACACACCGAAGAATGCCCAGGGCAAACTTGCTGCAATTGCAGTATCCGGACCGTTTGGTGCCGTGAAGGAGCAGTCGAGTGGACTGTATGCCCAGCACATGGCAGAGCGTGGTTTCCTGGCCATTGCTTTTGACCCGTCGTTCACTGGCGAGAGCGGTGGCGAGCCCCGACGCATGGCTTCGCCCGACATCAATACCGAGGACTTCCTTGCTGCCGTAGATTTCCTCTCGGTGCAGGACAATGTGGATCCCGAGCGCATCGGTATCATCGGCATCTGCGGTTTTGGCGGCATGGCAGTCAACGCTGCAGCCATCGACCCGCGCATCAAGGCCACGGTCGCCTCGACGATGTACGACATGAGCAAGGTAAATGTAGAGGGTTACTTTGCCAGTGAGGATACCAAGGAACAGCGCATGGAGAAGCGTCGTGCTATTGCTGCCCAGCGCACTGCGGACTACAAGGCTGGTACCTACAAACGTGCTGGTGGCGTAGTAGACCCGTTGCCCGAAGATGCTCCCTGGTTCGTCAAGGACTATTATGATTATTATAAGACCAAACGCGGCTACCATGAGCGCAGCGGCAACTCCAACGATGGCTGGAACGTCATCGGATGCCAGTCGTTCATGAACCAACCGTTGCTCGCTTGGGCCCATGAGATTGAGAATCCCGTACTGCTCATCCACGGCGAGAAGGCTCACTCGCGCTATTTCTCGGAGTATGCCTTCGAGAAGATGACTGGCAAGCATGTGGAAGGCGTGAGTGCCAAGGAGGGTAATAAGGAACTGATGATTATCCCCGGAGCCTCGCATGTGGACCTTTATGACGACAAGGCAGGAGTCATCCCCTACGACAAAATTGAAACCTTCTTTAAAGAGAATCTGAAATGAACATCTTGAAACACTGGATGCTGACCATCATATTGCTGGCGGCATCCTTTTCAACCAACGCACAGAAAATGGAACTGACCAACAGACAACAAGCGCTCGTGGCTATCGCTGCCAACGAGGCAAGAGGCAACATGGAAGGGCTGAAACAAGCCTTGAACAATGGTTTTGACAATGGACTGACCGTCAGCGAGTCCAAGGAAGCCCTGTCGCAACTTTACGCCTACACGGGTTTTCCCCGCTCACTGAATGCGCTCGGCGCATTGCAGCAGGTCATCAAGGAGCGTGAAGCCGAGGGCAAACAGACTGAACCTGGCCGTGAAGCCGACCCGCTCCCCAAGGACTATGACGCCCTCAAGCAGGGAACAGCCGTGCAGACGCGACTCTCGGGACAGCCTTTCAACTACACTTTTGCCCCCCAGACCGACTATTATCTTAAAGCGCATCTCTTTGGAGACATCTTCGCCCGTAATAACCTCTCCTTTGCTGACCGCGAGATTGTCACCGTGTCGGCCATCTCTGCTCTGCAGGGTTGTGAGCCGCAGTTGAAGGCTCACGTCAGCGGTGCCAGGAATATGGGCGTGAGTGACGGACAGTTGCACGAAATCCCTGCTGTGCTGCGCAAAAAGGTCGGTGAGGCCGAGGCGGTGCGTTGTGAGCGTGCTGTCGCTGAGGTGTTCAATGAGCCGTCACAGGCGGTCAACACCGTCGATTTCAATGTGTGGCCCCAGGGTGAGCCCAACCCCTACGGACAATTCTTCACAGGCAACAGCTATCTTGCTGATATGGGAGGTGGCTTGTTCAACGTGACCTTTGAGCCGGGTTGCCGCAACAACTGGCATGTCCACCATCGCCAGGTGCAGGTGCTCATCTGTGTCGCCGGGCGTGGATGGTATCAGGAATGGGGCAAAGAGGCTGTCGAGATGACTCCCGGTACCGTCATTGCCATCCCTGCCGAGGCCAAGCATTGGCACGGCGCTGCCCGCGATTCGTGGTTCCAGCATCTGACCTATCACACCAATGTCGAAGAGGGCGCCAGCAACGAATGGCTGGAACCCGTAACCGATGATATCTACAACAAACTTAAATAATCATCAACAGCTTATTTCAACAGATTCAAATTATCTATGTAAAATGCGATTAGTGGCTAGAGAGCAATCTCTAACCACTAATCTTTTTAATTATAAATATCTAATATTTAAGCGTTTAACGCTTAATCTTACCCCACTTGGCAGCCGGGCTTGACGGGACCCGTCGGACCGATGACCACGAGGCGCCCGCCAGCGTCCTCGGCACTCAGAATCATGCCCTGGCTTTCGATGCCCTTAAGTTTGCGGGGCGGGAAGTTGGCGATGAAGCACACCTGCTTGCCCACCAGATCCTCGGGCTCATACCACTTGGCGATGCCGCTGATGATGGTGCGACCTGCCATGCCGTCGTCGATGGTGAACTTCAACAGTTTGTCGGCCTTTTTCACTTTTTCGCACTCCAAGACGGTACCCACGCGGATGTCGAGCTTGGCAAAGTCGTCGATGGTGCACGACGTAGTGACGGGCTTGGGTTTGAAGTTGTTGATGATATTCTCCTGCTTGATGCGCTCCAAGCGGTCGATTTGTGCCTGGATGACGTCGTCCTCGATTTTCTCAAACAGCAGTACGGGCTGCTCCAACTGACGTCCGGCAGGCAGGATGTCGATGCTGCCCAAGCGGTTCCATTCAGCCTGTTCCATACCGATCATGCTGCGCAGCTTAGATGAACTGAAGGGCAGGAACGGCTCGAAGGCGATAGACAGGTTGGCAGTAATCTGCAGGGCCACGTTCATGATGGTCTGCACGCGGGCCATATCTGTCTTGGCAAGTTTCCAGGGCTCGGTGTCGGCGAGGTACTTATTGCCGATGCGGGCCAGGTCCATAGCGTCTTTCAGGGCCTCGCGGAAGTGGAAATGCTCGATGTGGTCGCTCAATACAGTCTTTACATTCTTGAATTCCTCGATGGCAGCACGGTCCACGTCGGTGAGTTCACCGGCTTCGGGCACGATGCCTTCACAGAACTTGTGGGTGAGCACCAGGGCGCGGTTCACGAAGTTACCCAGGATAGCAACCAACTCGTTATTGTTATTGGCCTGGAAACCTTTCCAGGTGAAGTCGTTGTCCTTGGTCTCGGGAGCGTTGGCGGTGAGCACATAGCGCAGCACGTCCTGCTTGCCAGGGAAATCCTGGAGGTACTCATGCAGCCAAACAGCCCAGTTGCGGCTGGTCGAAATCTTGTCACCCTCGAGGTTGAGGAACTCGTTGGCAGGCACATTGTCGGGCATGATGTAGCCACCGTGGGCTTTCATCATGGTGGGGAAGATGATGCAGTGGAACACGATGTTGTCCTTGCCGATGAAGTGAATCATGCGGGTCTCGTCATTCTGCCACCACTGCTGCCATGTGCCCCAGCGCTCGGACTGGGCATCGCACAACTCCTTGGTATTGCTGATGTAGCCGATGGGTGCGTCAAACCACACATACAGCACCTTGCCCTCTGCTCCCTCGACAGGAACGGGGATACCCCAGTCCAGGTCGCGTGTCATGGCACGGGGCTGCAGTCCGTTGTCAAGCCACGACTTGCACTGGCCATACACGTTGCTGCGCCACTCCTTGTGACCCTCGAGAATCCACTCCTTGAGCCAATCCTCATATTCGTTGAGAGGCAGGAACCAGTTGGTGGTGTCCTTGAGGACGAGAGGATGGTCGCTGTCCTTGGCGTGCGGGTTAATCAGCTCGGTGGGGTCCAGGTCACGGCCGCAGCCATCCTCGCACTGGTTGCCCTTGGCGGCGGGATGGTGGCAGTATGGGCATTCGCCCTCTACATCACGGTCGGTGAGGAATTTGCCGTCCTGTTCGTCATAGAACTGCTTGGTCACCTTCTCGATGAGTTTACCATCGTCATAGAGTTTGCGGAAAAACTCGGCGGCAAACTGATGATGCGTCTTGCTGGTCGTGCGGCTGTAAATATCATAGGAAATACCGAATTCATCGAACGAATCCCTAATCAAACTGTGATAGCGGTCAACGACCTGTTGCGGGGTGATGCCTTCCTTGCGGGCGCGTTGGGTCACGGGTACACCGTGCTCATCGCTGCCACCCACAAACAGCACATTCTCACCTTTCAGGCGCAGGTAACGCACATAGATGTCGGCAGGTACATACACGCCAGCCAGATGGCCGATGTGGACAGGACCGTTAGCATAAGGCAACGCTGTCGTCACCAGCGTACGCGCAAACTTTTTCTCTTTCTCCATGATGATATCGTTGTTAGTTTGTTAATTTCCTATTTGGGGTGCAAAGGTACGAAAAAGTTTCTAGTTTACGTTCCCTAGCTCTTAGTTTATAAATATCAATGCTTAAAGTGAGCCGTCAAGGATGGTTATACCGTTGATTCCTCAAAGGCGCGAGTCAGCAAAAAAGGGTGGGGCGGAAAAGTTAATGATGTGTTAAAATCCAAAGCATTATCCTGTTGCAAAGGTAGTTAACAGATATAATCAAGTCATGCTTGCTTCGCTCGCAGTTTAAAGTTTAAAGAAAGAAAACAATAAGTACAATAATAACAATGCTATCCAGATTCACATCCTGCGGAGCTAATGCGAATTTCACTAATTTCACACGTGTTGTCTACAATTACAATTCGCGGAATTAGTTAGATTTGTGAAATTAGCATTAAAAATGGGCAGCGGATGCCATTGTAATTATTGTACTTATTGTCTTCCTTTTGTCAGAGCGCGAATGGCTCAGACGATTCAGAATAATCTGTCGTGAGGATTACTTCACGAGGATCTTCTTGCCGTTGTGGATGTAGATGCCGTTGGCGGGAGCCTCGGTGGGAACACCCATCATGTTGTAATACAGACCGTCGTTGTTCTGAGCAGCGTTGACCTCCTCGACAGCAGTGTTGCCATCCTGATGCGGGGGCATGAAGATAACGAGGCCCTTGCTGGGATCATCGACCTGGTGATAGATAACCTCCTCGATGTTCTCCTCGGTCTGCTCTTCTACGTTCCAGGTGTTGCCCTGTGCCCAAACGGTGTTAGTGCCGTTGTTGTACAGGTCGTAGAAGACGCCGCCGTTGCCGTTGTTCACGAAGGTGTTGTTACCGGGGTTGTAGTCCTCGGCATCACGATTCTCGGTTTTGCCCAGGTTGACATTGGGTGCGCCGGTAACGATGGTAATGCCCCACAGGCCACCTTCCATCCAGTTGCCCTCGATGTAGATGTTACTCTCGCTGCTGCTGTCATAGACGCTGATGCAGCTGCCGCCGTTAGCGGGGGTGTTCTCGTAGCAGTTGTCAATAATCTTGTTGTTCTTGATGAAGGCGTCAATGCTGCCGATGGTAGTGATGCCATAACGGTTCTCGGTGACATAGTTGTCCTCAATATAGAGTTTGCCGGTATGGCCCATACCCATCATGTTGCTCACGCCGATGCCGCCCGAGAGGTTGAACTGACCGCCAATCACCTGGTTGCCGATGATGTGCATGTCGTAATCGCCAGCGCAGGTCATGTTGATCTGGGGCTTGTTGCGGTTGCTGGTGGTGTTGTGCCAGAAGAGGTTGTTGCGGATGATGATGCCCACGGGGTTGGTGGCGCCACAACCGATGGCGTTGACAGTGTTCTCGATGAAATAGCAGTTCTCGATGATGTTGTTGTCACACGAGGCATTGAAGGCGATGGCACCTGTGCTCGATGACTTGCCGTTGTGCAAGGTGAAAGTGCAGTTGTCGGCATGCAGGCTGCTGTTAGCGCCACCGAAGACGACGCCCACATACTCGAAGGTCACGTTCTTGAGGTTGGCGTTGCCGTTCTCGCCCAGCATCCAGAAACCCTTGGGATTGCTGCCGTCGGCGTCGCGGGTAACGACAGCGGTGTCGGCGGGAGCGAAGTCGGCGTTACCGTTCACGGTAATCTGTACGCCGTTGGCCATCTTGATGATGGCGTTGTTGTCCATTTGCAGCACATCGCCCTCGCTGATGGTGAAGTTGGTGCTCACGAGATAGGAGCCGTCGTCCTGCAGGGTCACGCCGGTGCCTTCAATCTGGCTCAGGGCGTTAAAGGTGTACACGTTGCCGGTGCCGTCGCTCACGAAGTCATCGGCCATTGCTCCAACAGCTACAGCCGCCATGAGCAGGAAAGAGTAGAATTTCTTCATAAAAACAGTAATAGTTTATAGTTATTAATAAGATGGTTGGCAAGACATAGTTTGTCCTACACTTGGGCACAAAGATACTCATTTATTTAGAATTAGAAATGAATGAGCCGTGCCATAATTCGCTTTCGGCTATTTTATTCGCCTTTGTGGCGCACAATCAAGCGAATTAGCGCAATGATGGCACGGCTCAATCTAATACATTCCAATCAATCAGTCATCACCAAGCAACAGATTTATAAGTGCTGTCACGTCAGCGATGCCCACAGCACCAGAGAACATGCCATCGGAATATATAGAACTGATTCGATGCTCCAATCGTTGTTGGCCGAAGATAGGCAGCACAGACGTTTTATGCAATCGAAATCGTTCCTTTTCTTAAAAAACATGACTTGAATCTGTAGAGTAATTGCAATATTTGTTATAACTTTGTAACCAAATTTTCATCATAACACTAACACTATTGTTCAATGGATTACTCCTTTGTCGATTTTCTTGCCTTGTTAGGCGCCGTGTGTCTGTTCCTCTACGGAATGAAGATCATGAGTGAAGGTTTGCAGAAAACCGCTGGTAGCCGCTTGCGCTCCATCCTGGCTTGGATGACCAAGAACCGTTTCCTTGCTATCGTTACCGGTGTTGTCATCACCGCATTGATTCAGAGTTCATCGGCATCGGTGTCGATGGTAGTCAGCTTTGTTAACGCCGGCCTGATGCCGCTGGAACAGTCGCTGGCGGTGAGCTTCGGTGCTGCATTGGGTACCACGTTTACCGAGTGGATTATCGCCATCTTTGGCTTCAAGGTCAAGATGTCGGCTTTCCTGCTGCCCTTGCTGGCGTTTGCGGTGCCCATGCTCTTTATCAAGAAGAACAACTACAAGAACGTCGGTGAATTGCTCATCGGTTTTGCGTTCCTGTTCATGGGTCTGGATGCCATCAGTGCCAATGTACCCGACTTGTCCAAGTCGCCCGAGATCTTTGCCGGTCTGCAGCAATACACCTCGATGGGCTTCCTGTCCATCCTGGTTTTCACTCTTGCGGGTTGGGTCGTTACCATGCTCATCCAGTCAAGTGCTGCCACGTTTGCCATTGTGCTGATTATGGCGGCTAAGGGATGGGTGTCGTTTGACATTGCCTGTGCAATGGTGCTGGGTGCAAGCATCGGTACCAGTATCACGCCGCTGCTCGCTTCGTTGGGCGGTAATGCCGAGGCCAAGAAGGCAGCGTTGGGCCACGCTCTGTTCAACCTGTTCGGTGCCGTGTGGGTGCTGATTATTTTCCAGCCCTTCGTGTCGATGGTGACATGGGTGGTCAAGGACCTGTTCAGTCTGGGTGACCCGTTGGCATTATATAATAGTGTAAAGAGTGGAGCCTCGGTCGAGGAAGGCGCTCTGATGCAGGAACAGGTGGCGATGTCCATCGGTATGACGATGTTCCACACCATCTTTAAGTTTTGCAACCTGTTGATTATGATTTGGTTCACCAAGTTGTATGTCAAGTTGCTCAATGTTCTCATCAAGAGCAAGAAGAAAGAGGACGAGGAATTCCAGTTGAAGTATATCCAGGGTGGTCTGATGAGCGCCAGCGAGTTGAATATCGACCAGGCACAGAGGGAAATCGTCGTGTTTGCCGGACGTGTCGAGCGCATGCTGGGTATGGTTAAGGAACTCGTGCATACCAAAACCGGTACCCCCGAATTCAACAAAATCTTGTCGCGCATCCAGAAGTATGAGGACATTACCGACCGCATGGAATTTGAAATCGGCAGTTACCTCAACAAGGTGTTGGACGGACGTTTGAGCAGTCAGGCCAAGTCCCGTGTCGCAAGCCTGCTGAGCATCATCAGTGAGTTGGAGAGCATCGGCGACAGCTGCAACAATATTGCCAAGGCCCTTGTGCGCAAGGAAGAGGCCGACGCCCACTTCAACGAGTACAACTATGCCAATATCGATGAGATGCTGCGTCTCGTGAGCGAGGCGATGACCAATATGCTCATGGTGCTTACCGACATTGACAATGTCACCGCCGAGGACCTCATGCGCAGCTACAACAAGGAGCGCGAAATCAACAATTTCCGCAACGCTTGCCGCACCGAGAACATCGAGAACGTCAACCAGAAGAAGTACCCCTACAAGGCTGGTATCTTCTATATGGATATCGTTTGCGAGGCCGAGAAACTGGGCGACTTCATCGTCAACGTCATCGACAGCATGGAGGATATCATGCGCCGCAGCTCGTCGGTCACCAGTGGCCTGCCCATCGGCGAATTGAACCCCGAGAAGACAGCCATGGGCACCAAATAAACCGTCCCTGGACAGAAGACGAGTCACGATAAAGTGAACCCCAAAAGTAGGAGAAATACTTTTGGGGTTCACTTTAATCAGTTTTATGAATACTAATTGAGGAGAATGCCAATCAGCGCCGTCACATCAGAGATAGTGATGTCGCCATCACCATCGATATCGGCATTGGTTATCTGAATCTGAGACGAATCACCGGAAAGCAGATAGTTAATGAGTGAAGTCACGTCATCAATGTTGACGCTGCCGTCATTGTTGACATCCCCAGTGAGTTCCGTCTGACTGGAATCAGGCACAAAATTGATGACCATGTCTTGGTAGGAATTGAATTGAAAGCCTCGCACATCAAGCAAGGCGATGTCAAAGTAGCCATCGTAGTTGCCGTACCATCCCCAGTTGACATGTACCATGCCCTGCTCGTTATACCCGTCTATGATAAATGAATGGCCGGCTGCCACTAGACCTGTCGATGGAATGAAATTCACATATACGCCTTGATAGTACAATGGACGCTGATGACTCAACTCGTTATAGACCATATCCATCCAGTCAGGCTCGCTGTAGTCGCTGCGCACGACGATTTCAGCATCGTTGCTGTAGCCGAAGTAGTTCTTTGCACCCTCCAGGCCGGAATGGTTGCTTGAGCCTGACTCGTTGGTGGCGTAGGTCATCCCGCTAATCAGTCCGCAGACGTAGGACAACAGGGCTACTGCGCGTCCTTGGGTCTCGGTGTACTGGCCTTCGGGGTAAGTGTCCAGCATGTTGTCCCAGTCAAAGGCCGCGTCAAAGCTGGCGCTGGTTACCTTGTCACCAATCATGAAATCCGCTGTGCCCGCGGCATGGGCGGGAAAGCGGTAATAGCGGACTATTTGGGCCAGGGCGGTAGCCACACATCCCACACAACAATGGACCACATCGGGCGTGTAGTCGTCGCAGATTTCTCCATAACCTGTCGGACACCAGTAGCTATAAGGCGCGTCCTGGCCCCATTGCGACGTAATCAGGGCATCCACTTTGGCAGGATATTTGGCAGGGTCAGGCAAAGTAGTCGTGAAAGTCGCACCTCTGCCAGTGAGGATGCGCGACACTTGTTCGATGCTGCTACAGAACCACTCAAAGCCGGGATTGGCCCCCGTGGTAACCGATGGTTGACCATTGCCCACGGCCAAGACTGCTGGCAGGCGGTCATCTGCCGCAATCATGGCAAAGTCGCCTTGACGAGTTTTATAGAGGGTGTAGGCACTGGTCGCTCGGGCCTCGAATAAGGGCGAGGAGGCATTGAAGCGATGACCGTTGCTGGTCATTGTCATTAGGGCTTGTTCAGCCGATTGCAACATGGCTTGTTTGTCGCGAGGCGCGCTCCATGCGGGTGCGCTCAACAAGAACATTGCCATCAAAAACATGATGTGTTGTGAAATTTTGTTAGACACGGTCGTAAAATTTGATGGTGTTAATAATGAATTAGTTATCGCTCGCAAAGATAATGAGTACTGTTTGATTTTTGCAAATAAAAAACCAAGTTTTTACTACTAAAAAAAGTTATCGATGCGACCCCCCATGAAAGGACATCACCTCGACCTAAATAATACGACAATAACCAAACAACAATTCCTTAAAGAAATTGTTGTTTAAGTTGTGAGAGTTGTCTTTAAAAACCAACAATCCGGATGGCTTCGTATTTATTGTCTTCCTTTTCTCGGTTGTTGTTAATCGACCTTGAAGTCGCTCAACTTGGGACCGCTCTCGTCCAGCATGACGGTAGCGCTGATAGTGGGCATGTCGTCATAATGTAGCACCTTGCCAACCACGAAGTTCACGCCTGGGGTGACATGGACCGTAATTGGGCCCTCGATGCCATAACTGATTTGTTCTCCCACATAGATGGCATCGTCCATGAAGCCACCCATATCCTCCATCTTATTGGTCGCCTTGGCGAGTTCTTTACCCTCGGCATAGAAAGTGATTTCCTGACCGTCGATGCTGTAGGTCAGCGCTTTACACAATGCCTGCTGCATCTCGTAGGGGTCAATCGAGTTGACGATGCTGGCGTAGCCGTCATCGCCGAAGCGCAGCAGGTAGGGACGCTCGACATTCACTCCTGTACCCTCCATGTCGCTGCCCAGAATCCACAGATCGCCCGTTGCGGCATCATAGCGTGCCCTCGGCATACGGCCATGGCGCAGGTTGGGCAGAGCGGTTTTCACGTCACCCTTGCCGACGACGATACCATAGCCCTCGCTCGAAATCGTGTCCGAGCACTTCAGCAGGCTCCACACACTCACGCCGTTCGTCTTGTCCTCCATCAGCGTCTCGTAACGATCATCGATGTTGACCTGCTTCATCAGGTCCGCCACTGCTTGGGGAGCGTCGCCTGGTGCGACAGCCTCCTCCATCGTTCCGTTCACAGGGCGCTGGGCATTGCCCTTGCAGCCCGTCATCATGCCGCACAGTGCAATCACGGCGGCAACCATCAACCATTGCTTCATTTCTTTCATAGTCATTTTTTGATTATTTTAATAGTCTAGTTATTCTCTCTATCCTTACTATGCTGCAAATAGAAGATTTCTTTCTGACGTTCAATCTCTCGATCAAATTCCTCCTTCTTGGGCAGATAAGTAAGATATTTGCTTGCAAACAGTTGTTTACTGTCATGAAGAACAGAATATTGCGCAATATCTTTACTGGTTTCAGAACAAAGTAACAGACCGATTGTTGGATTATCACCGTCGGTACGTTTCAAGTCGTCAAACATACGCACATACATGTCCATCTGCCCGACGTCCTGGTGTGTGACTTTCTTGGTTTTCAAGTCAATGAGGACATAGCATTTCAACACTACATTATAGAACACCAGGTCAACAAAGAAGTCGCCTGCGTCGGTGCTGATATGATATTGCTCTGCCATGAAAGCGAAGCCACGCCCCATTTCAAGCAAGAACGCTTTTAAATGTTTGATAATGGCTTGTTCAAGATCAGATTCAGTAAATGCCGCATTAGACGGTAACTGTAAAAACTCCGCAACAACCGGGTCTTTAAGGAAACTTTTCGGCTCGTCTTTGAGCGGTTCTGTCAATTGCAACATTTCTGCTACAACTTCCTCTTTCTTTGGAGATTGCAAGAGGCGATAGTAGTATTGTGACCCCACATTGCGAGCCAGTGTACGGACACTCCACGATTGTTGTGATGCTTCATGGATATACCAGTATCTCGCATCATCGCTGGTCACTGAAAGCAGAGTGCGATAGTGGGTCCACGTTAGATTTGGCACTCGCGAGTGCCAAATCTCTAAATCTCTGAAACTCAGATAAAAAAGACGATAATCGCGCAAGTTTCTTGGGGAATAACCCTTAGGATAGATCAATGACAATTCATGTGATAGCAAATCAATCAGGTGTATTCCATACTCGGCACGTTCCTTTCCACACTGTTCTTCTTCAACAATACGTTTACCCACGTTCCAGTAAGTTTTTACTAGAATGGAATTAGCACCGTCGTACGCTTCGCGCAGACCGTGCTCCACAATCTGCTTGATATCGTCAACGAACTGAACAGGCAATAATTGACGATTTTGTGATCCAGTGATGCTCTTGTTATCTTCCATATCGCAAAGATAAATCTTTTTGTTCAATAAAAGTTTCATTTGAAATAGAAATCACATGGTTAATATAGCTACTCAGGGCGAGTTTTTGGTAAGTTGATGTGGTTTATTGGTCAAAACGGCGGTTATAGTCGCGTGAAGCAGGTCAAATGCCGCGACTATAACCGCAAGAAAAGATTATAGTTTACTGTCGTGAAGAGAAGATGGTTATGTCAGTCTTGTCATTCTTTCTTCTTGGCGTCGAGGTGGTAGGTGAACGAGATGCCGATGTAATGGTGCAGTGTGTCCTGCCACTCGTTGGTCTGCTGATAGGCGGTCTGGCTGCTCCAGCGCCAGTCATCCTGGTTGAGGATGTCATCGGCAAATAGCTTGACACTGCCTTTGTTCTTGAGGACTTTCCAAGTGATGGAAGCGTCCCAGATCAGGCGGTTACGGTTCATGCCACTGGAGGCATAGCCCCGCCGCATGGCCTCGGTGAGGGATGTCCCAAACACAAAGTTGCGGTAGTTGGCCTCAAACTCCATGCCGTAGTTGTTGTTCCACAAGGTGGTGTTCTGGATTGGCGACTGCGAGAACCGCAACCGCTCGGCATTGAGTTCGGCAAAGACCCCGGCCTTGATCCAGTTGTGGTCAAACGACACGGTCAGTTTATCCTTGGGGTGGACGCTTGTCTGACGGTTCAGGATACGCTCCTCGTGAGAGGGCAGCATGGTCAAGTAACCGCAGTACCGTCCACCCATGACCTTGAGGTCGTTCTGCAGGCGGAAGTAGTTGCCCAAGCCATGGTCATAGTTGAGGTTCACTTCCCACGTGCGGCTGCCGGGCACCGACTCAGGGTGGCTGGTATAGACGTTGGTCGCCGGGTCATAACTGAGCGCCGTGATGTTGCTGTGGTCTGACGTGCTGTATTTGGCGTTGAAGCCGATGGACAGTTGCCTGCTGGGTACCACGGCCTTATAGGCCACCTGAAACTCATTGGTGTGGCTGTCCTTCAAGAATGGATTGCCCTCGGTAATAAACAGCGGGTCGCTCAAGTCACGGTAGCCGATGGTCTGGAGCAGTTCGGGTCGCATGGTCTTGTAACTGTAATTCAACTCCAAGTTCATGCCGCTGTTCATTTTCCATGAGACTTTGAAAGATGGCTCAATCTTGAAACTGTTCCTGACGGCTGTCGTGTCAAGCAAGGCACGGGTATAGTCCTGATGCTCGCGGTTCCAATTCAAGACCGCACTGGGCAGCAGCTGTACCTTGCCGATGTTGAATGTTGAGCCGGCGGTGACGGTGTGGCCCGTACTGTGGTAGCGGTTACTGAACGAGTTGGCGGCATCGGCCATGCCGTTAGTGGTAAATTCACGGTCTATGCGAATGTTGTTATAGTCCAATCGGTAGTCCATAGTGAGCATCCATTGCTTGGTGAGCCAGTGTTGGTAGGTCATGCTGCCGTTCAACCCGAACTTGGATGAAGGCTCGATGGTATACTGGTTGAGCACCGATGAAAAGTCACTCTGATAGTCGGTGATGGTGCGGTCTGTCCACTGCTTGCTCTTGCTGTCGGTGTAGTTCAGCCCTCCAGCAATTTTGAGGGAGCTATTCTTAAATAAGTGCGTCCAGTTTCCAGTAGTCTCAAATTGGGTCTCGTGTCCGTGGCTCAGTGTATTTGCCTCTTGATTGATGGTGGGAACATAGCCGTTGCCCGAATTGACCGACTGTTCGGTCTCCCGTCGGTTGTTGGACCGGTAGTTATTATACTCGAGTTGCGCCCACAGGAAGATATTGTTGGTAGTGTCGGGCCTCCATCGCATCATGCCAAGGATTGTCGGCATCAATTCATGGCTGCGGTCAAAGCCCGAAGTCTTGTTATAGCTCTGAGCCTCACCAGGGAAGTAATTCTTGGTCTCGATGCCCGAATTTTTCCACATGTCATCATGCGCTAACCCTCCACTGATGCTGTAGTAGCTTTTCAATGGCTTATTGCCCTGTTCACGGCTCCAGTTGTGCTGATAT
>CACZAC010000038.1 GCA_902779125.1 uncultured Bacteroidales bacterium | reverse complement strand
TTCCACAAACTGTTTTGCAGTCTGTTTTGCCTGTTCCTTTGAGAACTGCGTGGCTGTCATCATCAATGCAGCCAGCATGCAGAAGAATAGTAAAGATGTTCTTTTCATTTGTTTATTATGTTTATTGGGTTTAATGAATATCGTAGCGCAAAATTACATTTTTTCTTTAATTTGGCGCAAATAATAACGGTTTTCTTTAATTCGCAAATAATAACGGTTTTCTTTAATTCGCAAATAAAAATCGTCACTGCATAATGACACCCTCAACGGACAGCAGATTTTTTCGCCTGTTCGTGTTCTTGGGGAACCTAAATTTTTCCCGTTCTTGCCAACTCGCAGGCCTCGTAGTATGTGTCAAGGCTTCCGATATCCAACCGGCCGGCACTCATGGGCCACGCATGCATGGTGGTATGCTCCACCATGTAATGCGCCAGATTACCCGGTGCATCCTTGCCACACCCATTCTCTACCGAGTGGCGCACCAAGTCCAGGTCCTTCTTCAAGTAGATGTAGAACGGTGGCACCGCCCAATGGCTCTTTGGCACCTGCGGTTTTTCCTCCATGCCGAGCACCATGTTGTTGGCATCGAGTTCGACCACTCCCGTCCTCTGCAATTTCTCCACTGATGGCTGTTCGTGGCACATGATACAGCTCGTCCCCTTCTCCTTTGCAAAGTCCACAAACTCCTGAAACGAGAAAAACAACAGATTATCTGCCGCAACCACCAGCAGGTCGTCATCTATCTTGAGCTTATCCATAGCAAAGAGCAGGTCACACACGGCGCCCAGCCTCGACTCATTCGTCTCCGTCCCGTCATCAACAATCGTGATGGGTTTCTTCCATCTTCCATCATCATTCTTCCATTTATCAAAAATGGGAGCAAAGCGATGATTTGAGATAATCACGTGTTCGGTAATCTCTGGAATCCTGTCGATATCATCCAGCATCCGTCCAAGGATAGTATTATCTCCAATCTTCAGCAATGGCTTGGGAAAGTTCTTTGTCAGCGCCCCAAGCCTGGTCGCATATCCTGCTGCTATTACAATATTCTTCATTTTCGGATTCTGCGTTTTTTAGATGATGTCGAAATCCTATACAAACCTTGCGCCATCATCAGGTTTCACCCAAAACACCTGGAAGGTTTTCCCGTATTCCGGGAACAGCTCCAGATATCTTGCCGTCAGCCGTTTCTCAATGTCGTCCTTATGGGCGGGGTCCACCAGCGCAATGCATGCCCCCTTGAAGCCGGCACCGGAAAAGCGGCCGCCATAGACGCCGGGCAGCGCACGCATGATATCATAGATGGCAATCAGTTCGGGCGAGCCGCACTCATAGTTGTGGATGCTGCTCTCGCAAGAGTCAAAGCTCAACTGCCCAAAGAGTGTCAGGTCACCTTTCTCCCACGCCGTCACCCCCTGACGCACGCGGCTGCACTCGCTATAGAAGTGCTCTGCACGGCGTGCAAATCTCGCAGGCATGGCTGTACGCGTCTTGTCGAAGGTCGATTTAGGGATATCGCGCAAAAAGGTCTTGTCGAAGGTCTTCAAAGGCTGCCCCATATATGCCAACATGTTCCATGCAGCGGTCTTGCACTCATCGACACGAAGGTTGTAATCGCTATTTACCAGACTGCGCGTAAGCCCTGAAAAGAAGATGCCAATCTCAAACTCAGGCATCTCAGGATTACGCTTAATGATACGCCAATCGTTCGAGGCACAATCAAGGAACAACAGGCCGTCCTTTTTGCCCAACGCAATACATGCCTGGTCCAGCAAGCCGTTGTTTAGTCCGATATATTCGCGCTCAGCCTCCGAGGCTATCTTCACCACCTCAAAAGGCTCTAGCGGGATGTCGTTAGCCCTGGCAAACGCCATCACATAGGCCACCAGCACAGCAGCCGAAGAACTCAGACCGCCAACTGGCAGCGACCCCTTGATTACGCCATTGATGCCTCGTTTCAGCTCAAAGCGTTTAAGGAGCGCATACTTGGCGCCACGGGCATAGTCGCCCCAATGTCCTTCTTTCGCCTGAGGGGGGGTATCAATATCAAAATCTACCGTCCCGTCAAACGTCAACGACTCCAGATGCACATGATTATCAGGCCAATTATCCGTTTTGTCTGTTGCATCCGTGTTCGTCACGTCAAACCACAAATCCACACCCTTGTCTATCGCAAAACCTGTAACCAGGCCATGCTGGTGGTCAACGTGAGCACCCAACGGGCACACACGGTAAGGACTAAAGATATGATACCGGTATTTCTTCATAATGATGGCAAAGTTACGAAAAGATGCGTATAAAAACCAAATTTATTTGAACCCGACCAATACTTCCGCCTCAACTATCCTCTATTCCTCAATCAAGGTCCCCCTTAACTGAACTACTCCAACAAGTTTGTCCTCCATGTTATTTTTTGGGTTTTTTATAATATCGTGAAACTGATTGGATGGTGTTCTTTTGATACTTATGGGTGATTATTTGGAATAAAAACACTACCTTTGTAGGTTATTATGGGATGTGGATTTTTGATAGCGGCGCCTAACAGTGGCTCGGGCAAGACAACGATTGCCCGGGGGCTGATGGCGTTGTTCACCCGCAAGGGTTATCGGGTTCAGCCGTTTAAGTGTGGGCCGGACTATATCGACACGAAATTTCATGCTGCGGTGTGTGGCAGGGCGAGCATCAACTTGGATACGTTCATGACAACGCCCGAGCATGTGCGGGAATTGTATGACCGTTATGGCAGGGATGCCGATGTGTGCGTTGTCGAGGGCATGATGGGCCTGTTTGACGGCTATGACCGCGACCGTGGCTCGTCGGCCGAGATTGCCCGTGTGCTGGACCTGCCTGTCGTGCTGGTGGTCGATGCCAAGTCCGCTGCCTATTCGATGGCGGCCCTCATTTCGGGTTTTCTCAATTTTCGCAAGGACGTTCGCATCAGTGGCGTGATTTTCAACCGTGTGGGTTCGGCAAGGCATTTTGCCATGTTGCAGCAGGTGTGTGATGACCTGGGCGTGCAATGTTATGGCTATCTGCCCAAGAAGGCTGAACTTGAACAAGGTTCCCGTTACCTCGGACTGGACTTCAGCGAGAAACCCGAAAGCAAACTCCTGGTTGAACTGCTGGAAGAGCATGTTGAATGGCAACGGCTCATGGAATTGACGAGCAAGACAAGGTCAATGGACAAGCCCGTTTACACGATGCCTTGCAGGGAAGGAAAACCCATCCAGCGAACTTTGATTGCCCGCAACGATGAGTCGTTCTCCTTTATCTATCAGGAGAATATCGACCGATTGGAGAATGTGACATTCTTTGACCCTGAGCGTGATGTGCCTTGTCTTGACGATGTGGTAATGCTTTATCTGCCAGGTGGTTACCCAGAGAAACATCTTGGCGCCTTGGTAAAAGCCGAGGCGACACGGTGTGCCATCAGGGAGTATGCTGAGCGTGGCGGGCGCATCATCGCCGAGTGCGGTGGCATGATGTACCTGTGTGAGAAGATTGTTACCGATGAGGGCGAATTTCCCGTGTGTGGCGTGCTGCCTTATAGCATCACAGCCCGCAGGCAAGACCGAAAACTGTCGTTGGGTTATCGCCGTTTCACGCTTGACGGCAAGGAATACCGTGGGCATGAGTTCCACTACACCCAATTCCTGGGCGAGATGCCGAAATCGGTGACTCAGGTCTATAACGCCAAGGGCGAGCCCGTGCCGACGCCTGTCATCCGTTACAAGAACGTATTAGCCAGTTACACCCATTTATATCAATTACCAACTAGAAACTAGGGACTAGAAACTAGAAACTAAGTATGAAACAGATATATACCAAGACCGGAGATGAGGGACAGACCTCGCTGCGTGACGGGGTGAGAGTCGCGAAGGATGACCTGCGCATCGAGACTAACGGGCAGATAGACCAGTTGAACGCTCAACTGGGTGTTGTGCGGTCGATGCTCGATGAGACGCAAGATGTTGCGTCTCAACAGATTATCCATGCCGTGCAGCGCGAACTGATGACCGTCATGAGTCATATCGCTACGCCCGACGGTAGTGTCAATCCCCGTGAACTTCATGCCCAAGAAATTACCGCCCAGTTGGAGCGATCCATCGACTCATCCAATTATCAGGGCGGTTTTGTTGTGCCGGGTGGAGGCTCGCAGTTGTCCGCTTTCATTCATTTGGCACGCACTCAAGCCCGCACGGTGGAACGCCGCCTGTGGTCGTTGCATCGGGAGTATCCTGTTGACCGGGATGTGCTGGTGATGATGAACCGCCTGTCTGATTATCTGTTTGTCTTAGCTAACGAGAAAGAATGAACACCAAGCGATTGCATCCAGTGATGTTTGCCGGAACGGGCAGCGACGTGGGCAAGAGCATCGTTGCCGCCGCCTTCTGCCGCATCTTCAAGCAAGACGGTTACAGCCCAGCCCCGTTTAAGGCCCAGAATATGGCGTTGAACTCCTATGCGACTCCCGAAGGCTTTGAAATCGGGCGAGCCCAGGCAGTTCAGGCCGAGGCTGCGGGTATTCTTTGTCACACCGACATGAATCCGCTTTTGCTAAAACCCCAATCTGACCACACCTCGCAGGTCATCCTGCACGGCAAGCCCATTGGCAACAAAAATGCCTACGACTACTGGCGCCGAGGCACATCTGACATCGACTATCGCCGTGAGGTGTGTGCTGCCTTTGACCGTTTGGCGTCCCGTTTCAATCCCATTGTGATGGAGGGTGCGGGCAGCATTTCTGAGATTAACCTGCGTGATACCGATTTGGTAAACCTGCCCATGGCGCGTCATGCCCATGCCGACGTGATTCTAGTGGGCGATATCGACCGTGGTGGGGTGTTTGCTTCGGTCTATGGCAGCATTGCCTTGCAGACTCCTGAGGACCGCCGTCTTATCAAGGGCATCATCATCAACAAGTTCCGTGGTGACATGCGCCTGTTTGACGAGGGACGCAAGATGCTCGAGGACATCTGTGGTGTGCCGGTGTTGGGCGTTATCCCTTATTATAAAGATATTTATATCGAGGAGGAGGACAGCGTGGCGCTGGCGCAAAAGTCAATGCAAGCCGAGCGCGGCAAGGTCAATGTAGCGGTCGTTATGTTGCGACATCTATCTAATTACACCGATTTTGACGCCCTGGAACGAGACCCGCGGGTACATCTGTTCTACACCAACAATACCGAGGATATCAAGAAGGCCGACATCATTATCCTGCCAGGCACAAAATCCACCCTGCATGACCTGTATGAGTTGCGACGCAACGGCTGTGCCCAAGCCATCGTGAGGGCTCACCGCGAGGGTACTGCCGTGCTGGGCATCTGCGGCGGTTACCAGATGATGGGCATGGAAGTGCTTGACCCCGAACATGTGGAGGGCGACATCGAGCGATTGCCGGGACTGGGACTGTTGCCCACGACCACGACGATGAACGGCGATAAGCAGACGCGCCAAGTCACCTGCCAGTATGGTGGTGGCTACGAGATTCATCAGGGCGAAACACACCCCGTGGGCGATGCCAAGCCGTCACCCCTGCTGCATCTTGATGACGGGCGCCAAGACGGCTATATCGTCGACGGTAAGTGCATGGGCACCTATGTCCATGGCATCCTTGACAATGCGCCCTTTGTCGATTTCCTGCTAGAGCCGTTTAAGGACAAAATTGACGAGGGCGACAAGCCGTTTGACTATGCGGCTTTCAAGGAGGAACAATACGATAAGTTGGCTGCCCATGTGCGCCGATATGTCGATATGGAACATATTTACCAAATCTTGAATGACCATGATTGAAGGACACGGCGACGACCTGTACAGGTATGAAAATATCAAGATGAACTTCAGTTCCAACATCTATAATGGGACTGACCTGAGTGCGCTGAATGCCTACTTGTGTAACCGCATGGACGTCATGCGCTCTTATCCAGAGCCTTCGGCAGCATCTCTTGAAGAACTGATTGCTGAGGACTGCGGTATTAGTCCCGATGAGGTGCTGGTGACCAGTGGTGCCGTTGATGCTATCTACCTGATTGCACAAGCCTATCGCCATGAGGGTACTTGCCATGTCCTGCAGCCCACGTTCAGGGAATATGAGGATGCCTGTCGCGTGTTTGGCTATCAGGAGCACGAGGACGGCGCCTTGTGCTGGCTGTGCAACCCCAACAATCCCACGGGCGATGTCATGGCAACCGACGACGTGTTGGCTTTGGCTGAACCTCACCGCCTGCTCATCGTGGACCAGTCCTATGAGGACTATACGATAGCGCCCTTGCTGAAGCCTGCCGAGGTGGTCGGTCGTGGCGATATCATCCTGTTGCACTCGATGACCAAACGCTATGCGGTACCCGGATTGCGCTTGGGCTATGTCACGGCTTCGGCTGAAATTATTAGCCGCCTGCGGGAGCAGTATCGCCCCTGGGCTATCAACGCCCTGTCGCTGGAGGCAGGCAAATGGCTTGTGCAACGAGGTAAGACCGCCATACCGGACCTGGCGTCCTATTTGACTGAGACTCAGCGCCTGCGCAATTTGTTGAACGAGATTGAAGGCATAGAGGCATTTGAGACCCAAACCAATTTCTTCCTGTGTACCATCGCCCCCGCCACGGCTGCCGAATTGAAGGAGTACCTGGCACAGGAGCATGGCATCCTTATCCGCGATGCCTCTAACTTCACAGGCCTCACACCGCATCACTTTCGCATCGCCACCCAGTCGCCCGCCCAAAACGACGCCCTCGTCACCGCCATAAGGAACTACGAATTACGCGAATTAAACTGATTAGGCATTCGCATTCATCTTTATTTGTGTAATTCGTGAAATTTGTAGTTTTATAATAAGATGAAAGAGATTTTGATTCTCATATTGCCGTTGCTACTTGGCTGGTTGCTGGATTTTATCTTCGGTGACCCGGCTAGGTTGCCGCATCCCGTCGTGTGGTTCGGCAAAATGATTGCGTGGGGAGAGCATCGCCTCAATAAGGGCAGACACCGCATGGCAAAAGGTGCTGTGATGGCGGTTTTTCTCATTTTTCTCGTCTTTTTTGTTGTGTGGGGGTTGAAACGGCTGGTTCCCAACACGGTTTTGTGGCTGATTTTGGACACCATCATCATTTTCTACTGCTTGGCGGGAACAACGCTCATCCGCGAGGTACGTGAGGTCTTTTTGGCGTTGGACCGTTCGCTGGACGAGGGACGTAAGCAGGTCGCCCGCATCGTGGGACGCGACACCTCGCAATTGTCAGCCCAGGAGGTGCGAACTGCCGCTCTTGAAACCCTTGCCGAGAACCTGAGCGATGGCGTGATAGCCCCGTTGTTTTGGTTTGCGCTGCTAGGCACGCCAGGTATGCTTGCCTACAAAATGGTCAATACCCTCGATTCGATGGTCGGCTACCGCACCGAGCGTTACAAGGACTTTGGCTGCTGGGCCGCCCGCATCGACGATGTGGCAAATTATATCCCTGCTCGACTGACCGCCCTGCTCATGGTTATTGCATCGGGCAAGTTGTCGCTGCTGAAATTCGTGTGGAAAAACGGCAGCAAGCACGCCAGTCCCAACAGCGGCTATCCTGAAGCTGCCCTTGCCGGCATCCTCAACTGCCGTTTCGGTGGGCCACACTATTACTTCGGCGAACTTTTCGACAAGCCCTACATCGGTGAGAATGACCGCGAACTCACCACCCAGGATATGCATACCGCCGTCCGCATCAACCGCCTCGCCGAGCTATTGATGCTTGCCCTGACGGTTGTTATGGTGATATTGCTCAGATTTCCTTAGAAGTATTTGGTGATGTGGGCAGTGTCGAAGTTGTTCATCTCGTTAATCATGCTGACCGAGGAGACAATGATGGGATAGGCGCAGAGGGCTCCTGTTCCCTCGCCGAGGCGCAGGCCCAGGTTGAGGATGGGCTTGGCATGGACGATGTCGAGCATACGACGATGGCCGCTCTCGTCGCCGCAATGGGCGAAAATCATGTAGTCCTGGGCTGCAGGATAGAGTTGTATGGCTGCTATGGCACAGGCAGTCATGATAAAGCCGTCAACCAGCACGACAAGGTGCTTCTCGGCTCCTCGCAGCATGGCCCCGATGGCGGTCACCATTTCAAAACCGCCGAAATAGCGAATGGCGTTCTCGACAGTGTTTTCCATCGTATCACGGTAGTGTTGCAGCGCTTGGGCGAGGATTTCGCGCTTGTGCTGGATACCTGGATTGTCAAGGCCAGCTCCTGCACCGATACACTCGTCGAGCGGAATGTTGCCGAACAGGCTCATCCAGATGCTTGAGGGCGAGGTGTTGGCAATGCCCATTTCGCCGATGCACAGCACTTGGCACCCCTCGGCGATGCAGTCATCCACGAGGTCGCAACCGGTCTGGAAGGCACGGTCAAACTCCTCCTGGCTCATGGCGGGCTCGTGCAGGAAATTGCGGGTGCCACGGGCAATCTTGCGGTCAATAATGCCCTCAATATGGCTCAAGTCATAATCCACACCCGTGTCCACGATGCGCAATTTGAAACCGTGCTGGCGGCAGAACATGTTCACGCCGCCACCGCCACGGGTGAAGTTGATCATCTGTTGCCAGGTGACCTCGCGTGGCGACACGCTCACGCCCTCACGCTCGATGCCGTGGTCGCCGCCCAGCAGCAGGTGGCAGGGATGGTCGAGACTGGGTGTCAAGGTCTGCTGGATGAGGCAAATCTGCAATGCCAGTTCCTCGAGGCGACCTAGCGAGCCCTTTGGTTTGTTCAGGTGGTCGATTTTCTGCTGGATGCTCTGTTCCAGCGACTTATCAGTGTGTTGTATATTGAATTGTTTCATTATTTTTGGTTTCTAGTCCCTAGTTTCTAGATTATCTAGACAATCTAGATGCTCTAGAACTCTTAACTATTAACTATTAACTCTTAACTGTGACCGGGATTCCCGAGACCATGAGAATGACTTCGTCGGCACGACTGGCAATGTATTGGTTCATCCAGCCTTGCAGGTCGGTGAACCGCCGTTGAACGGCATCCACGCTCACGCCGCCACTGCCGATTTCGTTGGTCACGAAGATGAAGGTGGCATCTTGTGCCACAAAGCGGTCAAATTCCTCTTTAACAGCCGCTAAGGTCAGTTGTGTGTCTTGATTTTGACTCTCGAAGAAGAAATTGGTCAGCCACAGCGTCACGCAGTCAATGACAGCAACGCGCCCCGTTAGATTATTGCGGCTCAGGTATTTCTCCTCCTCGATGTTGGTCCACTGCGGGCCACGGCGTTCCTGATGACGGCGCACCCGCTCACGGAACTCCTCGTCCCACACATGGGCGGTGGCCACATACACAGGACTGTCGGTTAGGCTCAATGCGAGTTCCTCGGCATAACGGCTTTTGCCCGAGCGTTGTCCACCAGTAATCAATATGATTTTACTCATTGACTTATCTTTGTTTGACGGCCACGCCAAGGCGAGGCCCTACATTTCTAAATTGTAATCACAATAAAATCTCCGTAATCGGCCAGATTGTTCCACGCATTGTCCCAGGAATACAATCCACCATGGATGCCGGCGCTGATAAGCACCCCGGCATGGGCAAAGACGGCTACGCGCTGGTAAGGCTTGCCCTTGAGTTCGTCAAGGAATGCCGCTACACGCTGGTATTGTTGCTGGAAACTCTCTCCTCCTGTTGTGGGTTGGTACAGATAATCGTCATACCATTCCTGCAGGTGCGGATCCTGGATTTCGTCGTAGAGTTGCATTTCCCATTCGCCCATGTTCATCTCCTGCAGGCGGTTGTCGGTTTCTGCGTCGGGGTATCCGCAATAGGCAGCAAGTTTGCGGGCGCGTGTCAATGGCGACGAGAACACCTTGTCAAACGGCAGAAACTGCTCCAGCGACTGGCGTGTCAACTCGGCCTCTTGCTCAAAAGTTTCACGCACGGGCACATCGGTTTGTCCGTAACACGTCCCCTTGGGCACATCGACGCTGGTATGTCTTATCAAAACAACTTCCATTGATAAAAAGAAGACAATAAGGACAATAAATACAAAAATTGATTATCGTTATTCATCATTGTGCTTATTGTATTTATTGTTGTTTTATTTACATCAGTTGTTGGGTGCAGGTGACCAGATATACTGCCAGTTCAACCAAAAGGCACACAGCACCGCAGCAGTCGCCCGTGTAGCCTTGAATCTTGCGCAACATGAGCAGGTAAAGGAAATACATCACCAGGGGCGGAATTGCGATAAACAGATACCAGGGTGTGCCCGTCAGCCAAATCATCAATGCCATCGGCAACAGGCCTTGAACGGTAAGACTCAATCCTGCAGCCAGCGAGGGTTTGCGATAGACGGTCTTGTTCTTGGCATCTTCCTCACGGCGGGCGTAAGGAAGCATGTTGACCAGTTGGCTCGTGACCATCTTGGAGAACGGGTCTGCTGCCAGGATGGTGAGCGCCGCCACTGTCACGGGCATGCTGTAGAGCGCTGTGCCCAACAGCAGCATGTAGATGATAAGCCCCAGCACGCCATAGGTGCCGATGTGGGAATCCTTCATGATGGCAAGAATGCGGTCACGATTGCCACCACCGCCAAAGCCGTCCATGAAATCAGCCAAAGCGTCCTCGTGCAGTGCTCCGGTAATCAGCAAGCGCACCGCAATCGCAGCAATCACTGCCACGGCATGTGGCAAAACCATGCTGCCGAAATAGAGCGTCGCAGCCATCGCACCACCCGTGAGCCAGCCCGTCAAAGGCCAATACTCAACGACTGCTTTGTAACTCGTTTGCGGTGGTTGATGAATGCGCCAAAAAGGCAAACGCGTGAAAAAAATCAACGCCGCCCAGATGTTGTCATACCACCTTGTTTTTACAGCTGAATCTTCCATACTGCAAAGGTACAAAGAAGTTTCTAGTTTCTAGTCCCTAGTTCCTAGTTTTTTTGGTGGTTTTCATGTGGCTTGGTCATTAAAAAGTAGTACCTTTGTAGCATAAATCAGAAGAACAGAAAAATGAAGAGATTATTTGGAATTATTGCAGTTTTGGTGCTGCTGTGCGCCTGCTCTTCGCAGGGCGATAAGCAATCGAAGAAGAGCACTGATTCGATGGAAGAAGTAACCGTGAAATATGCTACAGGATTCAGCGTTCGTGACTCTGCCGACATTCGTCTGGTTGATGTGGGCAAAAAAGACCATTTTGCACTTGTGCATGATGCCGATGCCGTTGTCCCTGAGGGCTATGTCAAGGTCAAGGTGCCCATCGAGCGCACCATCTGTATGACAGCACTGCAACTGTCCAATTTCACCATCCTCGATGCCCACGATGTGGTCAAGGGCATTACTGGCACGAAGAACCTCTTTAACGAAGATATCAAGGCGCGTGTAAAGGATGGACGCATCGTCAAAATCGGCATGGAGGGTGAGTTTGACCCCGAGGTGGTGATGGCAGCCAATCCCGATGTCATCTTCATTTCACCGTCCAAACGCGGTGGCTATGATGCCATCAAGGAAATCGGCATCACGCTCGTCCCCCATCTGGGCTATAAGGAACTTGACCCGCTGGGACAGGCCGAGTGGATTAAGTTCATCGGCATGTTCATCGGCAAGGAAAAAGAAGCCGCCGAGATTTTTGCCGGCATCGAGAGCCGCTACAACGAGTTGAAAGACAAGGCTGCCAAGGTCGAGCAACGTCCCTCCGTCACCAGCGGCGAGATGCACTATGGCAACTGGCATGCCGTGGGTGGTAAGAACTACCTGGCGCAGATTTTCCGCGATGCCGGTGCCGACTACGTTATCAACGACGACGAGACTTCGGGCGAGGACCTTGAATTTGAGAAGATGTATGCACTGTCGGCCAATGCCGACTACTGGCGTATCCTCAACAGCTACGATGGTGATTTCTCCTACGAGGCGCTGAAGGCCTCCGAGCCCCGCAACGAGATGCTCAAGGCGTTCAAGGAGAAAAAGGTCATCTACTGCAACATGAAGCAGACGCCATATTACGAAATCGCCCCCGTCAAACCCGACGTGCTGCTGAAGGACTTTGTCGCCATCTTCCATCCCGAACTGGTCGAGAAAGACTACCAACCCACCTTCTACCGCCTGCTCAAATAAACGACAACAACAAAATAACAACAATAAGTACAATAAGAACAATGACCAATTCTAGCATTTTCTATTTGTATTTATTGTACTTATTGTTTTCCTTTTGATTTTATGAGAAGAACGCTGCCCTTGATGTTAGCCCTTGTGGTGACAATCCTCGTGATGGTGATTGTTAACTTGTTCATCGGTTCTATTAAGATTCCGGTGGGCGACATTTGCCGTATCCTTGTCGGTCAGGGCAGCGAAAACGAAATCTGGACAAATATCATCCTCAGTTCCCGACTGCCGCAGGTGCTCACAGCCATTGTGGCGGGAGCAGGTCTTGCCGTTAGCGGTCTGATGATGCAGACCATCTTCCACAATCCGCTGGCGGGTCCTTCCATCTTGGGCATCTCCAATGGTGCAAGTTTGGGTGTGGCCTTTGTCGTGTTGCTGTCTGGACAGTTGGGTGGTGTGGCGTTGAGTAGCCTTGGCTATTTGGGTGACGCAGCTGTGTCGGTAGCCGCCATCGTTGGTGCCATTGCCGTAATGATGCTGATTGTGTGGATTTCGGGCAAGGTGCGGGGCAATGTTACCCTGCTGATTATCGGTGTGATGATTGGCTATCTTGCCACCGCCATCATCGGTGTCTTGAAATTCCTAAGTCCTGAGGAAGATGTCAAGGCTTTCGTGGTTTGGGGACTCGGCTCGTTCTCGCGAGTGTCGGGCGACCAGATGATACTTTTTGTCGTGCTCATGTGCATCTTGCTGCCCTTGAGTTTCTTGCTGGTAAAACCTTTGAATGCCATGCTGCTGGGCGACCGCTATGCAACCAACCTGGGCGTCAACGTCAAGCAGGCCCGCACATGGATTATCATCTGCTCAGGTACGCTCGTCGCTATCGTCACCGCCTATTGCGGTCCCATTATGTTCATCGGTATGGCCGTGCCTCATTTGGCACGCGGCATCTTCCGCACCAGCGACCACTGGAAACTCATGCCCGCCACCGCCCTGTGTGGCGCAGCCTTGGCTTTAATCTGTAATCTGATTGCCCGTGCACCAGGCTTTGAAGGTGCCATGCCTGTCAATAGCGTCACCGCCCTCATCGGCGCCCCCATCATCATCTACGTCCTCTACCGCCGCCGTAAAACCTCCTACGAGTAGCCGTTTCCTTTTGTTCTCAGCTTAGATTTACTGTCCATACAATGCAAGTAGCATCATGATAGCTGCGGGCGCATTGTTTGCAGCATGGAAAAGCACTCCCCACCAGTATCCAAGATTGACTCGGACATAGGTTAATATACACCCCACTAGGCCGGGACGCAGGATAATGGCTAGGCAATAGGGCAGGAGGCCCCAGGTAAGGACAGTGAATCTGAGATGCAATAAGCAGAAGGCTAAAGCCGATAACCAAATCGCTGTATGTAGATAACGTGAGCGCCACTGTGTCCACTGCTCGTCGGTAGTGTAGCGCATAACCAGCCAATGAAGTACGCCACCAGTCAATAGCATACCTGCTATCAGCATCCAATTCTCAGAGCAATCCAATAAGTATCCCACGATGGAGACGGGCAACAACCCTGCCCACAGTGCCACGGTCTGACGCTTGAACGACAGTTCTAGTCTGAAAATGATTTCTTCGACGACTGGGGCAACGAGAAGTAATTGGGCAATATACCAAAGCGGACTATCCATATGAAGACTACGGTCACCTGCAAATTTTGTCAGTTGATCTGGTTCCACACCCATTTTGTTGTAAATGTAGGTTACTCCGACAATGATGGCGAAATTAATTAGAAGGAAGATAAAGTACCAGATGATTGCTGTTGCAATGATTCTCCTCTTGGGCATTCTCGCCCTGTCGTCTGTTCGATCAAGAATAAAAGCCATAATAATAATAGATTGGTTTTTGCAAAGGTACTACTATTTTCGATAATAGATATTCACTATGCGAGAATTTGAGGAAAAAGAAATGACGTTAATCTCGAGGACGCATAATTTCGCCTACGGGCTCTCGAAATGGGAAAACAACACTTTATTATAAGAGTTTGTGCTCGGTCAGACCAGATTACCCATCAACTGAAGCGTTCCGATTTCCTTCTTCACTGTTTGGCTCTTCTGTTATGAATTGTAGATGGTGCCGGTGTCGGTGATAAGGAGAATGGTAAGATTGCCGTTGGGGAGTAGGGGAGAACAGTAGCGGTTACAGTGGTTGATGACGACCGTGGCAAAATTCTGGAGTTTTTCTTGGGGAATGCGTTCCCACAACTCGCGGGCGAGGGTGAGGTCGCTGATGTCGATGTTGATACCCGCCTCGTGGAGCATGCTCATAACGAAATCTTTGTCCATCGTGGTGTGGCGGCTGTGGGTGTCGAGGTTGCCCGCAGCGAGTTTCACCGCCTTGCCCAGCATCACGCCCATGGTGACATTTTTGATATCAAGTTCATTGGCGATGGCCAAGGTCTCGCCGATGTAATTGCCATATTCCACAAAGGCTTGCTGCGGCAGGTCGGTGTATTGCGCTTTTACAAAGCGCTCACTCTTGCCCCCGCTGTTGATGACCACGCGGTCGCTGCCCGATGCCTTGGCGACCTGCATGCACTTGCGGATGCTCGCCACAAACGCCTCCTCGCTAAAGGGCTTGACGATGCCCGACACGCCGATAATGCTGATGCCCCCCTCAATGCCCAGCCTTGGGTTGAAGGTGCGGCGTGCAATCTCGGCACCACCTGGAACGCTGATGGTAATGCTCACGTTTTCCTTGATATTATCTCGCATCATCTGCCGCGGAGCCTTGTTGATGGCGGGCTCGCCCAGTGGAAAGTCAAAGCCCGGCACGGTAAACTTGCCGACGCCCTCACCGCCCAATATCTCGAAATGGTCGCTAGGCTGGACGCTTGCCCTAATCTCAATGCCGTTGGTCACATCGGGATCGTCGCCTGATTCCTTGAATACGGCAGCATAGCCGTCACCATAGGTCACTTCGACGTCAATCGTTTCACCATCGGGCAGGATGACGGGCACCGAGGCTGGCGTTTCGCCTCTTGTCAGTCGCAGGGTCGCCGCAATGGCAGCCGCCGTGGCACAGGTGCCCGTGGTCAAGCCGCTATGCAACGGATAAAACTCAGGCAACAGTTTTTCCACCATTCGTCGCAGGCCATGAGGACCATCGACGTGCTTAACGGTAACGCCATCTGCTATGGGATATTCGGGCCGTTCGACAACAAAGACCTTGATTCCCGCTTGTCGCGCAGCATCGACTTTTTCCTTGAAACCGCCACTCGTTCCACTTTCTTTAGTGATGATGGCCTGTGGGTGCAGTCGCTCAATCAGCGATGCTGTCTTATCTTTCTCGTAATAAACGAGATGGTCGGCAGAAAAGCCCGCCTTTTGTGCCCCAGCCAAAGAACCTTCACGATTGAGGATGCGAAACCAGCATTCATGTTCCCGCCAATAATCACGCAGTTTCGCAATGGTATTGACACCAGTTAATGCCAACAGGCGATGAATGCCATACGTTTCTAATTGGCTGATGGCATCGTCATAGTCCCTGCACCAGACGATTCCCTCGTCATGGGGCGGATAGATACGGTCATAACGAATGACAGGCACTCCGATTTGTCCCGCAAGGTCGATAACATTGCGGTGCAGGTTGACGGCAAACGGATGGGCAGCATCAACAATCAGGCGGATGCCATGCTCCTGGCAAAAAGTCACCATCTCGGGCACCTCCATCGCGCCAGTGACGTGGTGGCCGTGTACGAGTTGAATGTCCTGGATATCGCTACGGGTGGAATAATAGTAAGTGGCGCCCGATTCTTCGAGCACCTTAGCCGCCATGCGGCCCTCTGTCGTTCCACCGAAAACCAGTATCATAGTTTTTAGTTCTTAGTTTCTAGTCCCTAGTTTTTAGTCCTTATTTTTTAGTATCCGGATGGCAACCAGAAACTAGAAACTAGGGACTATTTTTCGCCTTTGCGAAAAAGATGGGTGAAATGTTTGTTGTAGAGTTCCGACAGACCTTTGCGATTGTCGATGGCTTCGCCCACGACGAGCATCGTGGTGAGCGTGAGATTATTATCGTGGACAATCTTGGCGAGGTCTTTCAGCACACCCCGGTAGATGCGCTGGTCGGGCCATGTGAGGTGGTAACAGGCTGCGACGGGCGTATCCTCGGGATATTCCATCAGCAGTTCCCGCTGCACGTCGTCAACGATGGCAGCGCTGAGGAAAATGCACATGGTGCTCTGGCTGCGGGCCAACAGGTGCAGTTGCTCTTTCTCGGGCATGGGCGTACGGCCCTCGCCGCGGGTTAGGATAATCGTCTGGGTGCGCTCGGGGATGGTGAACTGACTCCTCAGTTCGGCTGCTGCGGCAAGGAATGAAGAGATACCCGGCGTGATGTGGTAGCGCATATTGTGCTGGTCAAAAAATGCCATCTGCTCCTGAATTGCGCCGAAGATGCACGGGTCTCCCGTGTGCAATCGCACAATGAATTTACCCTGGTCATAGAAATCCTTCATCAACGCGCATTGCTCCTCCAGATTCATTCCTGCTGAACTGCGAACGACAGCCCCGGGCTTGGCGCACAAGGTCAATTCGCGAGGAACGAGAGAACCCGCGTACAGAATCAAATCGGCTCGTTCGAGCATCTTGCGGCCACGCACCGACACCAAATCAGGGTCACCAGGACCTGCACCCACAATCTCGATAAAACCTTCCTCGTCGCGCAGATATTTGCGGTCGATGGCCAAAGCCACAGTGAAATTCTCACCCTTGATTTTGGGCACAATCAGTTTGCCATGGTTGGAGCCTAGGATGGCTGCTGCCTCGCACACGCTGGGCGTGCCCACGTGCTTGGCGACAGTGTCGCTCGGGTTAGGCACCTCGACGGCAGCCAACTGTTCGGCAGTGAAGAATTCAATGCTCTCGTTATATCCCTCTTCTAATAGTCGCACAAACGGTTCGTCTGCTTTGACGTCGATGGTGCAGTAACGGCAAGCACACGGCAAGATACCCCATTCAGCCAAGGCCTCGTCCATCTTGTCATAGATGAACTTGTAATTGTCAGGATGATGGGCGAGTCCGAAACCAATGGTTCCCACCATGGGCACAAAGTGCAGCGATAACATGCCTTCACGCGCATAGCGGCGGTAAGGTGTCACCATGATGAGGAGTTTATATTTCTTGGGGTCAGCCTCGTTCAGGTCATTGATGATAGTAACGTGGTTGGGCAAGGTCTTTTCCAGATAATCGGTACCTTCGTCACGCACCTCCATAAACAATGCCGTCGGCTTGCGGTTGACAAAAGCAAAGATGCATGCATTCATGTCGTCCTCGCTGGCGATGGGCCAGTTAAAGCGTTCTTCCAGCGTATCCAGCGCCCAAAGTCCAGCATTGTCGCTTTGGGTCGTAATAACTGCTTCGGAGCCTAAGGCTGACGCCACACGGCGAGTCAGTTCGTTGGCACCACCCACATGACCTGACAATACCGAAATGACATGGTTCCCCATGCTGTCCACGCAGATGACAGCAGGGTCGGTGTGTTTATCCTCAATAAATGGCGCTATTGTTCGTACGCAGATACCCATTGCGCCAATAAAGACAAAAGCATCAAAGTCCTTCCATCTCTTGGCGACCTCGGCACGTTTGATGACTGAGGCTTGAAATTCTTGCTGTAGCGTGTCGGCGATTTGACGGCCTTCGTCGCTCACGGGAATAATGGCTATCTTCTGCATTTAAGTATCTCTATCGGGTTGTTGTCGTTCAAGATGATGTGCGTTGACGGCTCCTGTGTCAAGCCCAACTCGGCACATGCCTCGTTAAACAGTTGGTGGCTGTCGGTATGTACCATAGGTGAGGTGACGCTGTTCAACACGATGCAGCCGTCATCGGTCAGGACGGTCAATACGCGTGCCATGATTTCCTTGAGCTGACCGCTATGCCCGCCGATGAAAACGGCATCGGGGCGGGGTAGGGTATCAATATCAGCTTCGAGAAAATTCCCGATGTGGACGTTGATGCCAGGCACGCCAAAGCGTCGGCTGTTCTCCTGAATCAATGTTTCGCACTCGGGTCTGATTTCGAAGGCCTCGACGTGCAGATGCGGGAACTGCAACCGTGCCTCGATGGACACGCTGCCCGTGCAGAAACCTATGTCCCACAGGACTTTCTTTTGGGGCAGGTCCAAGGCTTGCATGGTCAACAGGCGTAGGGGTGACTTGGTAATCATCTTCTCCCTGCCATCAAGCAAAGCGAACTCACTCTCGGGAATGCCAAAATACCGTGGTCTCGAGTCATTACCGACCAGAATGAGGCAGTTGGGATAATCAAAGTCCTGTTTGGCGGCCTCTTCTAGCGTCCAGCTTGAGATGCGTTCTTCCTTGGGATTGCCTAGATGCTCGCCCACATACATTTGATAGTCATGGTAGCCATAATCCAGCATTCGGTTGGCGATAGCGGCTGGCGTGTGTTCGTTGTCGGTCAGCACACCAATTTTTCCAGCTCGCTCAATCAATGCCCGGTCAAATTCGGGCCAGGGACGTCCCGTCAACGAGACGATGCGCATATCATGATAAGGCATCACCAACCGATGTGTCAATAGTTGCAGTGAGTTAAAAGCAGGGAAAAGCACAATCTCGGCATCAGGCATTTTGCGCTTGATGGTATTGGCAAATCCGAAGAACAGCGGGTCACCGCTGGCAAACACAATCACCTCGTCATGATACTGCTCAAAGACCGCATCTAGCGGCGTGGTGATTTCAATCCATTGCGACCCCTCGGGCAAATAGGGCGCGACAAGCCTGTGATGGCGTTTGCCCCCCGAGAAAATACGCCCTTTACAGATGAGACTAATCACCTCTGGCGGCAAAAAAGGCCGAGGCGCGTCGCTGATACCTATTACATAAAACTTCATATCATTCTTGATTATTATTGTTCAAACAACTACCTTTTCAGTCAAACAACATGAACAACAAATAACAACAGAAACCACTTATATTATTGTTGTTTTGGTTGTTTGAAAAAATGTCGTTTGATTGAGTGTCATAAGTCTCTTCCGGGTTTGAGTTGTTCTGCATCGTCAAAGGTCAAAATGGCGTTGCACAGGGTAGCAGCCAGGTTACTGCCGCCCTTGCGACCATCGACGATGATTTTTGGAATATCCTTGAAGGGTTTGACCATGTGTTTGGACTCACGCACATGCACAAAGCCTACGGGCGCGGCGATGATGCCGACAGGATGGGCCTTGCCCTTGCGGGTGAGGTCGCACAGTTCCATCAGCGCCGTCGGCGCATTCCCGAAGGCAAACAGGGCGTCGGGATGTTCCTCAACAGCCAGACGGATGCCCGCCTGGGTGCGGGTGATGCCTTGTGCCGCAGCCATTTCGGCAACCCGTGGGTCACTCAGGTAGCATTTGGCCTCCACGCCTAATCGTGTAAGCGCTCCCTTGCGAATGCCGCTAGTCACCATGGTGACATCGGTCACGATGGTCTTGACATCGCCTTTTGCTACTTTGTTGTAGAGCGTTTCCACAGCATGGTCATCAGTATAGAGGATGCGTTCCATCTCAAAATCGGCGGTCGTGTGGATGGCGTGCAGGAGTGCCCATTTGTGGTCAAGCGGGATGTCCTTGTTGCGCAGTTCGCTCTCGATAGTGCGGAACGATTCAATCATAATCTGCTGGCCTGGTTTCATCTCCTGGTTATTGCGCTCGCGGTAATAACCGCGTGGGGTGATGATGTGACCATCGCTGATATAGGACTGGGAGTTGCCGATGAGGATAACGGTGAACATGTCCACGTCTTCGGGGTCGAACTCGCCGAGTGTGGTCACCTTGATTTCCTGTTCATCGCGTCCCGCTTGACGGACATAACCCACGGGAGTGTCGGCAGAGCGTTGCTGCAGGAACAGTTCCACTAGGCGATACAGTTGCCAGTAGCGGCCATTGGACTTGGGGTTATAGACGGCGGTAACAAAATCGCCCACGGCGGCTGCCTTGATGCGGCGTTCAATCACCTCCCACGGAGTCATCAGGTCGCTGAGCGAAATGATACACAGGTCATGGCCGATAGGAGCGCCCAACAGCGAAGCGGCTTTCTGAAATGCTGAAATACCCGGCAATGACTCAATCTCGACGTTAGATTGGCGCTCCCGCTTCATTTCATAAACCAGCGGTGTCATGCCATAGATGCCTGCATCGCCCGAGGAAATAACCACAACGGTCTTGCCTTGTTCGGCCAGCTCAAAAGCCTGCTCGGCACGCTCGCGTTCCCGCTTCATGCCCGTGTCAATGCACTCGCATCCAGGAGATACGTAAGAATCGATGAACTGGAAATAGTATTTATAACCAACAATGGCGTCAGCCGCGCGCACTGCTTCAAGTACGGCGGGCGTAATATCTTCTTTACTGCCAGGTCCGATGCCTGCTACTATAATTTTACTCATATCAGTCGCAAATTTAGCAAAAAAGATTAAAAATGGAGGCACTGTCTCCCGACAATCCTCCATAATGATTACAATATAAGGTTACTTGATTTTCAATTTCAGACCAATCACGAGCATGCGCCCTGGTGAGTACAGGGCATACTTGCGATTGGATGAGTCGATGCGGCGGTCCACCTTGTCGAAGATGTTGTCGATACCGATGCTCGGCTCCAGATAAAGATGTTTCAATCCATCGATTGAATGAGTCGTGTTCAGGTTCCAGATACCGTAGCCCGGGGCATCCTCATAGTCGGGATAGTAGGTCTTGGACTGCAACCTGCCGTTGATGTTCACGTTAAGGCCGTAATTTCCCCAACTATGGAAATAGTTGGCAGCAACAGTGGCGGCATTGCGTATGCTGCGTTCCAGCGGTGTCCATTGGTCTCCGCTGCAGGTACGGGCATAGGTGTAAACGTAGTTGGCAGACAGGTTAAAGCCCCTGAACAGGTTGGCTGACACGTTTACTTGCACGCCCTTGACGTCGCCCTTGTCGCTGTTCTTGTAAAGCGAGTAGCGTTCGAGGCTATGAGCCTGGTCATCGGTCATCTCGGGGAATTCGGCCCGTAGCATGGCCAGTGAGCTGGCATCCACATCGATGTTCTGCCTGATGACCATGTCGTTGATGCGGTTGATGAAGCCCGTCACGCTCACGGCAATGATATTGCTGCGGTACTCGGCGTTGAGCGAGAAATAGTTGCTCTTCTCGGGCTTGAGGTCCTTGTTGCCGAAGATAATCTGAGCCTTGCCACGATTGACCGAGAAATAGCGGTAATACAACTCGTCAAGACCTGGAGCGCGGAAGCCCGCTGAATAGGTGGCACGCAGGCGGAAGTTGCCAGGGGCATACATCAGCGTGGCTTTGGGTGTGAGATGCCAGTTGAAGGTCTCGTGATAGGTCAGGCGCAGTCCCGCCGTGGCAGTGAGTCGGTCAAAAAAGGTCATCTCGTGCTGGGCAAAGGCGGCTGCAGTATAGACGTTCTGCTTAATGTTGCCCGAGGTGGCGGTGAGGTAATCCTTGCGCCAGTCGGCACCGAAAATGGTCGTTGAATTTTTCATCAGCCCCAGGATGGCTTTCAATTGGCCTTCCATCGAGCGCTGCTTTTTGGACTGCACATAATCACCGATAGCATTGGTCTTGGTCGCTACGTCATACTGCTTGCCATAGCGGAAACGGTCGACCGTGAAATCGGCCTGCAACGAGTTGTGGCTCGTGAACTTGTATATACCGCCCACGTTCCAGCGCAGGCCCTTGTAACGCATCTCATAGTCGGTGCCGCCAGTGATGTCTTTGCGGGTTGCAGGGCGGTCGGTAATCTTGTAGGAGTAGTCGATGCCGGCATTCAGCGCCAGGTGCTCATTGGGGGCATAGGTGAACTTTTGGCCCACGAGGTTAGCGCGGTAGCCCGTGAAGAACGGTGCAATGGTCGGCTGAGTCTCGGTTTCAGAACCCTTGACGTACTCCACATCATTAATACGGTAACTGTCGGCTCGGTCACGCGAGAATGAGGTATAGGAGCCGAAACCGTTCTTGTAGATGTCCAGGGCAATGTTTTCGGTTAGTTGGCCATGGCCCGATACGCGTGTGTCGCTGGTCACACTCACCAAATCACGTGTGGGCTGGTCGGTGATGATGTTGATGACACCGGCGATAGCGTCCGAGCCGTAGAGCGACGATGCAGCACCGTCGAGCACCTCGATGCGTTTCACGCGCGCCATGTTGATGCGGTTCAAATCGACGTTATTAGAGATATCGCCTGTCAGTTTCTGGCCATTAATCAAAATCAAAATATACTTGTTTCCCAGTCCGTTGAGCCTCAAGAAAGTGCCCATCGAGTTGGGCGCCATCGATACTTGGGGCATCATGCGCGTCAAGGCACCATCAAAGGTGGTGATACCTTGCTCCTTGATTTCTTGACTGCTGAGTACATGGACTGGAGTGGCGGTGGATTTCAGGCGCTGGTGGTGACCCGAACCGGTCACGACCACAGGATTTAAGGTATAAGAGCGGCTCATCATCGACGAGTCGCTGCGTTCCATCTTGTGGATTTGGGAAACAGCAGCACTCCAGGAAAGGAGTGCTACTGTAATTAATATGATTCTCTTAATCACTTCTTAATTCTCTATTTAAGGTCCTTAAGGACTTTAAAGACCTTAAGGACCTTATCGTCAATTTACTCGGGATTCTTGCTGTGGTAGAAATCGAGGGGCTCGCCGTTGATGGCGTCACGGGTGTGGTTCATCCACACTTGACGGATGGTGGGGAGCTCCAGCAGACCCTTCTCAATCATGGTCGAATTGTTGCACTCGTAACCCATGTGGTGGAAGTACATCTTCCAGGAAGTGTCCTCAACCTCACCCTCATCATTGGGGGTGAACTTGGTGCCGTCCCAGTTGTCATCGTCATCACCTGCCATGTCGTTGTGACCATGGTCACCGTCAATCGACATCAGGGGGTGGCAATATACCTTACCGCTGGTGATACCGGCAGCAACCATACGCTCATACACGTCGGTCTTGAAGTTGTCCATCATGTCAACAGTACCCACAAAGTAGTTCTTGTTGAACTTCTGGAGGGCTTCCTCGAGTTGGGTATAGCGCACGTTTGCCTTGTAGGTGTCATAGCTATCGGGGTTACCGTGGCCCATGAAGGCAACAACACCTTCGCTAGCCTGCTTGTTGTAGAGCTTGTTCAGCTCGGTGGCTACGAGGTTTACATCAGCCTCGGCATCCTGCAACAGGGGCACACCCAGCTTGAGGTCAACAATCGACAGATACTTGTCGCTGATGTCACCGTTGGCGTTGTTGGCAAAGTCCTTGATGTAGTTAATCACGCGGGTATATTCCTCACCGGGAATCACCTGCAGCGATTGAACGACGATTTCCATGTACTCAACCTCGGCAAATGCGTTGAGCCAGAAGGGAGGAGCATAGAAATTGCGGGGGTCAACATTCTCACCGGCAGCTGCGCGGTTGATGCAGATGGCAGAGGAGAATGACAGGAATACGTCATAACCGGGGAAAGCCTGCTTGTAGGCGGCTACGGTGGCATCAAATGCGTTGTAAGCCTGCTCCCAGGTCGAGCCAAAGGCAACCAGCAGGATAGCCTTGTCGCTCTTCTTCTGTGACTTCACGGTCTGAGTAACGGCTTTCTGGTAAATGGTGTAGTTGTTCTCAACGGGATCGTCCTTGTCATCTTTACAGGAAGACAGATTGCCATCATGGCAATCAATAAAGATTTAATCTTCATCATTGTTTTGTTGTTTATAGTTAGACTTATACTTATTAGAAAGTTTCTTTCCTTGATTGAAGCGGATGGTCAGCGACACATAGCCAGTGCGCCCTGGGGTTGTCGTGCCCAGGTGCAGTCCGTGAGGCGTGCGGTCGCAGTAGTTGAAGATGTTGTCCACACCAGCCTCTACGCGCCAGGTAGTCGCCTTAAAGTGACCCAGGTCATGCGTGGTGGACAGGCGCCAGGTCTGGTAGCCCTTGCCGTTGCCGTCGTCCTGATAATAGCGTTTGCTCGACATGCGGCCATAGATGCCCACGCCCAAGCGGTAGTCATTCGAGAAACGATGTCCCCAGGTGGCAAACCAGTTGCCCTTGTGGTGGGCCATGCCGTCGATGGTGACTTTGCGCATCTTGTCGTGGTTGGTGTCATATTGGTTGGCATCGGTGTCCAGGTAACTGTAGCCCAGACCGAAAGCAAACTCGCGCCACTGGTAATTGACATTCACGTCAACGCCGTAGGTCTTGGCGTCCTCAATGTTCTGGTACTGACGCGTTTTGACGGGGTCATATTGGATGATATACTCGTCAGGGGCCTGATAGTTGGGAATCGTCACCAGGGCAATCATGTCTTTAACCTTATTATAATAACCCGTGATGGTCACATTCAAGCCTCGCCAGCCATATTCGCCGCTTAGCGAGAAATAGTTGCTCGACTGGGGCTTGAGGTCGGTGTTGCCAAGGTAGAGATAGGTGCCACTCATCTGGCGCACGTAGCGATAGAACAGTTCGCGGATGGCGGGCGTCTTGAAGCCCTGGCTCCAAGTGGCACGCAAGCGCCAGGGTTGTCCAATCTTCCACATTGCCGACACCTTGGGCGTTAATTTGGTGCCGAACTGCTCGTTTTGGTTCAGACGCAGGCCGGCGGTGATGTTCACGTTGTGGATGAGGTTGAATTCGTCCTGCACATATACGGCAGCGGTCCAGTCGCTGGCCTTGCCGCCCTTGACGCGCGTGGGTGCATGCAGCCAGTCGTAGCGGAACTCTGCACCGGCACTCAGGATGTTCTGGTAGGGTAGGGTGAACACACCCTTCAAGGCTGCCATCGTGCGTTGCTGGTCACTCTGCAGTTCCTTTTGGTCAGGAAGATAGGGGTAGTAGGGATAGTAGGCTGTGCCCGCACTCTTCTCGTAGTCCTCGACGAGCGTGGTGGCGGTGTAGTAGTAATAATAGGCATGGCGGTGCCAGTCCACGTCGAGCGAAATGTAGTCGGTCTTAGAACGGTTCCACTTGCCGCCAATCGATGCCGAACCGTTGTGGTACTCCATGTCCCAGGTCTTCACGTCATAGTGGGGATGATGGCCGCTCACGCGGTAAATGCGTTTCCAATAGGTGCTGCCGTCGGCATAGAATTCCAGATTCTTTGTCGGCTGATAGGTCAACCGCTCAGCGACCTGCCAGTTGGTATGGCGGTTCACGGTCTTGTTGCGGGAGTCGGTGATGGGAGGCTCAGAGCCCTCGGTATGCTCGACCGAGGTGTTCTGCCAGCCGTCGCTGTGCTGCAGCTGGAAGTTGGTGTAGGAGCTGAATTTGCCGTAATTTAACGCCAGACCATTGTGCTGACGCACGTCGCCATAGCTGCCCACGCGTGTGGTGTTTTCAATCAGCAGACCTTCTTCGCGGTGTTTCTTGGTGATGATGTTTACTACACCTGCAATGGCATCCGAGCCGTAGAGCGCACTCGACGCACCCTTCACGATTTCGATTTTCTCGATATTCTGCGGGTCAATCAGCGACAAGTCATTCTGCCCGCCCACGTCGCCATGGATGCGCTTGCCGTCAATCAAAACCAAGATGTAGCTGTTGCCCAAGCCGTTCAACTGCATCTGAGAACCCATGTCATCCTGATTAAAGGCAAACGACGCAGTGAGACCACCCAAGATGTCCTCGATGCTCTTGCCTGCATAGTTGCGCAGCATCTTGCTGGTAATCACCTCGGTCTGTACGGGCGCATCCTTCAGCAGGTGCTGCGTGCCAGTACCCGTTACTACCACCTCGGGCAGACTATCCTGCCTCCAGATGTCATTCTGTCCATTGACAGCCGCAAACGTGCATAAAGCCAGCACTGCTGCTGTCAGTCTTTTTCTTTTCTTCATTTGCTTTCCGTCACACCTGTTCCTGAGTGAACGTACTAAATAGTTGTTAGTTTCTAGCCTCTAGTTCCCAGTCATAATAGTTCGCAAAACCAACTATTGACTGTTAACTATAAACTATTAACTGATATGGCAGGTCTTCTGACTTTTCCCCAGTCTGCTTTGCCTTCCCAGCCATGTCCACGGCCAGTGACATTTAGTAAGCAGACCCTGTGTTTGAGGGGATTACAGCTGCAGGTACAGTTCCGGATTCTCACCGGATTCCCTTGCATCGCAGTGGCCCAAAGCCACCCGATTACCATCATTTGCGCCGCAAAGGTACAACAATTTCCTCAACTACCAACCAAACCGCAAAAATATTCCAAAATAAAAAAGAAACAGACACCGAAATTAGTAGATAACTATTTGATTTTCAGTATCTTATTGGAAGTGTAATCCTATTGGGACTTTCGAGCGGTATCTCAAGAGCCGTAAAGAGTCGTTAAAAAATTGTGGTTTTGTGATTTATGAACGGTTACCATCCTGTAGTAATCGCTGAAAATCACTGTTATAGCCCAAAAGGGGGGCACATTGTTTTAAATCCCGCCAGAATAGTTATCTGTGCGGGATTTTATTTATATTTGCACCATGAAACTAACTGCGAAATTAAAAAACGTAGGGTCGATGCTCTGAATGCTAAGATTAATGAGCTTCAGTCACTCCAGCCCGAACTTGAAATCAATTCTCGCTTTTCTTGTTTTGACTTTTTTATATTTGAAACGACAGTTACACAATAGATGTTGTCCGATTCAGTTGATGACTTGGTTAATGATCAAAATTCAAAAATAATGTTAGATATGATGAAATCTAAATGGCTACAATTGGTCTGCATAGTGGGCCTCATGGCTCTCACTGCCTGCAATTCAGCGAAACAGAGTGTGGTGTCGCAACGGGCTCCCTCGCTCGATAGAGATGCGTGGGATGCCTCGTCATGGATTGCGGTTGCCGATGCTCCCGTTGTGACAGAAAAAGTCCAGGATGGTACCAGGGCTGCCGACGGTGCCAACTGGTTCGTCTCCACGCTCAAGAACGAGCAGCAAGTAACCAAGGCCGTGTGGATGACGTCGGGCTTGGGTGTGTATGAAATCTATGTCAATGGTAAGAACATCGGTGATGAGGTTCTCAAGCCGGGTTTCACCCATCCGATGAAGACCAAGCGATCTTTCACCTATGACGTTACGAGTGACTTCAAAACTACCGCTGGTGCCGATAACGTGCTGTCGGCCCAGGTGACGCCAGGGTGGTGGGGCGACAAGATTGTCACACCCGAAGGTAACGATGGAATGATTGGCAAGAAGTGCGCCTTCCGTGGTGTCCTGGAATTGACCTATGCTGATGGCTCCAAGAAACGCTACGGAACCGACACCCTGAACTGGAAAGCCGGCATTGCGGGACCTGTGAAACATGCAGCCATCTTCGACGGAGAGGAATATGATACCCGTGAGCGTGCTGTAGATGCAACTAATCCTGCGTTGTCCAAACCCATAGTGAGCGACGAGTTCAAGGGCGAAATCCTCCCGACAGATGGCGCTGAAATCTACCTGCGCCACGACCTGGCCCTTGCACCAGTCCGTGCCTATATATGGAAAGATGTGGAGGGTGCAGACGATTCAACGGCCTATGGCAGGGTAGTCATTGACAGGGAATATACTGGCGGAGAACCGATGGTTGTTCATCAGGGCGAGCATCTTGTGATAGACTTCGGCCAAAATTGCTCTGCCGTACCCGCCTTTGTGTTTAATGCCAAGGGTGGAACACGGCTCACTTGCATCACCTCCGAGTTACTGAACGATGGCAATGGTTTGAAGAGCCGTGGCATGGATGGTCCCGAGGGCAGCGTGCACCGCCAGAACCTGCGCATTCCGGACACGGGTATGAGAATTGACTACACGTTTGCCGATTCCATGGTGCCCGCTGAGTGGTATCCCCATTTCACTTTCTTCGGCTATCGCCTGATTTCTATCACCGTGACCGATGACGTGGAAATCAACAGCGTCAAGTCTATTCCTGTGACCTCGATTGCCCAAGACTTGGAAATCGGAAAGATTTCTACTGGAAATGAGCTGGTAAACAAACTGATTTCCAATACACTTTGGGGACAACGCTCCAACTATCTGTCGGTGCCCACTGATTGCCCGCAGCGCAACGAGCGCCTCGGCTGGATGGCCGACACGCAGGTGTTTACCGAGACGGGAACTTTCTTTGCCAACACCGACAGTTTCTTCCGCAAGTGGCTGCGCGATGTGCGCGACACCCAGAGCGAGACTGGAGCCTATCCCGGCGTTGCTCCGTGGGCACAATATGGCGCCTCTTCTGTCGACATGATGCGGCTAGGATGGGCCGATGCCGGCATCATTGTCCCCTGGACGGTTTGGAAACAGTTCGGCGACAAAGACATCGTGGACCAGCATTGGGCGTCGATGGAAAAATTCATGGAGCACGTGAACCAGACGAAATATGACCACACCGCATTGAATACCGAGAACGGCAACTATCAGTGGGCCGATTGGCTGAGTTATGAACCGCTTGAGAGCTGCAATGGAACGGCCTTTGGCAAATATGGCGTCAAGTCCGATACACGTGTCTATTGGAGCTACCTGGGCGCATCCTATTGGGCTATCGATGCCGCCATGATGTGTGACATGGCACGTGCTACAGGTCGCGACGCCTCAAAGTATGAAGCCATGGTCGACGAGGCAAAAACCTATCTGTTGAAACGCTTCTTCAATGATAAAGGAGAATTCAAAGCCGAAATCCTCAACACGATGCAGACGCCGATTTTGTTCGCTCTCAAGAACGAATTGCTCCAAGGGCCGGCCAAGGACAATATGTTGAAGCGCCTGCGTAAAAACTTTGAGGAGCATGGCAATTGCCTGCAGACGGGTTTCTTGGGGACTTCCATCCTGATGCCCATTCTCACCGAGAACAGGATGAGCGACATCGCTTATGAACTGCTTTTCCAGCGTAAGAATCCCAGTTGGCTCTATTCAGTGGACAATGGTGCAACGACCATTTGGGAACGATGGAACAGCTACATGATTGAAGAAGGCATGGGGCCGCAGGGCATGAACAGTTTCAACCATTATGCCTATGGTGTCGTCTGCCAGTGGCTTTGGGAAACCGCGGCAGGTATCGCTGCCGACACTGCTCAGCCTGGTTTCCGACACATCATCATGAAGCCTTTCCCCGACAAGCGTTTGGGCCATCTTGATGCCGAGTATAAGTCGGCTGCAGGACTCATCAAGAGTTCTTGGAAATATGAGGGCGACAAGTGGATTTGGAAGTTTACCATTCCCAAGGGTGCAACAGCATCGGTTACCATCCCTGGTGAAACGCAGTCTCGTGAATATCAGCCAGGAAGTTACACCATCAAGATGAACCTCGACAAGTGAGAAACAGAGTAAAGTTCCGGATAAAACAATAGACTGGGGGACAACATCGATTATGACTAATGAATTATCTTCAAATTCAGGAAATATGAAAAATATCAATGGTAACCATGTGGGGCTGAGGCTCGCCATTCTGGGTTGGATGCTTTGTACAATGCTGTCGGTCTATTCGCAAAATGTGCGTGAGGCCATACGACTGGACGAGGGCTGGAAATTCTCTCTGGGCAACGCTGCCGACCCTGCAAAGGACTATGGCTGCGGCACTGAGTATTTCAACTATCTGACCAAGGCCAACTCAATACACAACGAGGGCCCATACTCCGTCAAGTTTAACGACTCCACCTGGCAAGAGGTGCGCATCCCGCACGACTGGGTGACTACCTTGCCCTATGCTCAACAGGCCAGCCACTCGCACGGCTACAAAACTGTGGGCTATCAATATCCCGAAACGAGTGTGGGTTGGTATCGCAAGGTCATCACAATCCCCGAGTCGGACCTGGGCAAGCACATTGCCCTGCAGTTTGACGGCATCTTCCGCAATGCCCGCGTATGGTTCAACGGCTTCTATATGGGTACCGAGCCCAGCGGCTATGCCACGCAGGTGTATGATGTGACCGAATATGTGAACTATGGCGGTGAGAATCTTGTTTGTGTACGCGCCGACGCCACGCTCGAGGAAGGCTGGTTCTATGAGGGAGCCGGCATCTATCGTGACGCCTGGCTCGTCAAGTCGGCTGCCGTCAGTGTGGCTCCATTCGGCACCTTTGTCTATGCCGACCTCAAGGCCCCTTACACCTCAGCGACCATTCATGTGGATACCGAAGTAAACAATCATTCGCTGCAACCGCAAACGTGTACCGTCGAACACCGGCTGCTCGACGCTCAGGGCAACGAAGTGGGCAGGACAAACACCGCATCACTTGACCTGAAAGGCAAGCAGACCCGCGGCTGCAAACAAATGCTGACACTTGACCGACCGCATCTGTGGAGCACCAGCGACCCCTATCTGTATCAAGTGGAAACGACCGTCAAGGTGAACGGACTGGTGACCGATGTGTACATGACAACAACGGGCATCCGTGATGTGGAGTTTGACGCCGACCGGGGATTCCTGCTCAACGGAAAAGAAGTTGAACTCAAGGGCGTGAACATGCATCAGGACCATGTCGGCGTGGGAGCCGCTATCCCCGAGTCGCTCATGGCGTGGCGCATCAAGCAGCTGAAGAAATTGGGCTGCAATGCCTATCGTGCGTCCCACAACCCGATGACGCCCGCGCAACTTGACATCTGCGACCGCGAGGGCATACTCGTCATCGACGAAAACCGACTTGCGGGCATCAATACCGAGCACCTGAGGCTGTTGGAAAACATGATTAAGCGCGACCGCAATCACCCCTCGATTGTCCTGTGGAGTGACGGCAACGAGGAGTGGGGCATGGAGAACACCGTTCAAGGCACACGCATTGCAGCCGCCATGCGTGAATATACCCGCCTGCTTGACCCCACCCGCCATTCAACAATTGCCAATGCCGGAGGCTCTGAAATGATTAAGGGACTCGATGTGGTGGGATTCAACTATATCGCACAAAACGATGTGGATAACCGTAAGGCAGCCAACCCCACATGGAAAATCGTG
>CACZAC010000037.1 GCA_902779125.1 uncultured Bacteroidales bacterium | reverse complement strand
CGTCACCCTGAAGTCCTCCAACTCGTTGTAGAGAAAACTGATGTTGTATTCCCCACCCCGCTCGTTGAGCCACTTGAGCGCCTCGCTCATCGACACGTCTTTGAACGACCGCGTCACACGCTGCCCGAAGGCAGCCGTGGCGATGCACCAGCACGCCACGATAAAGATCATGCGCCTTGCCATCATTCCACCACGATTGTATTGCCTTCCTTACTGATATTTACACTCTCGAACAGGTTGAGACGCTCCAGTGCGGCATCCAGGTCCTCATCAGGCTGCCAAACGAAGTAGAAGCGCAGCGCGCGGGCGTCCTCGTTGCGGAACTCGACCTGCATGCCATAGTGCGGCGCAATCTTTTCCAACATCTGGTCAAGCGGAAGATTGTCAAATACTATCGGCTCTGCCACTACTGTTGCCGTGTCGGCCACGCCAAGGCGAGGCCCTACGGTCGATTCGGGCCGCGGCTCGGGGGCGACAGTCTCGGTGGATTCTTTGGCTTGACCATTGACGCTGTGACTCACGGCATGGATGGCGGCATAGGTGAAGGCCGAGAGCATGAGCACGCTGGCTATCATGGCGGCGACTTTGAGCCAGCGGCGGTTACGGGCGGGGACATCATGTTCTTGCTCGAAGCGTTGCCACTCGGCATCGACATCGGGCTCCGGGATGTCGGTCATCGCACGCTTGGCGGTGACGAGTTGCTCCTGCATTTCGTCATCAAGCATGGCGGCCAACTGCTCGTCGGTGTAATTCTCGGGGTGCTCGTGCATGTCGAGCAAGAGACGGATTTTATCGTTCTGTTCCATAACGTCTATTGTTTTGAGTTGTTGAAGAACTACGAATTACGCCAATTGCACTAAGACCATAAAAATCCATTAGTCTAATTCGTGAAATTCGTAGTTGAAATAACTATTATCTTATTTGTTGTTTGAGAAGTAAGCGTTGATCTTCTCCATTGACTGTGACAAGTGGTGATGGACCGTCACGCGGCTCACGCCCACAGCATCGGCGACCTGCTGACAGGTCATGTCCTGCAGGTAGCGCATAGTAAAAATGCGGCGCGACAGCGGCGGCAAGTGGTTGTTGATGTAGTTGCGCAATTCGGCAAGCATCATCGAGTCGTCGGGACCGCTCACCTGTGGCTCGTCTCCTGTCGAATAGAGCCTGATGAAGCGTTCCCGCATGTGCTTGTGGCGAATCACATTGATGCAACTGTTACGCACACACGTCAGCAGAAAGCCACGGGCATTGTCGCTGCGGATGGCCATGCCGCCGTCGAGCAACGAGGCAAAAACGTCGCTCACGACATCGCGCGCCTCGTCGGCATCGTAGAGCAAGGACACCGCCAGGCGGAACATCGCTGCGTAGTGCGTCTTGAACAGTATTTCCAATTCACTTTTTGTCATAGTCGTGGGTCAATTACACTTGATAGACGTTTCAGGACGTGGAAATGTAAACCCGTTTTGAGTGTTTTTTCAACAAAGGTAGGGTGAATTTTCTTACGAGCCAAAGGCTCGCAATACAGAACAAGACGCACCAAACGACTGAGCTGCGGTGGCAACGCCTGTGGTGAAGGTAGGCGGCGCCTCGGAAATGCAAGAAAAAAGTGTTTTTCTTGGCATTTCGCTCGGCTTGCACTATTTTTGCAGCATGAAAGGTTTTTGGCAACTGTTGAAGCGGTTTGTGCCGCCGTACAAGAAATACATTGTGTTGAACGTCCTGTTCAACCTGTTGACTGCATTCCTGACGCTGTTCTCGTTTGCGCTGATTATCCCCATCCTTGAGATGCTGTTCGGACTGAATACCGAGGTCTATAGCTATATGCCCCTGGGCAGCGGAGATATCGGCAAAGTGCTGAGCAACAACTTCTATTACTATGTGCAGTGCATCATCGAACGCTACGGGCAGTCCACGGCGCTGGCCTGCATTGCCGCCGCGCTGGTGGTGATGACAGCCTTGAAAACGGGCTGTGCCTACTTGAGCGCCTTCTACATGATACCTATCCGCACGGGCGTGGTTCGCGACATCCGCAACCAGATTTATCACAAGATGACGTCGTTGCCCATCGCCTTCTTCTCCAACGAGCGCAAGGGCGACGTGATGGCACGCATGAGCGGCGACGTGACCGAGGTCGAGAACTCCATCATGACCTCGCTGGACATGCTGTTCAAGAACCCCATCATGATTATCTCCTGCCTAGTGATGATGATTGTGCTGAGCTGGCAGCTCACCGTGTTCGTGCTCGTGCTGCTGCCCATCGCGGGATGGATTATGGGTCGCGTGGGCAAACGCCTGAAACGCGTCTCGCTGGAGGGCCAGAACCAGTGGGGCGTGATGCTGAGCAACATCGAAGAAACCATTGGAGGCTTGCGCATTGTCAAGGCTTTCAATGCCGAGGGCAAGGTGCGCCACCGCTTTGAGGGCGAGAATGAGAAGTTCCGCTCCATCCAGACGCGCATGAACCGCCGTTATGTGCTCGCCCACCCCATGAGCGAATTCCTGGGCACACTGACCATCGCCATCGTGCTGTGGTTTGGCGGCACGCTCATCCTGGGCGGTCACAGCAGCATCACAGCGCCCAAATTCATCTACTATCTGGTAGTGTTCTACAGCATCATCAATCCCGCTAAGGATTTGTCCAAGGCGGCTTATTCCATCCAGCGCGGTCTGGCATCAATGGAGCGCATCGACAAGATTCTCTCAGCCGAAAACCCCATCAAGAGCCCAGGGCACCCCGTGCCCTTGACCGGCATCCAAGAGGGTATCCAATACAAGGACGTGCGTTTCCGCTACGGTGACGCTTGGGTCATCGACGGTGTATCGCTCGATATCAAGCGGGGACAGACCGTCGCCCTCGTGGGACAGAGCGGCAGTGGCAAGACGACCATGGCCGACCTGTTGCCGCGCTTCTACGATGTGCAGGAGGGCTCCATCAGCATCGACGGCACCGACATCCGCCAGTTCAATATCACCGACCTGCGCAGCCTGATGGGCAATGTCAACCAAGAGGCCATCCTGTTTAATGACACATTCTACAACAACATCACCTTCGGCGTCGAGAACGCCACTCAAGAGCAGGTCGAGGAAGCGGCACGCATTGCCAACGCCTACGACTTCATCATGGCCAGCGAACAGGGCTTTGACACCAACATCGGCGACCGCGGCTGCAAGCTGTCGGGCGGCCAACGCCAGCGCATCAGCATCGCCCGTGCGATATTAAAGAATCCGCCCATCCTCATCCTCGACGAGGCCACCAGCGCCCTTGACACCGAGAGCGAACACCTCGTGCAGGACGCCCTCGACAAGCTCATGCATGGCCGCACCACACTGGTCATCGCCCATCGCCTGAGCACCATCAAGAACGCTGACCTGATATGTGTGATGCAGGACGGCCGCATTATCGAGCGTGGCACCCATGAGGAGCTCATCGCCCGTGAGGGTGCCTACAAGCACCTGGTAGATATGCAGACGTTCTAGATTGTCTAGAAAAAAGATAAAAAATTAAATTTTTGTGTAGTTTTTTAGTTCCTTCTTGCGTCTAAGGGGTAAACAGTTCAAGACAATGGAACTCAACGAAGCTGAATTTGCGCGCATCATCCGCGAGAACAAGGGCACCATCTACACGGTGTGCTACATGTTCTCTAAAGACAAGGAGGAGGTCGATGACCTCTTCCAGGAAGCGCTTATCAAGCTGTGGCAAGGCCTCTCGTCCTTCAAGGGAAACAGTGACCTGAAGACATGGATTTACAAGGTGACACTCAACTCCTGCATCTCAATCGACCGCAAGAAGAAGAGCCGCAAGACCCAACCGCTGATGGAGGGCATCGACCTGTTTGACAAGAACGATGCCGACAACAAGCAGACCGACATGCTGCACGCCCGCATCCAGCGGCTGCAGCCCTTCGACCGCGCCATCGTGCTGTTGTGGCTTGAGAACATGAGCTATCAGGAGATAGCCCAAATCGTGGGCATCGAGGTGAAGAATGTCTCCGTCAGGCTTTACCGCATCAAGGAACAACTCAAACAAATGAACTAAAAACTGCACAATCGATATGGAAACACAAGACATCTATAATAACAACGAGTTTAACGAACTTGATGACCTGCGCCAGCAAATCAACGACCTGAAGAGCAAGGTGGACCAACAGGGCCATCTCAACGAAGATTTGGTCAAGGAAACCATCAAGGGCAAGATGAACGATGTGCACCGCACCCTCACCAAGCTGGGCATTGTGGCACTTGCCACCATTCCACTGATTATCTTCAACAAATACTATATCGGGCTATCATGGCCGCTGACCATCGTCACGATTGTGCTCTTGGTTGCCTTCCTCATCAGTGACTATCTGGTCAACAAGATTGACGTGTCACACATGGGCGATGATATGATTCAAACCGCCAATAAACTGGTCAAGATGAAGAAAAACCGCATCATCAGCCGCAACGTCAGCTATGCCATCGGCATCCCCTGGGCCATCTGGTATTGCTACGAATTCTTTATGGTTCACTTCAGTGACGGAGCCACCGTTGCCTGGGGAGGAATTGTCGCCATTGTCATTGGCATCATCGTCGGTCTCATCGTCGGTCAACGCCTTTTCAACAAGATGCAGCGCGCCAACGATGAAATGATTGACCAAATCAAAGAGCTCAGCAACGAATAGCAACCAGTTGCCAAACGCATCTTTTCTGTCGTGTTTTAAGCCGCTAATTCTCGAATATAGGAAATCTAAAAGGCCTTTTAGATTGGTATTTACAAAAAAGCACTATCTTTGTGGGTTAATTAGAAAGTTTTAACATGTATTGTTGAAACCAATTCATCAGACGAGACGTCTAACAGTAACAAGGCAACTACATAAATTACTTTATATTAAAACCAAATTTCAACTACATGAGAATGAGAAAATTTTTCGCTGCAATGCTGTTAATGATAATGGCATTCAGCACCAGCGCCCTTAAGGCGCAGTCGATGGGACCCATTCCCACCGATGATGCCGTGCGCATCGGCAAGTTGGACTGCGGACTGACCTACTACATCCGCCACAATGACTATCCCGAGCACCGCGTGAACTTCTACATCGCCCAGCGCGTGGGCTCTATCCAAGAGGAAGAGAGCCAGCGTGGTCTTGCCCACTTCCTAGAGCACATGGCCTTCAATGGCAGTGAGCACTTCAACGGCGAGGGCAAGAGCATCATCGACTATACCCGCTCACTGGGTGTAGCCTTCGGTAAGGACTTGAACGCCTATACCAGCATTGCCGAGACCGTCTATAACATCAACGACGTGCCCAGCACCCGCCAGAGCGCTATCGACTCTTGCTTGTTGATTCTCAAGGACTGGAGCAACGGCCTGTTGCTTACCGACGAGGAAATCGACAAGGAGCGTGGTGTAATCCACGAGGAGTGGCGCCTGCGCCGCAGCGCCCAGCAGCGCATGCTCGAGAACCAGCTCGAGACGCTGTACCCCGGTTCGAAGTTCGGCAAGCGCATGCCCATCGGTCTGATGAGTGTTGTGGACAACTTCAAGTACAACGAGCTGCGTGACTACTACCACAAGTGGTACCGTCCCGACAACCAGGCTCTGGTTATCGTGGGTGACGTTGATGTGGACCACATCGAGACCCAAATCAAGGAGCTCTTCAAGGGTCTGCCCGCCCCCGATCCCAACGCAGCCCAAGTTGTTGACGAGGACGTTCCCGACACCCCCGAGCCCATCATCGTGGTGGACAAGGACAAGGAGCAGCAGTACAGCCAAGTGATGGTGATGTTCAAACATGACGCCATGCCCAAGGAGGTCAAAGGTGACAAGATGTACATGGTTATCGACTTTGCCAAGAGTATGATGAGCAGCATGCTCAATGAGCGTCTCTCTGAGAAGGCCCAGGAGCCCGACTGCCCCTACATCCAAGCCAATGCCTATGACGGCAACTATTTGTTTGCCAACACCAAGGACGCGTTCACCCTGGGAATTATGCCCAAGGAGGGAATGGCTGAGGCCGCTGTTCAGGCCGTTGTCACCGAGGCCATGCGTGCTGCAAAGCATGGCTTTACCGCTACCGAGTATGAGCGTGCCAAGGAAGAGTACATGAGCCGCCTTGAGCGCGTGTACAACGAGCGTAACAAGATTTCCAACGCTCGTCTTGCATCACAGTACTACCGCAACTACCTCGACAACGAGCCCATTCCCTCGATTGAGCAGGAATATGAAATCATGAGCCAATACGTGCCCATGCTTCCCGTTGACCTCGTTAACCAGATGATGCCCGGTTTCATCACCACCACTGGTGAGAACCTTGTTGTGATGAATTTCAACCAGGAGAAGGACGGTGCCGTTTATCCCACCACCGACGGCCTGAAGAGTGCCGTTGATGCAGGTCTGAACGCCCAGGTTGAGGCATTTGTGGATAACGTGAAGCAGGAGCCCCTGATTGCCCAGCTGCCCAAGCCCGGCAAGATTAAAAAGGAGAGCTACAACAGCCAGTTTGACTATAAGGAACTTGAGTTGAGCAACGGTGCCCGTGTCATCCTCAAGAAGACCAATTTCAAGGAGAACGAGATTCAGATGAATGCCCGCGCTCGCGGTGGCCAGTCGCTCTACAGCGAGAAGGATTGGGCCAACACCGAGTTGCTGTCCTACATCACCATGATGAGCGGTCTGGGCAACTTCTCCAACACCGAGCTCCAGAAGGCCATGGCCGGCAAGCAGGCCAGCGCTAACCTGTCGATGGACACCTATTATAACGCTGTCAGCGGTCAATCCACCGTCAAGGATCTGGAGACCTTGTTCCAACTCACTTACCTCAAGTTCACCGACATCCGCAAGGACGAGAAGAGCTACGGCCAACTGATGGGTCAGCTTGAGACTCTGCTCAAGAACCAAGGTCTGCAGCCCGAGTCTGTATTCAACGACTCTGTTCAGTCTACCATCGGCAACCACAACTGGCGCAGCAAGCCCTTCCATGTTGAGGATCTGCAGAAAGTGGACTATGACCGCGTCCTCCAGATAGCCAAGGAGCGTACCGCCAACGCTGCCGACTACACCTTCTACTTTGTCGGCAACTTCGATGAGAACGTTATCCGTCCCCTCATCGAGCAGTATATCGCTTCGCTGCCCGCCAAGAAGGGTAAGATGAGCAACTGGGTGAACGTTGACGACCGTCCCGAGGGTCAGGTCATCAACCATTTCACCAACAAGAGCGAGACGCCCAAAGCCATCGCACGAATCTACTGGTATGACACCAAGACCCCTTACAGCCTGGAGAATGACATCAAGGCCAGCATGCTGGGTCAGGTGCTCGGCAAAATCTACTTGCAGAAGATTCGTGAGGATGCTGGTGCTGCCTACTCGGCAAGCGCACGTGGCTACGCTACGCTGAACGGCGACCGTCCCTACACCGCTGTCGTAGCTTACTGCCCGATGAAGCCCGAGATGGCCGATGTGGCTGTTAAGATCATGAACGAGGAGATTATTGAGGCTTGCAAGAACATCGATTCTACCACCCTCAAGGAGATTAAGGAGCTCATGATCAAGGACCATGGCACCGAACTCAAGGAGAACTCCTATTGGATGGGTATCCTTATGGGATATGTGGGTCGCGGTCTTGACGACTACACTGGCTATGAGCAGATTGTCAATGCTCAGACGCCCGAGACCATAGCTGCCTTTGCCAAGCAGATTCTCGCTGCCGGCAACAAGGTAGAGGTTGTCATGCTCCCCGAGGAGTAATCCAATCCCATAGCGCCACACGGCGCCAACCATGAAGTAACCGAGGGTTTGCAACCGCAATCCTCGGTTACTCTTTATTTGCTCTAGATTTTCTAGATTATCTAGAATATCTAGAAAAAGTTGTACCTTTGCACTCGCAAAACGATAAAAAACAATATAATGGATACAACAAGACAACAGAAAATCAGCCGCCTTGTACAGAAGGAACTGAGTGAGATATTCCGTCGCGAAACCGCCAAAACGCGTGGCACGCTCGTGAGCGTGAGCAGCGTACGCGTATCGCCCGACCTGAGTGTTGCCAACGTGCGCCTGAGCATCTTCCCCAGCGAGAATGCTGCCGCCATCATGGAGAGCATCAACGCCAGCGAGAAGAGCATCCGCTACGAGCTGGCCCAAAAGGTGCGCTACCAGCTACGCCGCTGCCCGGAACTGAAGTTCCACATCGACGACTCGCTCGACTATATCGACCACATCGATGAACTCCTCGCCAAGGACAAGCCCAGGAGTGAAGATAATTAGGAATTAGAAATTAGGTATTAGGAGTTCACGTTAAACAGGAACTAGAGACTAGAAACTAGGGACTAGAAACTAAAAACTAAACAATGAGTCTTCCGTTGAAGATAGCGTGGCGCTACCTGGTGTCCAAGAAGGGACATCAGGCGGTAAACATCATCTCGATTGTCGCTGTGTGCGGTGTCGTGGTGGCGACAGCCGCACTCATCTGCGTGCTAAGCGTGTTCAACGGTTTCAAGGGGCTCATCATGGGCCGTCTGGCACTCCTGGACCCTGAAGTCGCCATCACTGCCACGCTAGGCAAGACCATTAATGATGCCGATAGCGTCATCAATGCCGTGGGCACCCTCCCCGGTGTGGAACGTGCCGTTCCTGTGGTCATCGACCAAGCACTGGCCATGTATGCCCAATACCAGATGCCCGTGCGTCTCAAGGGTGTCCCTGATGACTACAACAGGATGAACGGCATGGACTCTGTCATCGTCGATGGCGAGTGGAAGCTGCGCGACCAGGTGTCGAAATATGCCGTAGCGGGTGCCGGTCCAGCCGTCAGGTTATGCGTCAGACCCGAGTTTATGGGCATGGTGCGCCTGTATGCACCGCAACGGCAGGGACGAGTCAATATCGCCAACCCGATGGGCGCTTTCAGGCAGGACTCGCTGTTTGTGTCGGGCGTCTTCCAGCTGCAGCAGAACAGTTATGACGCCGACCTCATCTATGTGCCACTCGACATGGCGAGAGAGCTATTTGACTATGAGACCGAGGCGACCCAGATTGAACTGAAACTGATGCCTGGTGCCAACGAGCAGCAAGTGATGCAGTTGATTTCCCATGTACTAGGCAAAGGCTATCAGGTGAAGAACCGCCTGATGCAGCAACGCGAAGCCTACCGCCTGGTCAACATCGAGAAGTGGATGGCATTCCTGCTGCTGGCATTTATCTTGATTATCGCCACATTCAACGTCATCAGCACCCTATCACTGCTCATTATCGAGAAGGACGACAGTATTGCCACCATGCGTGCTTTGGGAGCAAACGACCGCCAGATTTCCCGCATATTTGTGCTGCAAGGATGGCTCATCACCCTGGCAGGCGCCGTAACAGGAATCGTCATCGGCCTTATCTTGTGCCTGTGTCAACAGCAATTCGGCCTGTTGCGCCTGAGTGGCGACCCCGCCAACATGATAATCAGCGCCTATCCCGTCGTGGTGGAATGGACCGACATCCTTGTCACCCTGGCTCTCGTTGCTGCAGTGGGCCTGCTCACCAGCATGGTCACTGCCCTCATCATGCGTCGCCGACTCAAGAATTAAGATTCTGTAAACTATAAACTATCAACTAATATACTATGCTTACCATCAACTCTTATGACGAATTTGCCTCGCATCTGGGCGAGGAGCTCGGTGTCAGCGAATGGCTCACCGTCGATCAGGACCGTATCAACATGTTTGCCGATGCTACGCTTGACCACCAGTGGATTCATGTGGACGTGGAGCGTGCCAAGGCCGAGAGTGCCTATCACAGCACTATTGCACACGGTTATCTGACCATGTCGTTGATTCCCCACTTGTGGAATCAGATTATTGAGGTGAACAACCTGGAGATGCAGGTCAACTACGGTATGGACAAGATGCGTTTCGGTCTGCCCGTGATTACCGGTAGCCGCGTGCGCCTTGTCACCAAACTGCACAACATCGCTGACCTGCGAGGCATCTGCAAAGCCGAGATTGATTTCAAGATGGAAATCGAGGGACAACGCAAGCCTGCTCTGCAAGGCATTGCGTCATTCCTTTATTACTTCAAGAAATAAGATGGTTATCCACATCATCAATGGCCCTAACCTGAACCTCGTGGGCAAACGTGAGCCCGAGGTCTATGGCAATCGTTCGCTCGACCAGTACCTTCAGGAACTGACCGAGCTGTTCCCTCAGCACGCGATAGATGTCTTCCAGAGCAATATCGAGGGGGAAATCGTGGACCGCTTGCAGCAGGTGGGCTTTGACGACTGCGGCATCATCCTCAACGCTGGGGGGTACACCCACACGTCGGTTGCCATAGCCGATGCTGTTGCTGCTATCACCGCCCCTGTGGTCGAGGTCCACATCAGCAACATCTATGCGCGTGAACCTTTCCGCCACAAGTCCCTGTTGTCTCCTGTCTGCAAGGGCATCGTCGCCGGCTTCGGCCTCGACAGCTACCGCCTCGCCCTCCTCTCCCTCCTTTCTTGACACAAACAATCAAACAACATGAACAACGTTGAACAACATTAACAACTTTCTTTTATGATAGACACAATCCGATTAAAAGAGCATATCTATGATGTTGTTGGCGCCATCCATAATGTGCACAAGGAGTTAGGGCCTGGTTTAAACGAATCGTGCTACCAAGAAGGGTTGCAGATAGAGTTCACTCAAAAAAAGATACCATTCAAAAGGGAAATTTCTTTTCATCCGACCTATCAAGGGGTTAAAATGGATGCGACATTTCGTATAGACTTCTTATGTAAAGACGACATCATCGTTGAATGCAAGTCCGTACCCAAATTGATAGCCGACCATCGGGCGCAGTTATTCAATTATATGAGATTGCTCAAGTTATCATGTGGAATATTAGTCAATTTCATGCCACAGTATGCTGAAATTGAACGTTATTTTTATGATGACGGAAGGCATTTAGTCGTTCCTGTCAATCGCGTGGTTCATGGACGAAGAATAGAATCAAATCTTTAATTCATGTTGTTCGATAAAAATAACGTTGTTTGAGTTGTTTATTGTTGTTCAAGTTGTTTGATTAAACCAATTGTTGTTTGAAAAAGAGATTATGAGTGAGGAGTTAGAGGAATATATTTTGGGGCATATTGATGAGGAGCCTGAGGCGCTGGCGCGCATCGACCATGACACGCATGTGCAGAACTATTATTGGCACATGTGCTCGGGACACCTGCAGGGCCGCCTCATCAAGATGCTGACACGCATGGTGGCACCACGTCGTGTGCTGGAGTTGGGCACCTTCAGCGGCTATTCGGCATTGTGCCTTGCCGAGGGGCTTGCCGATGACGAATGCCGCGTCGATACCATAGAAATCAATGATGAGCAGGAAGACTTCATCCGCGAGCACCTGGAACTGTCTCCTTATGGGAAGCGTGTGCAACTCCACATCGGCGACGCGCGCGATATCGTACCCTCGCTGGGCGAGCGCTATGACCTCGTCTTTATCGACGCCAACAAGCGCCAGTATGTAGAGTACTACGACCTGGTGATGGAGTACCTCAACCCAGGCGGCTTCATCATCGCCGACAACACCCTGTGGGCTGGCAAGGTCGTTGACCCTAAAGCCCAGCGCGAGGCCCAGACGCGTGGCATCCTCGCCTTTAATGACCATGTAAAAAATGACACCCGCGTCGAGAAGGTCATTATCCCCTTGCGCGACGGGCTGACCCTCATCCACAAACTTTGAAAAAAATCCCGCAGGCCGGTGGCTTGCGGGATTTGATTTTCTTGTAATTACAATATTAGTTCTTTACAGTTGCGAAACGGGTGAAGTTGTAGGTCTTTTCACCGTCGTTCAGCTCCAGCATCGCGTCACTCACCTTGGCGGTTTCCTCATCAACCTTGCCAAACTCTTCCTTAAACTCGGCAGAGGTGAACAGACTTCTAATCTGAGACTTAATCATGGGGTTGGTGGTAACCTTGCCATTCTGGGAGATGCTCAGCAACTCGAACTTATAGGTATCAATATTGGGCGTCATCGTCAGTTTATCGCCCTCAAGGGTATAAGTGCCATTAATTGAAAGACTGGTGGCAATCTCAAGAGCCATCGTGGGAGCAGGCTCACTCGAAAGGGTGAATTCATCAACCATCGAATAGGTTCCATCCTCATTGAAGGTGTAGAGAATGTTCTGGATTGTCAGCGAGCCATCTTCTTCAGTTTCTACAATGGGCTCAATGCTGCGCCAAGAGCCGCAGATGGATTGTGCCTGAACGGTCATGACCGCCATCAAAGCAACGAGTGTAAATAAAATCTTCTTCATAATAATATCAGTTAATAATACATTGCAAAGTTAATCATTATTTTTTAACCAAAACCTTTCTGGATGATTTTTTGATGCTTTGCACCACGCAATCATCACGTTTCACAGTTTCTAAGATTCAAAAAACGCCCAAAAGTTTAAAATGCGACAAAAAATAGAGACGCAGGACGTGCGCCTCTATTATTCGAATGCCTCAAATAAACCTAGCGAGTTTTCGCCTTAGTATGAGGCTTTTCAGTTTTCAAGAATACCCATTAGATGAGTTTCTTGTAGCCGTACTCAGCAGCCTCGTCGAGTTCCTCCTCGATGCGGATGAGCTGGTTGTACTTGGCCATACGGTCGGTGCGCGAGAGCGAACCGGTCTTGATTTGACCGCTGTTGGTGGCGACGGCGATGTCGGCGATGGTAGTGTCCTCGGTCTCACCGCTGCGGTGTGAGGTAACGGTGGTGTAACCGTGACGGTGTGCCATCTCGATAGCGTCGAGAGTCTCGGTCAGGGAGCCAATCTGGTTCACCTTGATAAGGATAGAGTTGGCAGCACCCATCTTGATACCCTTCTCGAGGAACTTCACGTTGGTCACGAACAGGTCGTCACCCACGAGCTGGCAACGGTCGCCAATCTTCTCGGTGAGCTTCTTCCAACCTTCCCAGTCGTTCTCGTCGAGACCGTCCTCGATGGAGTCGATGGGATACTTGGTGATGAGCTCTTCGAGATAGTTGATCTGCTCGTCATCACTGAGCTTGCGGCCCTTGGGATCCTTGGGCTGACCGCTCTTGAGCTGGCGGTAGTCATAGTAGTACTTGCCGTCCTCGATTACAGCGAACTCGCTGGCAGCGCAGTCCATAGCAATCTTCACATCGTCACCGGGCTTGTAGCCAGCGTCCTTAATGGCTTGAACGATGCTGTCCAGAGCATCCTCAATACCGTCGAGTGCGGGAGCGAAACCACCCTCGTCACCCACTGCAGTGCTCAGGCCACGCTTCTTGAGCAACTTAGCCAAGGCGTGGAATACCTCGGCACCCATACGAACGGCCTCGCGCTCGGTCTTGGCGCCAACGGGACGAATCATGAACTCCTGGAAAGCGATGGGAGCATCACTGTGCGCACCACCATTGATGATGTTCATCATGGGCACGGGCAGCACATGAGCGTTGGTACCACCGATGTAGCGATACAGCGGCATACCGAAATAGTTGGCAGCAGCGTGAGCCACAGCGAGCGAAACACCCAAGATGGCGTTAGCGCCGAGCTTGCTCTTGGTGGGGGTGCCGTCGAGCTTAATCATCGCCATGTCGATGGCGCGCTGGTCAAAGGCATCCATGCCCTCAATCTCGGGAGCAATAATCTCGTTGACGTTCTTGACAGCCTTCAAGACGCCCTTGCCACCGTAACGCTTCTTGTCGCCGTCACGCAACTCGAGGGCCTCGTTCTCACCCGTCGATGCACCACTAGGCACTGATGCACGACCCATGTCGCCGCTTTCGAGGGTTACCTCAACTTCTACAGTAGGATTGCCACGCGAATCCAGAATCTCTCTGGCATGTACTTCTTCAATATACATAATTCTAATATTAGGTGATTAAAAATGTTGAAATCCTTTATTGGGTGCAAAGTTAGTGTTTTTTAGGTTTATTCCAAAATTTATTCCTGCTTTTGTCAAATTCATGTCATGCAACCGATTGACAAATGCATAAAAAAAAATAATCCACTGCAAAAACCGATTTATCTATAAAAATTACCGCTTTGTATAATAATTTTGCGGAAACTATTAACAATAATCTACTTTTGTATGCGAAAGTATAAAACGAAAGGACATCAGTTACATTTTCATAACCACAAGTTTATAGTTTTTATTGAAAACACATGGCGTTCCGCTACCTTGCGCAAGGTGGCGGAATGCATTTTATATGTTCCCCTGTTGTACAGGTGTAGATATTTTCTATTACCTTTGTACCAACAATAAAGACGATAAAACCAAAATCATCATGGTCCATCAGCTTTTTCTCATCCTTGCAATGCTGCTGCCCTTGAATAGCAGCGCCACTAGTACCCCTATTGAGGCTGCTCCTGTGAGCAAGACCATTCAGCAGGCCTCCCTGCCAGCCAAACCCACCGGCACGGCATTTATTGTCATCTCCAAACGTGACTTGACACTCACCGTGTATGACCGTAACGCTGCTGGTGACACCGTGATGGTAGCGCAGTTCCCGTGCTGCATGGGCAAGAACAAGGGCAACAAGCAGAAACGCGGTGACATGCGCACTCCCGAGTCACCCAAGGGCAAGCCATTCAAGATTACCATGATACAGGACGCTTCGACCTGGAAACACGACTTCCACGACGGACGCGGCAACATCAAGGCCTATGGGCACTGGTTCCTGCGACTTGAAACTCCGGGCCACAAGGGCATCGGCATCCACGGCAGCACCAACAACGAGAAATCCGTTCCCGGTCGCGCCAGCGAGGGCTGCATCCGTCTGCTTGACGAGGACATCATTACGCTGAAGAAACACTTTGCCTACGTTGGAATGCCCGTCACCATCCAAGCAGAAGATGCCGCACCACTCCCTTGGGAGCCCCGCGCCCGCCAAGCAGCCACAAAATAAAGTTCAGTCACCACTAATCAATTTGTAACCAATACCACGCACGTTGACGATACGCAGCGTCTGGTCTTGGGCTAGACGGTGTCGCAGTTTTGTAATGAATACATGCAGACTCTTGTTGTTGAAAAAACTGTCATCACCCCATAATTCGAGGAGTAACGATTGGGAGGTTACCACCTCGTTTGGACGCAGGCACAAGTGCCTCAAAATCTCACTCTCGCGGTAGGAGAGTTCGGCGCGATTGCCTGTCGGCACATGAGTCAACCGCTGAAGGACAGAATCAAAAAGGTATTTACCGATGGTGAAACGGGTGTCTTGTTCGGGTTGGGGCGAGACTGTGCATGCCCGTCCCATCAACGCCTTGATGCGGACAATGAGTTCCTGCATCCCGAAAGGTTTCTTCAGGTAATCGTTGGCTCCCATTTCGAAACCGTGCACCACATCGTTGACTGCCGAACGTGCCGTCAGGAAGATGACCGGCGTCAGGCTGTCGCTCTTGCGGATGCGCCTCACCAGTTCGAAGCCGTCGAGCCGTGGCATCATCACGTCTGCCACGAGCACATCGGGCTTACTGGAGGCATATAGCCTCAAGGCTTCCTCTCCATCGCTGGCTACGGTCACATGGAACCCTTGACCATCCAGCGTATCCTTGATAATCATCGCCAGGGTGCGCTCATCTTCGGCTAGCAGTATGTTGATGGTCTCGCTCATAGGAAAATAATTGTAAAAGTAGTGCCCTCGCCCTTAGTACTTGACACATCGATGCTCCAGCCGTGCTTCTCAACCATCGTCTTGACATAGAACAGCCCCAATCCGTAGCCCTTGACGTCGTGCAGGTCACCTGTGGGCACGCGGTAGAACTTGTCATAGATGTGCGGTAACTTGTCGGCAGCAATGCCCATGCCGTGGTCGGTAACACTGATGGCGGTGGATGAGGCGTCAATCTCAACATGCGCCTCATTGGGAGAATACTTGATGGCATTGTCAATGAGGTTGTTCAAGATATTGCTCAAGTGAGCGCGGTCAGCCTGTACGGTCAAGTCATTGGGCTCGATATGCGTAGTGATGGTGACAGGCTTATCGGCCTTCAACTGTTGCTGCTCAATGACGGGTTGCAACAGTTCGGAAAGGTTAATCGGCTCGATGTTGAGTTTGAACCGCCGACGCCGTTCCATGCTCATCGACAGAATTTGCTCGACCATGCCGCTCAAGCACTCCAGCTGTTGACGGCATAGCGTCAAATAATGGCGTTGCTTGGCTTCATCGGTCTGCCCACCGAAGTTGAGCAACGCATCGTTGGCGGCATAGGCCACAGCGATGGGTGTCTTCAACTCGTGGGTGATGTTGTTGGTGAAGTCGCTCTTCATCTCATCGAGCGTGCGCTGCCTGATGATTGTCCTAATCAAGAAATAAAAAGCCAATCCCAGCAGCAACACGATGAGTCCTGATGCCGTCAGGATGCCTGTCATCTCCCGCAATACCAACCCCGTAGTGGGCTCGATGGTGAGTTCGTAGCGCCCGTAATCTGTCCAGTTATACACAAAATGCCTCGCCCGACTGCTGGGCAAGTATCCTGCCGTCGAATGACGATAAACGGTGTCGGTCTTGATGCACAGCAACTGGTGGTCACCGCTCAATCCCAGTTGCTGCAGCCCTGCTGTGAGCAGGGTGTCATATTTCTCATATCTTGTGCCCTCGAAGCGGTCAATGCCCAAGTGAAGGCCTTGCTGAATCATCGCTGCCAATTCTTCGACCGAAATCTGGTCTTCGAGCATCTTCATAAAGGCTTCTTCACTTTTAATGCTGTCGCTGTCGGGCTGAGGGCTTGAACGCAGGACTTCAACCGTTTTTTGTTCCAGTTTTTCGCCATCAACTGTGACCTGAGTTGTAGTAACAGATTTGGCGATGATACTGCCATCCTCACCAACGCCAGCGCTCACGTCCATCATGCCGTGAGGCCCTTTTTCCTCAATGCCCTTAAGGCGCAGAAACACTTCCTTGAGGTCGGCAACGCGCATGGCCTCTTGGATGTTGTTGTCCATCTGCTCGCTCATCGTGTGGTAGAGTTGCACAAGCCAGTAGGACTGATAGGCAAACACGCCCATCAGCGCCACAATCACTAACACTGCAATATATTTCAGCCTCACGTTCATCACCTGCAAAAATACACAAATAACCCATTAGTCATCAAATCCGTTAAGACTAAATAAGTTTTTGGTTAAGACTTGGTAAGTCACGACAACGTAATAGAGTGGAATGATGAGGGTAATTTTGCCGCCGGAATCAATCAAAAAGCAAGAAATGAACATGTCGAGATTTATCGTAATGATGGTCGCTGTCATGATGACGGCAGCCAATGCGTTGGCCCAGGAAAATGCTGGGCGTATAGAAGAAAAACAGGATAGTGTCGCTTTAAGCGTGAATGACACCATCGCACTCAAGGACGTAGAGGTAGTGACGATGCGTCAGTTGGTCAAGACATTGGACGACCGCTTGAGTTACAACGTGCAGGCCGACCCCGAGGCGAGTACAAGCACGTTGCTCGACGTACTGCGACGCGTGCCGCTGGTGAGCGTTGACGGCGAGGACAATGTGCGTGTCAATGGCGGTGGAAGTTTTAAGATTTACAAGAACGGCCACCCCGACCCGGCCCTGTCGTCCAACCCGCGCGAGGTGCTGCGGGCCATGCCCGCCAGCGTGATCAAGCGCATCGAGGTCATAACCGAGCCTGGTGCCCGCTATGATGCCGAGGGTGCCACGGCCATCCTGAATATCGTCACTATCGAGGGTGTGCGCATCGAGGGTGTGAACGGCACGGTATCGGCGTCGATCAACACCTTCGGGTCGCCCAACGCTAGTGCCTATGTCGCTGCTAGGGCGGGTAAATTCACCCTTGGGACAACAGCATTTTACCAGAAACAGGCACATCGCCAGTTTGCCGGCGAGGACGAGACATGGACCACCTATCAGGACACGGGCACCACGATGTATCATCTCTATCGCAATGAGCAGCCCGCTTGGGTTTATAACCTTAGCCTGAACGCCAGCCTGGAAATCGATTCGCTGAACCTGATTACAGCCTCCTTCGGTGGTTACCGTTACGGGCTGAACATCTACGGTGACAGCCACATCGAGTATCATGACGCGGCAGGGCAGTTGCTCACGTCCTATGACAACCCGTTTAACCTGCCGCAGTATGGTTTCATGTCATGGAACGGCCGTGCCGACTGGGAGCACCGCACGAGCCGCGAGGACGAGGTGCTGACCACCTCCTACATGTTCTCGACCACGGGCCAGCACGAGGAGCAATACGACTCGCTCATCAACCTGGTCAATCCGCCGTTTGACTATACGGCCTATAGCAAGTGGGGCAAGGAACGCTTCGTCGAGCACACGTGGCAACTTGACTACCAGTTGCCGCTATGGGGCCATCACCTGTTGGAGGTAGGTGGCAAGTATATCCTGCGCTTGAACAAGAGCCACAACCGCATGCAGTATAACGGCACTGCTGAACTGGACACCGACACCCGCTTCAAGCACGACATGCATGTGGGTGCCGCCTATGCCTCATGGCGCTACAAGGTGGGTGACTTCACCCTGCGTGGCGGGCTGCGCTACGAGTACAGCCACTTCCGCGCCAGCTATCCCAATGGTGACGGGGAACCTTTCGGGCGCGACCTGCATGATTTGGTGCCCTCGGCGAGTGTGCACTGGCAACTGTCGCCGTTCAACAGCCTGCGCCTGTCGTGGGCGACAAGCCTCAACCGTCCGGGCATTGCGTATCTCAACCCCGCAGTCAGGCGTTATACCACGACGATAGAATATGGCAATCCGCACCTGTCGAGTGCCCGCAACAACATGCTGAGCCTCAACTTCCAGCACACGGGTAACCGCTTGACCTTCAATATCAAGCCCACCTTGACCATCACCAACAACCTCATCGGCACTTATCGCACAGTCCAGGACGGCATTGTCCACTTGACCAACAGCAATGACTACCGCTACCTGATGGCGGGTGTGGGCGGCTTTGTGCAGTGGATGATGACATCCAAGACCACTTTCTACATGAACGGGGAAATGTGCTACAAGCGCTACCGCAGCCCCTCGCAGGACTTGACCAACAGCGGATGGGGCGGCAACCTGTATGCCCAACTCACGCAACAGTTGCCGTGGCAGTTGCGGGCGACGGCGACCTGCATGTGGTATGGCATCGGGCACGACGTGCGTCATGTGTATGGCTACAGCACCATACCAGACCCGACCATCATGCTGGGTCTGTCGCGTTCGTTCCTCAAGGACAACCGATTGACGGTGAAGTTGACCGCCAATTCCATCCTGCACAAGTATGAGGTGTCCAAGGGATATATCACGCAGGGCGATTATGTGAACCACGGCGTGGGCCACTATAATCAGCGCAATGTGCAACTGTCGCTAAGTTATGCCTTCGGCTCCAGCAACACTCGCGTCAAGCAGACCGAAAAGACTGTCGAGAACGACGACCTGGTGGGAGGCCTGAGAAGCGGAAACTGATTTTGAAAACAATAAATACAATGTATTGTTTATCAACACAATATATTTGTCCTTTATCGTCAGCGGATTTTAGGGATTATCTGGATGGCATACGCATATTCCTGCCTCACGCTAAGACGCCAAGACGCTAAGAATCTTATATGGCATCCGCACGGGAAGTCGGTCGCTTTTCAGCAAAGATAGCCATTTATCAGAAATCATCAAAAAAGTCGTTGCTGTTCACCCTAAAGATGCAGATGGTTAATAAATTTTGATGCATTTGTTCTGTTCATCAACTTTTTTATTGTATCTTTGCATCAAATCAATTAACAAGCCTAGAGCAAACAACATTTAACATCTTAAAACCCTAAATCATTATGGAAGAAGAATTTGAAATTATTGAGCGTGGTCTATTAAGTGAAGTTAATGGTGATTCTGATATCATTAACATCATTGTTGACAGGCCTCTAGAAAGTGTGGCTACAAGATCGGCCAAACCTGCAGGAGTAAATAAAGTCAGCTCCAAGGTGCTGAATTACCTGGGTGTTGTAAAGGTGACCACCAGTTTTAAGACCCGCAATCCTAAAGCATGGCTGCTGCAGGCCCTGCTTAACGAGTTGGGATATGCATTGAAGCCCGATGGCTTTTTCGGTCAACTGACCGAGGATCAGGTCAAAAAATTCCAAGCGGCTAATGGCTTAGTTGCTGACGGCATCGTTGGGCCAGCAACCTGGACCGAACTCATCTACCAGGGCAAATGCAGGATTTCCAACAGTAAAATCAGTGAGCAGGATTATAGGGATGCCGCCACTATGTTAGGCGTTGAAGTTGCCGTGATTAAAGCCGTCAAAGACGTGGAAGCAGGCGGAGCAGGATATGTGTTCAGTAATCATCCTACCATCTTGTTCGAGAGCCATATATTCTGGAAAGAACTTAAGAAACTCGGAGTCAATCCCAGAACTTATAAGGACCCTGATATCTTGAACGAGACATGGAAGCAAGGTCAGGCATACTACGTTGGTGGCGTGGGTGAATATGCCCGCTTGCAGAAGGCCCGCCTGATTAACACTGATGCAGCCAATGCCTCAGCCAGTTGGGGTTTGTTCCAAATCATGGGTAATAATTACAAAACCTGCGGATGCAGTTCAGTAAGTCAATTTGTTAATCGAATGAGCCAGAGTGAAAGAGAGCAGCTCATGCTGTTTGTGGCATTTATTAAGAATAACAAACTGCACACCTACCTGCAGAATAAAGATTGGGCAGGTTTTGCTTATCGTTACAATGGCCCAGGTTACGCGGATAATAAGTATCACATCAAACTCGAGAGGGCCTATAATAAGTACAAATAATAAATACAACGTGTAATCCATTCATCGGTTGGCTCGACAAACCACTTCAATCATTTCCACGAGCTGCCGACGAGCAATAATAACAGCCACGCCAGCAAGGGCCTTAATCCCGCTGACGTGGTTGTTTTTACCGTTAATTTGAAAGATTTTCTTCTACAGGCCTTCCTCACTTTTGGGGTTGAGGGGATAGTCGATGGAGTAGTGCAGGCCGCGTGACTCCTTGCCGCCGATGGTCTAGCGGGAGATGAGGTAAGCCCGGTTGATGATGTCGAGCGACTGGCAATAGGCTTTAGCCAGCATGGCAGCACGGGCAAACGCAGAAAAAACGGAAACGCGGAAACAAAAAAACGGCCGGCTGATTTCTCAGTCGGTCGCTTCGTGTTTTTGATGTGGTACCTCCGGTCTCGCATGGATGAGTCTGAATGAGACCGAATGAGTCGTCGATGCCACTGATATTCAAACAATTAGAATATCCCCTAAGACTCACCATGGTGCATTTAGAATCACCAAGGCTCAATCTCGGTTGCCATTTTGACAACCATTTTTTTGTCTTTAACTTTACAGAGTTCAATGGGGGAAAACGACTTACAAAATCCATAAAAACGCCCCCAACCCACGTCACGCAATCCAAGTAATTTTGCATCGTTTCTTTAATCAATTACAATAACAATGGCAAGTACTAAATTTGAACTTTCAAAGAAGGACCGTAACGGCACATCGGAGTTGATGCTTCGGTTCTGTTACGATCGCAAGCATTCATATCGCTTGCACACGAACATCTGGGTTCCCCGGACGGCATGGAACCCCTCCAAAGGCAAACTCATCATCCCGCGCATGCACGGCGAGGAGCAGAGACGACTCTCCCAAGTGCAGGCTGAGGTTGATGAATTGGCCAATTTCCTCAAGTCCAAATGCATTGAGGCACCTCAATCGGCGGACAAGGACTACTGGATCAATAAGATTAATGAGTTCCATAAAGTCGAAACGCCCCAAGCTGATGCATCTAATGGCCACGTTGATGGCAGTCAAGGTCAGAGTGAGGATACTATCGTCGCGTTCAAGGCTTTCATCAAGGCAAAGAGCGCGCACACCAAGTGCGAACCGCATATGGACGTGACCATGCGCACTGTCAAGAGATTCATGCTGTATTTAAAGAGGAATATACGGCTTAATGAGTGGACCAGTGCTGACCTTGAGGACTTCCAGGACTTCCTCCAGATTGAGCACACATTTTTCGATAACGGCGTGTGCAAGAAAAAGTATCAGCACATCTACCAAGATGAGCCCATGTCCAAGCCCCCCAAGGCACGAGGCGGGAACACCATTTACTCTATAATGAAGAGATTTAGGATTATGTTCAATTGGTGTGTCAAGACTGGTTTGCTTGACAAGAGTCCGTTCTCGACATTCCAACTCCAAGGTTGTGTGTACGGGACACCGTTCTACTTGACGCTTGACGAGTTGAACCAGCTCTATCAGTTCGATTTCTCCAAGCGTCCCAAACTAGCCATCCAACGCGACATCTTTGTGCTGCAGAGTAATCTGGGCATGCGAGTCGGCGACTTCTACGGTTTGACAACCTCTAATCTCGTGAATGACGCCATTGAATACATCCCAGGCAAGACCCTCCACGATACCGGGGCCGTAGTGCGCGTGCCGCTCACAAAACGCGCCAAGGAAATCATTAACCGTTACAAGTCCGACAGCAGCATTAGGCTGATGCCGTTCATCTGTGAGCAAAAATACAATGAGGCAATCAAAGAAATGCTCAGGCGTGCTGGCATCAACAGGGTCGTTACCACCTTAAACCCGAGGACTCGCCTTGAGGAACAACATCCCATCTGGGAGAAAGCATCGTCACATATGGCTCGACGCAATTTTATCGGCAACCTCTATGCTACAGTGCAGGATCCCGCACTCATCTCGTCCATGACTGGGCACAGGCCTGGTAGCCGAGCGTTCGAGAGATACCGCGCCATCCATGACGAAATAAAGAAACCCATCCTCAAGATATTTGATTAATACGCTTGCTCATCAATGGGTAATGTTGGGGGAAATCACGCTATCAAACAGGTGATTCTTCCCCCAATTTATTTTTGCAAAATGCACTTCCTTTGCAGCCGGTTTTGGGACGACTTACTGGCTCAATGGCCAAGAAACCAGTTGGGGGAAACAGGACCTCTATAAACCGGAAAAGTCCCCCAATACAGTTTCGCAACCGACTGTAATTTTGCAATCGGATTTGAAACGACCAACCGGCTTGACGGCCAAGGTTCCAAGTGGGGGAAAAGAGACTACAACGAATCAAAAAAGGCCCCCAACCCAGTGTCAGAACCGGTTGTAATTTTGCACCCGATATGAGAAATGACTTCAACATAGCAGACGAGTTCGCCGCCATGGTAGCCGCCAAGGTGGTCGAGATTCTCGAGGAGAAAGGCTTGGTAATGGCTGCTGATGCATCTTGCCCGAAAGAGGTGCAGCCGCAATCCACCACCCTCTACTCGATTGATGAGGTATGCAAGCGTTTGAAAATTACGAAGGCCACGTTCAACCGCCATCGCAGCCGCGGTTACATATCACCTACCTGCTATGTTGGTCGCTCACCGCGCTTCACTGACGCGGATGTACAGGACTATTTGAACAAGTTTAATTCATAGTTATAATTATTGTTTTAATTCTTTTAATATGAATAAGTTAGAATTATTTAGTTGTTTTGCTGGCAATGCCAGTCGTGTGGTGCGCGTAGGTGCAGTGGCTATGGCCCTGTATGTGCTCGCCAAGAGTATATTTGTTTCACTTAAACTGTTTTCTGCGTATGAAGAATAGAAATTCTGCCCAGATCAGTGCCACGGGTGTACTTATCATTCCTGACGGCACCAAGACCATTAAGCAGTATGAGTATCGCGGCAACGACAACATTACGATGGTTGTGATACCCACAAGTGTCACAAAAATTTCTCGTGGCGCTTTTGAGAACTGCACCAAACTTAGCCGCATCAAGGGAGGCGACGGTTTGAAGGAAATCGGTATTTGTGCCTTCAAGGGGACAGCCTTAGAGGAAACCGTGCTCCCGAAGTCGCTCAAACGAGTGCGAGAGTATGGCTTCTCGGAATGCAAGAATCTAATCACTGTTGAATTTGAAGGAGATGACACTGTGATAGA
>CACZAC010000036.1 GCA_902779125.1 uncultured Bacteroidales bacterium | reverse complement strand
GAACGAGTAGGCATCGGTGCGGTGGTTGTAGGAGTATTCACCGCCCGCCGACAGGTTGCCCTGCCAAACGGGGTAACTCAGGATGAGCTTCGATGCCCAGAAGTTGTTGCGGCTGCTGGTGTTGCTCTCGATGCTGCGGCTGACGGTGACACCGTCCAGGACGGTTGCCTCGCTGGTGCTGCCCGGCGTCTCGGTGCGGTCAAACAGGCCGTCCACGTTCAGGTCAATGCCCAGGGAACCCACTTTGCCGTTGTAATAGGCATTGAAAATGTGCTTCCTGAAACGGTCGTGCTGCTCGACGTCGCTCACCGAGCGCTCGGTGAAGACGCCATTCACATAGCTATCGGTGGTGAACTGGTCACGAAAGTCGGCGCTGGGGTGGCGGTCATACTTGTAAAAAGCGCCCATGCTGTGCTTGTCGTTGAACATATAGTTTATCTGCAGTTGGGGCGACAAGCCCTTCCAGATGTTCCGGCCCTCCTGCGTGACAAGGCCCTCGACCCGGTCAGGACCCACAAAATAAGACAACTGGTTTTCCTGCAACATTTTGGAGTGGCCGTAGCGGCCTGCCCAGAACGAAGCGGTGATGTCTAATCCACCCGTGCGGTAGTTCACATCCAGGTTATTAGTGATGGTGTGGCTATACTGGTACATGCCCGTCAGGTTGTCTTGGAAACTGAAGCCGTCACCTTGCGCCTTCTTCAGCGTGATGCGCACCACGGCCTTGGTCGAGGCGGCATAACGGGCGCCTGGGTTCTGTATGACGTCAACGTGCTGGATTTGGTCAGAGCGCAGGCGAGACAGTTCGCTCACATCCTGCACCTTGCGGCCGTTGATATACACCTCGGCCTCGCCACGTCCCAGCACCGTCACGGCGCCATCGCGCTTGGCCTCCAGCGAGGGCACGCGGGCCAGTGCATCGGCCACGGTACCTGCCTTCTCAAGGATAGTCCCTTCGACAGTGGTGCGCATCGCCTCGCCCTTGACGCGCGTCTTGGGCAACTGGCTCCTGACAACCACTTCACCGAGCATCAACGATGCCTCATTCATCTTGACAATCAAACCGTCAACCGGGTTCAGGAATTGTGTCTCATAGCCGATACTAGACACCTTCAACAGACCGTCATTTTTAGGAGTCTGGATATGGAAATGGCCCTGATCGTCAGTCATTGCACCCTGCACAAAGGATGAATCGGGCAAAGACAGCAAGACAACGTTTACAAAGGGCATCGGCTGTCCATTCTCATCAAGGACCGTACCTGTCACATCAGGCTTATTGGCAAATGCAGATACTGCCATCAATACCGCAGCCATCAAGGCTACCATTCTGAAATTTATCTTTTTCATTTCTTTATTATTTTTTGTGGCAGAGATGCTTTTCCTAGTCTCTGCACTGATGGATTACATTAATTAAATATTGTTCTCTGAATGTTTGATGTTTACACCGCCTAAAAAGTTGCTAGCGACAATGTGTAAATATGGGGCATCAGGAATGACACGTCCACCGACTTCATTGCCGACACCACCGATGAAACTGTGGCTTTTTACAACTACATTAACTCGGTCAGGAACAAACAACTCAACTCCACCCATAAAAGTGTGGATGTCTATTTCCTCATCCTCGTTGATGTGTGCCTCGCGCAAATCCAAACGTATGCCACCGCAGAAGGCATCAAGACGTGCACCGCTGAACCGTTCGCCGCGATAGATATACTCATCGGCACCAAAGCGCACCGAGCAACGAATGCGCTTGCCGTCCTCACCTTGCGGTAAGGGACGCTGGAGCCACTGCGATGGATTGTGCCTGAAACTGTATATCACCAGTTCAATGCCAATATAGAGCAGCAGCACGGGACCAAAATATTCAGTCCAGGAATGTTCCCAGTTCAAATGAACGACACCCCACATGTCTGCCAACCGGAGCAAGGCAGCCACGATAAAAATGATTCCGATAATTGTTCTTCTAGTCATAATCTTCATGTTTTAATGCAACAGTGACATGCGTTGTTGCGATATTTTGACTGCAAAAGAACAAGGAATTACATGGGCTAGCAAGAATTTGGGATATTCTGCAGGGTTATGTGACGAATGGCACAAAAACAGGGATGAATGGGATGATTGGGACGAATGGAATGTAACTGAAACCGCAGTAACAAGTCATCCCATGATGGCTTTATCATGCAGTTTATCTACATTATATAGAATATACACTCAATTTTTTCAAACCAATTGATTTTTGCAGTATCTTTGCCGACAGAATGAGTCCTAAACAACATAATACATTACGAACACGCATCATCAGTACCATTTTTACAGTGCTGGCACTTGCTGTATTCAAACCCTTTGCTTTAGGCTCTTCAATATGGATGGCTATTCTCCATCTGGTGGTAATAGGTCTGCTGGGCGTTGCATGCTGCCTGGTGACCGAGGGTATTTTAAAATATGTAGTCCGTAAGCCCAAATCCCTTCAACACGGAGTCGATTACATCATCCGTCGCAACCTTTGGTTCCAGTTCATTAACACCCCCCTCGTCTCATTAGCGATTTGCCTGTACCGCCATTTTGTGATGAGTGGAAGCATGCCTAGTAATGTCTTGTCATGGAGTAATTTTCTTGAGACCCTACTCATTATTGGTTTCTGTTCCTTTGCTATCGGTCTATACTGGCGTTTCAAGTTCCGTAGTATCTATCTTGCCGCCGAACTAGAAGAGACCAGACAACTCAATGAGCAACTGCAGCGCCTGCAACAAGCAGCCGAACAACGTGCACAAGCAGCCGAAGAAGCCATTGAAAATGAGCCCAGCATGACGGCTAGTCCATCAGAAGCACCTACTTCAGCCCCATCAACCATCACGCTCACCGGCACGACCAGCGAGACAGTTACTTTGCAAATTTCCAAACTCCTGTACATTGAGGCCGTCGGCAACTATGTGAGAGTCAACCATCTGGTTAACGAACAGGTTCAATCCGTCATGTTGCGTGCCACATCCAAACAGATTGAAGAAGAATTAAAAAACTATCCAACAGTCGTGCGTTGCCACCGCGCCTTCCTGGTCAACCTGCAACAGGTCGAAAAGATAGTTTCAAAGTCGGGGTCGATGCAATTGGTCATTAAACACAGCAACGAGTCAATTCCTGTATCGCGAAGCAATATGGCACAAGTGAAGGAAGCCGTCAGATTTTAAAAATTCCTACCGAAAGCAATAGGAGAAAAGGTTATTCTTTTTTTTTTGAAAAAAAAATGCTTGGTTTGCGTTTGTAAATCAATTTTATTTTGTAATTTTACACCTCCAAATTATATCGATAGCAAGTCATGAGTAAAAATAGAGGAAAACAAAGCAAGAAAAGCAATGATAATCAGGATTTCAACCCCGACATCAGCGCTATAAAAGAGTCAAACGACTACATCCGTTCTCAAGAAGTCAATCAAGCCATCGACAATGACCAGCAGAGCAAGTGGCAACGCTTCATCGCGTTCTTTCAGAACGGCAGGATGCGTTTTGCTACCGGTATCATCATGCTGATGACAGGCATCTACTTGCTGATATCGTTCCTGTCCTACTTCATGTCGGCAGGAATGAGTGACCAGGACCGTATCACCAACTACTCGATGATTGAGAACGCCCAAGTTCCCGAACAGATCCGCAATGCAGGTGCCGCTATGGGAGCTACGTTGAGCGATTTCTTCATTTCGAGCGGAGTGGGCGTTGCCTGCTTTGTCATCGTCGTTTGGTTCCTCACCCTGGGTTTGAGGCTGGTGCGTAAAGGCAAGAAGGCATACTTCTTCCAGTACACTTTCGTCTGCCTGTTCAGCATTCTCACTTTCTCAATGGTCGTGGGAGCCGCTACCTATTTCATGAAGCCCATCACATTCTTCCCATTGGGAGGCTACATGGGATTCTACATCAACAAATGGCTCTTGGGGCTGACAGGACTCTACGGCATGATTGCAGTTAATCTTGTCGTGTTCATGATTTGGATATTCCTTACTTATCAGACCTTCGCTGCCCTGTATGAGCAACTGCAGCGCGAAATCGAGAAAAAACGCAGCCGCAGCAAGGAAGAGACCGAAAAGGTTGTGATACAGCCTGGCGATTCAACATTCTTGGGTGGAGAACAGCGTGTATCAGAACTGTCAGATAACGATGACAGCAGCCACACCACGCCGTTCCCCTCGATGAAGGCACGTCGCTCTAAGAGCAACAGTAACAACCGAAAGGACAACGACGCCAACGATGGTGAAACCGCTCACCTGAAACCTATCGCCGCTGCGGGTCCTGACGCTACCAATCCTCACGACCCCACCGGCGAATACCGCCATTACCGCTTCCCCACCCTCGACCTGCTGCAGGATATCCGCATGAATCCCAACAGCGTCGATAAACAGGAGCAGGATGAAAACAAGGAACGCATCCGTGACACGCTCAACAAATACGGTATCGAAATCAAGGACATCATGGTGCACGTGGGTCCCACCGTGACACTATTTGAAATCGTGCCTCAGGATGGCGTGCGCGTGAACAAGATACGCGGTCTGGAAGACGACATTGCATTAAGCCTTGCCGCCCTGGGCATCCGCATTATTGCGCCCATGCCGGGCCGTGGTACCATCGGCATCGAAGTGCCCAACCGTGACCCGCAAGTGGTTCCCATGCGCGAGGTGCTGGGTTCCAAGGCTTTCCAGGAAACCCGTGCCAAACTGCCCATGTGTCTGGGCTGCACCGTGAGCAATGAAGTCTTCATCGCCGACTTGACTAAGATGCCTCACCTGCTGGTCGCTGGTGCTACCGGTAAAGGAAAATCGGTGGGTCTTAACGCCATCATCACGTCGCTGCTCTACAAGAAGGGACCATCGGAACTGAAGTTTGTCCTTGTTGACCCCAAGCGAGTAGAATTCAGCGTTTATGCCGATTTGGAGAAGTATTACTTCGCCAAGGCTCCTGGTGAGGAGAAAGCCATCATCACCGATACCGACCGCGTCATCAAGACGCTGAACTGCCTCGTGCAGGAGATGGAAGACCGTTATCGCGTGTTTGAGGAAGTGAGGGTGCGCACCGTCGCTGATTATAATGACATGTGGCGCCGCGAACTGCGTGAAGTGCGCGATGAGCATGGCGAGAAGAAATACCAGTATATGCCCTACATCGTGGGCATCATCGATGAGTTCAGCGACATGATTATGACCGCTGGAAAAGAAGTCGAGACACCCCTTGTGCGCATTGCCCAGAAGGCGCGTGCCGTGGGTATCCACATGATTATCGCTACCCAGCGCCCGTCGTCCAAGGTCATCACCGGTCTGATTAAGGGTAACTTCCCCGGCCGTATCGCCTTTGCAGTAGCACAGCGCATCGACAGCCAAATCATCATCGACCGTACCGGAGCACAGCAGCTCATCGGCCGTGGTGACATGCTGTTCCAAATCGATGGCGAACTGACCCGCCTGCAATGCCCGTTCGTTGACACGCCCGACATCGTGCGCATCTGCGACTTTATCAAAGAACAGGAAGACAACGACCGCGATATCAACCACGAGGACCCCTATATGCTGCCCGAGTATGTGGGCAACGACGAGGGCGGCAACAGCGATGCCAATGTGGGCAATGTCAAGGACAGGGATCCTCTGTTTGAAGAAGCCGTACGGTTTGTCGTCATGAGCAACACAGCCAGCACCTCGTCACTGCAACGCCGCTACGAGATTGGCTATAACCGCGCCGGACGTCTGATGGACCAGATGGAACATGCCGGTATCGTGGGTCCCGCTCAGGGTAGCAAGCCCCGTCAAGTGCTTGTCAGCCCAATGGACATCGACCACTTGTTCACATAAAGAGATACTTTTTTTATCAAGAGTGCCATGGTTGGCACTCTTTTTGCAATCTAGATACTCTAGACATACAATCAAAACAGCTAAAGAGACATTAATGACAATGAAAAGAATCCATATCGCTTTGCTCATGGCTCTATTTACTATGGTTGCCATGGCACAATCGCCTAGTGCTATACTTGACAAGTGTGTTGCTGCCATCAATGCCGGTGGCGGTGTCACTGCTTCCTACAGTATTACATCGTCACAGGGTGACAGCAAGGGTACAATAGCCATGCAAGGCAATAAATTCCGTCTTTCCTCGCCCGATGTCAAGTGTTGGTATGACGGCAAGACCCAATGGTCATGGTCACCCATGACCGGTGAGGTAAACATTACCACGCCCAGTCCAAGTGACCTGCAGATGACCAACCCTCTGGCCGCGGTTCAGCATTTCAAAGCAAACTTCAATATGAAGAATGCCAAGGCAAAAACCGCCAACACTCCCGTCATCAGACTCACCCCTAAAAAGAAAAAAGATGCTGTCAAGACCATTTGGCTTTATTTTGACGGCTCCACTTCATTGCTGCGTACCGCCCGTTTTGAGATGAGCGACAACTCGGTTTATGTCATCAAGATTACCGATTACAAACACAAGTCGCTGCCAGCATCCACATTCCAATATGACCCCAAACAGGTTCCCGCCGGAACCCAGGTGGTGGACCTGAGGTAGTTAGGAGTTTTAGTGATAAACAACAGGAAACCGTGATGCTTCATTATCTGATTGGGCCGGCTGTGGGTGCAGTCATCGGCTACATTACCAACGATATTGCCATCAGGATGCTCTTCAGGCCGCACCAGGCCAAATACTTCATGGGCATCCATATTCCGTTTACCCCTGGCATTATCCCCAAGGAAAAAGTCCGCATTGCTTCTTCTATCGGTAAGGCTGTCAGCGAGAACCTCATGAACCGTGAAGTTCTCGAGAAAAGTCTGCTCAGCGATGAGATGCTAGAGAAAATGAACGATGCCATCGACGAGTTTGTCGCTACCCAACGCGACAACGATGAGACCATTGAGCAGTTTGCCAGTCACTATCTGTCGGCCGAAGACATCGCCGCCATGCGCGAGAATACCAGTACAAGCATTGTCAAGATGATTGCCGGGAAACTGCAGGACAGCCATTTGGGCGAGAGTATTGCCCGCATGGCTACCGAGCACGTGATGGAAAAAACACGCAAGAGCGTTGCCGGACGGCTTGGCGCCGATATGTTCCTCCAGCCCATCGCCCAACTTGTCGAAGGTTTCCTGGCCAAGCATATCAATGAAATCCTGACAAACAATTCCCAGCAAATGGTAGAGAATCTGGTCGTTACCCAATCACAAGAACTGATGAACATGACCATGAGCCAACTCATCAACGGGCATGACGAGCAGGTAGCGCAGCTCAAGAAAGGCATCTTCAATGCCTATCGTGTCATTATCACCGAACACCTGCCCCGCATCCTTCAGGATATTGACATCAGCACCATCATTGAGCAACGCATCAACGAGATGGACATGGATGAAGCCGAAGCCATTATCCTTGACGTGATGAAAAAAGAACTCCGCGCCATCGTGTGGCTCGGAGCCCTGTTGGGTAGTATCATGGGTACGATTAACGTACTGATTTAATCATATCAGACTTCAATCATTCCACTTGCCAAGTGTCGCCAGCCCTGATGACATCATCCAGGCAGGTGAAACCGTGCTTGGCCTTAGCTTCCTCGACTTGCTCGGCAACGGCAACCTCATAGGTAGGAGCATTGACAGCACGAATGACACCGAGAGCAACAGGCAGGTCGGTACCGTCCATCATCGCCAGCATCTGGTGCAGGAAGAAGCTCTCACAATGGGCATCATGAACGAGCACGTCATCGATGGTGTAGCCATCTTCACCAATGGTTACCGCTTTCAGACCGAAACCGTCCTGTACTAGACCACGATTCATATCCTTACCGAAAATCATCTTCTCACCATGCACGAGGTGGATGGTGCGGTCAGCACGATGCTCACGGTCGGTGATATAGTTGTGGATTCCATTGTTAAAAATCATACAGTTCTGCAGGATTTCAACGACCGCACAGCCCTTGTGTTCGGCTGCAGCCATCATCACTTCCTGACTGATGTCTAGAGCTACGTCGAGACTGCGGGCAAAGAAAGTGCCGCGCGCACCAAAGGTCAACTCGGCGGGGATGAATGGATCCTCGACCGTGCCATAGGGCGATGACTTGGACTTGAAGCCACGGGCACTCGTGGGCGAGAACTGACCTTTGGTCAGACCATAGATACGGTTGTTCAACAACAGCAGGTTGACATCGATGTTGCGGCGCACCTCGTGGATGAAGTGGTTGCCACCGATGGCGAGACAGTCACCATCGCCCGACACCTGCCATACAGTCATATCGGGATTAGCTGTCTTGAAGCCCGTAGCCACGGCACCACCACGTCCATGAATGGTGTGGAAGGCATAGGTCTTAGTGTAATAAGGCAGTCGTGAACTGCATCCGATACCAGAAATCACAGCGGTCTTCTCAGGGGCGATATTCAACTGTGCCATCGCCTTGAGCAAAACATTGAGCACGGCATGGTCACCACAACCAGGGCACCAACGCACGGGCTGATTATTCTTGAAATCGAGCGGCTTGTGAGCCAACGGCTGATTATTATTGTTCTGTTCCATTACAATTCCTCCTCCATCATGATGTTTTTAACTCCGTCAACAATTTCCTGAACCAGGAACGGCTGTCCCTGTACCTTATTAATATGGCAGATGTTCAGGTTAGGTATCTTGCTCTGCAGGTAGCTAGCCAGTTGGCCGGTATTCAACTCGGCAACAATAACCGTCTTGAAGCGACTGAGCAGTTCGGCGGTATTCTTGGGCAACGGGTTGATATAGCGGATATGGGTCATTGCAATCCTGAAGCCATCTTCATTCAGGCGGTTTACAGCATCCAGGATGTGTCCATAGGTGCTGCCCCAGCCCAGGATGATGGTATCGGCACCAGAGTCTCCCTTGAGTTTGAGTTCGGGGATGTCGTTGGCGACATTGGCAATCTTCATGCGGCGCGTTTCTACCATGTGGGCATGGTTGATGGGGTCGTTGCTTAGTACGCCCAGGTTATAGTCTTTCTCCAGACCACCGACGACGTGTTCGAGCCCCTTGGTGCCTGGAATTGCCCAATAGCGGATACCCAGAGCGTTACGCATGAAGGGCGTCCAAGTGGGTTTCAATGCCTCGGGGACATAATTGGGCTTGATAACGGGATATTCGCCCTCCTCGGGGATGCGCCATGCCGACGAACCGTTGGCAATAAAGGCATCGGTGAGCAGGATGACGGGAGTCATGTGCTCAATGGCGATGCGTGCGGCCTGGAATGCCATCTTGAAGCAGTCGGTAGGCGATGCGGCTGCAAGCACAACGAGAGGACTCTCGCCGCTGCGGCCATACAGAGCCTGACTCAAGTCAGTCTGTTCGGTCTTGGTGGGCAGACCTGTTGAGGGGCCGCCACGCTGCACATCGACGAGCACCAGAGGCAACTCGGCCATCACTGCAAGACCCAAAGCCTCACTCTTCAATGCCAAACCGGGACCAGAAGTAGTTGTCACAGCCAAGTGGCCTGCAAAAGCAGCGCCAATGGCAGAACAAATACCACCAATCTCGTCCTCCATCTGAATGGCTTTCACGCCCAAATCACGACGCTTGGCAAGTTCGTGGAGAATGTCGGTAGCAGGGGTAATGGGATAAGAACCCAGGAACAAGGGACGACCGCTCATCTCCGAGGCCTTGATCAGACCCCATGCGGTTGCCTTGTTACCACTGACGTCGGTATAGGTACCCGGACGCACCTCGTCACTCTGGATACGATAGGTCGATACGGTGGCGTGGATGTTGTGACCATAGTTGTAACCGCCCTTGATGACAAGTTCGTTGGCAGCATACACATCGGGCTTCTCGGCAAACTTGGCCTTTAAGAACTTCAACGGAGCCTCCATGGGACGGTTGAAGAGCCAGCACACCAGGCCCAATGCGAACATATTGCGGCACTTGAGCTGTGCCTTCAAATCCATGCCAGTATCCTTGAGAGCTTCCTTGACCATTGTCGTGATAGGAGCCTCAATCACCTGAGCCTTAAGGTTCAGTTCCTCATAAGGCTCATTGGTCGTATAGAGCGCCTTGTCGAGTCCAGCTTGGGTGAATGTGTCGATGTCAACGATGGCGGCACCGCCCTTGCGCAGGAACTGTGCGTTCATCTTGAGGGCTGCAGGATTCATAGCCACCAGAACGTCGCATTCGTCACCAGGAGTGTGCACACCATGACCGATATGAACCTGGAAACCGGACACACCGCCCAGCGAACCTTGCGGAGCACGCACCTCGGCGGGATAATCAGGGAATGTTGAAATGCGGTCTCCGAGTCCCGCACTCACGTTAGAGAAAATGTTGCCAGCCAGCTGCATACCATCGCCACTGTCGCCAGAAAAGCGCACGACAATGCTCTGCCGGAACTGGACTTTAGCTTTTTCAGTTTTTTCTGCCATTTTTAACTAAAAAATATGTAAAACAGTTCTGTTCTTTTAAAGCCTTCTAAACACCGCTGCAAAATTACAACTATTTTCCCGACCAAATCATTTTTTATGAATAATTTTGCACGCAATCGGTGATTACCGACGTATAGTGATGGTAAACGGTGATGATTAACCACTTGATTGAATAATAATTTTAAAATTTTTCCCAATCAGATTTGTTAATAAAAAATAACATCATTATCTTTGCAGATTGATAGCTTATGAAGCAATGTCATGGGCGCAATGGTTTAGTTTTACAATTGATATTTGTTTAATTTTATATAAGTTTCATTTATTAATTCAATTCATGTCTATGAAAAAAATCTTTACGCTTTCAGCAATGATGGTGATGCTCGCCTTCTCATCGCAGGCAGCTTACTATCTGGTGGGAGAAGCCCCCTTCGGTAACGGATGGGATCCCAGCAATGGACTTGAGATGACTCTGGGCAGCGATGGCCTTTACAGTGTTAGAGGCACCGTTAACGGAACCATCTATTTTGTGCTTGCCGACAACTTGTCAGCACCTGGTGACTGGACCACGTTCAACAATGAGTACCGCATTGGCCCGCTCGGCGCCAACGAGGAAGTGACTGTCGGTTCATGGATTACTACCCAGAAGGCTGCCGGTAACGGTAACGGCTCTTATAAGTTCACTGGTACTGGCAGTGAGTACACCATCACCTACAACCCTTACATCTCCAAATTCAAGATTGAGGGAGTGGTAATTCCCATTACCATCGACACTTATACCGTAGCAGGTACCCCCGAGTCAGTCTTTGGCACACTTTGGGATCCCAGCAACGAAGAGAACAACATGGTGAAGCAGGATGATGGCACCTTCAAGCTGAACAAATATGGTTGCCAGTTGTCAGGTGACGAGTTGCAGTTCAAGGTGGTGGGTAACCACGACTGGGGCTTCGCTTGGCCTGATATTGACTATATTTATACGGTTGATGAGCCTGGTTTGTATGATGTAACCTTTACCTTCGATCCTGTGACTAAGGACGTCGGCGTCGATGCCGTTAAGTCCGGCAGCATTGATGTCCTCACGGGTGATCTGTTCATCCTGGGTGAGGTTAACGGCAACGGCTGGGATCCCAGCGTCGGCGTGAAACTGGATACCGAGGACGGTAAAATCTTCACTGGTCAAGTTACTGCCACCGGCACCAACCCCGATGAGAACGACGGCAACGTTTACAGCTACTTCTCGTTCACTACCAAGCTGAGTGAGGATAGCGAAGACTGGAACAGCATCGGTGCTTATCGCATCGGCGCTCTGGAGAACGACTATCTCTTGAGCGAGGACATGTTCGGTATTGATATCAATATGGGTAACTTCGGTCAGGCTAACAGCTTCAAGATTCCCTCTGGTGAGTATGAACTGACTGTTGATATTGAGAACAAGGTTATGAATATCAACAAGGTTGAGACTCCTGAGCCTCCCGTTGGTCCTAAGCTCGAAAAGGTATGGGAAATCAATGACCTGTCATTCATGCCTCTCGCTGATGTTCGTCAAGGCTTCGGTATGAACGGCAAGTTCTACATCAACAACAAGGCTGACCAGAAGGTTATCGTTGTTGATGAGAATGGTCTTACCAACACTGAGTATCCTGGCGGTGCCAACTGCGGTATCAGCCGCGACGAAGCCGGTAACCTCATTATCAGCAACGCTCACTTCCCCGATGCATGGAGCGAGGCAACCATCAAGGTTATCAACCCCGTGACCAACGAAGAGAAGGAATACACCGTGCCCGAGGAGTGTGGTATCGATGGTCGCTGTGATATGATTGGCTTTGCCATGGGTAACCTCATGGAGAATGGTGTGCTCTATCTCGCTGGCGCAACTACTAGTGGTGTGGGCATTATGACTATTGCCGATGGCGAGGTTAGTGCCGACGATTCCTATATGGCCACCTGCGACGGTTTGGCTCCGAGCTCATCTACCGTTATCAACTACTACAAGGACCTGGCTGGTGAAGACGCATTGCTCTATGTAACCCGCAATGCGGCTCCCGCTAAGCTTACTGCTGACGGCGACAACTTTGTAGCTACCACATTCACCCTGCCCAACAAGGGTGCTTGCAACGGTGCATTCCCGTTCATCTGGGACGACACGGAGTATTTCGTATATCCCACTCTGCCCAACTACCAGGACGGTTTCGCTATTGCCGAGGCAAATGCTGAGGAGCCTCTCGAAGAAGTTCCTGCTACTGTTACCGTTAACGCTAACGGCTATACCTCCAACTGGCTGAACGCCGAGGTTGACGAGAAGGGTGTGACCATCTATCAGTACTATCCTGGTGGCCACTTGACCGTTTTCCGTCTCACCAATGGCACCGGTGGCGTTGATGAAATCATCAGCAACGTCGACAAGGTTGTAGCTGGCGTTCGCTACTACAACATCATGGGCCAGGAGATGAAGGAGGCCAATGGTATCACTATCGTTGTTACCACCTACACCGACGGCAGCCACAGCGCCGTTAAGGTGATCAAGTAATTGGAGTGTTCAACTGCAATTAGCAAATGAAAAAGGGCGGTTCCTCAACGGAGCCGCTCTTTTTTGCTATTTGAAGCCTTGGATTATGGGCGTTTGCTATAAGTATCGTCTTCAAGGTGGTCAATGAAGCCCTCATCAACGAGGAAGGAAAGCATTGAGAGAATTTCGTCTTTGGGGAATGACAGGGTGCTGATGAACTCTTCCAGTCGGCGAGGACGCAGACCTGCCATATAGAGAATGCCCTGCTGGACATCTTCAGGTGAATGGTCTCCTCTCTTGCGTCGCTCAATGCACAAGTCACAATGACCGCATTCGTCAAGAGCCTTTTCATCAAAATAGGCCAACAACATGCGTTCACGGCATCCCGTGTCACTGTATGCATAGTTGATAATGGCCTCGATGCGCTCTATCATGCGCTGGCGCAGGTCCTCATACACCACTTTGGGAATCAGCACATGCTTGGGTTCCTCACGTGAGGTGGGGTATATTATATAAGGAGTGCGTTTACGTGGCACATAATGCAGGATGTGCATTCGGGTCATTTCCAACAATGAGTTATAAATGGTTTCCTGGTCTAACCCTGTTCGGAAAGCGATAACATCCTCATTAATAAAGACGTAGTCGGCAAACAGCCCAGTGTAGAGCCTGAGAATGGCTTGCAGCACCTGGTCGGCACCCGGAGTGACCGTTTCCAGGTCATAAAGCTCATCCTTTCGAGCCAGTATCATAACACGGGACTGGGTCTCAATCTCCTCAACAAACTCGATATAGCCGGCCTGGGTGAGAATCTTCAGTGCATTGTGTGTGGAGAGGACTGGCAAGTCGTAGGTGCGGCAAAACAGATTAAAATTGAAGTCAAACATCTGCTGGAAGCCCTCACCGATGCTCACTCCCAAAAAATCCCCGACACGCTGATAAACAGTGCGTATGAAATCCTTATCAGGAAAGGCTTCTGAAATGTGGCGCCTGAGGATGCGCTGGTCGGTGTGTTTGACCAGCAGCACGGCATAGGAGCGCTTGCCGTCACGTCCTGCCCTACCCGCCTCCTGATAATATTCCTCAAGAGAATTGGGCACATCGACATGAACCACGAGACGCACATCGGGCTTGTCGATTCCCATGCCGAACGCATTGGTTGCCACCATCACCCGGCATTCGTCAGCCGTCCACTTGGTCTGTTTGTCCTCCTTGTCCTCGACATAAAGTCCCGCATGATAAAAATCGGCATGGATGCCGGCACGGTTAAGTTCGTCACAAATCTGCTTGGTGCGCTTGCGGGACCGCACATATACGATGGCTGTACCCGGTACAGAACGCAAGATATGGATGAGTTCGGTAACCTTTTCCTCGGTCTGACGCACGACATAGGACAAGTTGCTGCGGGCAAAGCTCATCGAGAACACATTGGGCGCCTTGAACTTGAGACAACGCTGGATGTCTTCTACAACGACAGGGGTTGCTGTAGCAGTCAGCGCCAACACGGGAACAGCGGGGAACAGTTTGCGCACCTCAACGATACGCAGGAAGGAAGGTCTGAAGTCATAACCCCACTGCGATATACAGTGAGCTTCGTCAATCACAATGAGCTTTACAGGCATCTGGCGCAAATGCTCCAGAAACGACCTGGACTGCAAGCGCTCGGGCGAGACATACAGGAACTTATAGTTTCCATACAGGCATTTCTCATAGGTGTGGTTCACTTCAGCCCTTGTCAAGCCGGCATAGAGATAGGTGGCCTTGATGTGCAGCGAACGCAGCCGGTCCACCTGGTCTTTCATCAACGAAATGATGGGCGTGACGACAAGGGCCATGCCATCCATAGCCATCGTGGGAACCTGAAATGTAATGGACTTTCCGCCACCGGTGGGCATGAGGCCCAAGGTGTCACGACCGTCTAGAACTGACTCGATGATGTCTTGCTGAAGCGGTCTGAATGCGTCATACCCCCAATACTTCTTGAGGATATCAAGAACCGGCCTGGATTGAGTCGGCATCGTCGTGCAATTTTATCGCCTTGACCATGAGTTGAACCGAAGTGGTCATGCGATGACGGGTTTCCTCAATCGTGTAGCAGATGTCGATGGGTTTGCCAGCCTTGAGTGCGTCATTAAACGCTGCTTGGCCAAAGGCAATTGCATTGAGCACCTTATTGCCCTCCTCATCAACGAGGTCAAGCTTAATGTGTTCCGATTTCTTACCCACGACCTTGCTGGTACCTGCATCATAGACTTTGCGGGTGACAAACACCGGCTTGCTGTTGCCCGGACCATAAGGATTGAGCATGCGCAGATAACGCAACAAGGAGCCGCTGATGTCACTGAACTTGATTTCACAGTCGATATCGATTGCCGGTGTCACCTGTTCATCATGGATGTGCTCCTCGACGTACTGGGTGAGGCGTTTGCGGAACTCGGGAATGTTCTCCTCCTTGATGGAGAGTCCCACTGCGTTGGTGTGACCGCCGAAGGTTTCCAACAAGTCGCGACAGGACTTGATAGCCGTGTAAACGTCGAATCCACGAACCGAACGTGATGATCCTGTTGCAATGCCATCGGCATAATAGGTCAGCACCACCGACGGACGGAAATACAACTCGGCCAGGCGTGCAGCCACAATACCGATGACTCCCTTGTGCCAGTTGCGGTCGTAAATCACGATTGGCTTCTTGCCATCGAGCACCTGAGCATGGCGATCAATAATCTCGTTAGCCTCGACAGTAACCTGGCTGTCAAGCTCCTTGCGGTTGCTGTTATACTGGTCGATACGCTTTGAAATCTCCATCGCTGACTGCATGTTGCGTGTTACCAGCAGTGCCACCGACTCCTGGCCCGACTCCATGCGGCCCGATGCATTGATGCGCGGACCAATCTTGAAAATGATATCGTTGATGGTCAACTCATGGCGATTCAGGCCACAAGTGCGGATGATGCTGCGCAGACCCACATTGGGGTTATTGTTCAAGCGGCGCAGTCCATAGAACATCATCACCCTGTTCTCGCCTGTGATGGGCACGATATCGGCTGCAATGCTCACGGCCACAAGGTCGAGCATAGCCTCCAGATTGTACATCTGTCCAAGACCATTGCTCTTGGAGAAGGCCTGCATGAACTTGAAGCCCACGCCACAGCCCGACAAGCCCTTGAACGGATAGGTGTCATCAACCAGTTTCGGGTTCAGAATTGCAGCAGCATCGGGCAACTCATCGTCCGGCACATGGTGGTCACACACAATGAAATCTATGCCTTTCTCCTTGGCATAGGCAATTTCGTCGATTGCCTTGATACCGCAATCGAGCACAATAATCAATTTCACCCCAATCGATTCTGCATAGTCGATGCTCTGCAGCGATATACCATAACCGTCATCGTCGCGAGTCGGGATATAGTAAACCAGATTGGAATATAGGTTTTGAAGATACTTATAGACAAGCGCTACGGCTGTGGTACCATCCACGTCGTAATCGCCATACACCATGATCTTCTCTTTTGCCCCTAACGCCTGATTCAATCTTGCCACCGCCTTGTCCATGTTCTTCATCAAGAACGGATCGTGCAGTTGCTGGAGTGACGGGTAGAGAAAATCGTGGACCTGGTCCGCGGTCTTCAAGCCCCTGAGCACCAACAACCGAGCGATCGCGGGGCAGTTGGGGAACTGAGCCGCCAGCTGCTCCTCGGCAATGCGTTCGTCGGATGTTAGAGGTAAGTAATTCCATTTACTTATCATTATGTTAGTTTTTTAATATACAAAAGCAGGGGCTCACTACCGCGAAATAATGAGCTAGTGGAGATGAGTTATTTATCTATTTGGGGATCAGTCTATTGAAGCACCGATTTTCAAGAAGCCTCCGTCGATAGGATTGCCACCGGTCGTCACAGACCCCCTTTTTGTTGCCACAAAAGTACTGCATTTGATACGTTTTTCAAAGAAAAAAGGCAAGATTTTTAATGCGCTTTACGGATTTTAGATAATTTTAACAGCCTTATCTTGCCAGATTCCTGCAAAAAAGAGCCGACAATTAAAACCTAAAGTTAAACTATCACTTAATACTTGATTCTTTATCTATTTTAAAATCAACCAATTTATATGATAATTATAGATAATCTGTCATCACCGAGACGAATGGAGACAAAAAAAAGAAAACCGCCAACCAGTAGTACCAGTCGGCGATTTCTTGTTGAGGTCGCTAGCGGACTCGAACCGCTGTGCCCGGTTTTGCAGACCGGTGACTAAACCACTCATCCAAGCGACCTTTCGTAAATAGCGGTGCAAAATTACTGCGTATTTTTGACCTGTGCAACTTTATCGGCACATTTTTTCACAGAATTTTTCTCTGGCTTCTGGCAAATGTCCTTCAATTTGCAAGAAGCACAGGCAGTTAGCGTTGTTTTCTGGCCCCTTGCAGCACGCACAAAAGAAGTGACTGCCGCAATGACGGCAAGCGCCACAATAATACCAGCCAGGACATATTGTAATGTTTCACTCATTACTTGAATCGGTTATTTAGACTTGAAATTCTTTTTCACGAGGCGCGAGAGTTGCGCGGGCGTCAGATCGGCAGCATATTCGGCAAACGGCAAGACGGTGTGACAACCATTCTTGTATTCGCTGCACCCAAACGCTGTATTGCCTTTCACCAGATGGCCTTTACCGCACACCGGGCAGGGGATATCCTCGACGGAGCTCAGACGCTTGCGCTGTTTCTTGGGTTTTTCCTCTCCCCCTGTTGCCGCTGGCGCCTTGGGCTTGGCAGGCTTGCCCTGCTCCACCGCGATACTTCCACTGCTATTGTCACGCAGCACATTGAGAACTATTTCACCAATCATCACCTTGAGTTCATCAATAAAAAGAGCAGCGCTGTATTCACCACGTTCTATTTCGCGCAACTTTTTCTCCCACAGACCAGTCAATGATGCACTCTTAAGTAAAGGTTCATGTATGGTGTCTATCAATTGAATGCCTGCAAGCGTGGGAGAAATACTCTTGCGCTCCTTGCGGATATACCGACGCTTGAACAGCGTTTCGATGATAGCGGCACGGGTCGAGGGGCGGCCAATGCCGTTCTCCTTCATGGCATCGCGCAATTCTTCGTCATCAACGGTCTTTCCAGCCGTTTCCATAGCACGCAGCAGGGTGCCCTCGGTATATGGTTTGGGCGGTTGTGTGGTGCGTTTCAGTATCGACGGCTCATGTGGACCTTTCTCCCCTTTCTCAAAGTGGGGCATGATGCCATTGTCCTCATCCTCAGCCTTTTCCTTACCTTCTTCATCGGCATTCTTGTCGCCTGGCTTATTAAAGAGGTCTCGCCAGCCGGCTTTGAGGATTTCCTTGCCAGTTGCCTTGAATCCATATTCGCCGACCTGAGCCAAAACCGTTGTCGTATTGAACTCGCAATCAGGATAAAAAGCAGCGATGAAGCGCATGGCTATCAGGTGATAAACACGTTTTTCGTCGGGCGTCATCGCCACCGTAGCAGGATTGACATTGGTGGGGATAATTGCATGGTGATCAGTAACCTTGCTGTTATCAAACACCTTCTTGGTCTTGGGCAGTTTGGGCATCGACAGCAATGGAGCCGTGAGGTTGGCATAGGGGACCATTGCCTGAAGGATGCCAGGCACCTGAGGATAGATATCGTCACTCAGATAAGTCGTATCAACACGAGGATAGGTCGTCGCCTTTTTCTCGTAGAGCGACTGTATTGTCTTTAGCGCCTCGTCGGCTGACATACCGAACTTCTTGTTGCACTCAACCTGCAAACTCGTCAAATCGAAGAGACGAGGTGGGGCTTCACGGCCTTTCTTGGTTTCGACTGACGTAACCTCAAGCGGCAACTGCCTGATATTCGCGACTATAGCGCTCGCTTCTCCCTCGGTCTTGAAACGGCCCCGCGTACTGTTGAAAGTCACACCACGGTACTTGGTCTTGAGTTCCCAATAGTCCTCGGGGACAAAATTCTCGATTTCACGGTGCCGGGCAACAATCATGGCAAGCGTGGGCGTTTGCACCCTTCCGACCGACAGCACATCCCTCGACCGTGAATACTTCAAGGTATAGAGACGCGTGGCATTCATGCCCAGAATCCAGTCTCCTATAGCACGAGAAAGACCTGCAAAGTACAGATTATCAAATTCTTTGGCATCCTTCAACTGTTCAAACCCCTTGCGGATGCTCTCGTCGGTCAACGACGAAATCCACAGACGCTTGACCGGCTTGCGGCACTCTGCCTTCTGATACACCCATCGCTGGATGAGCTCACCCTCCTGGCCGGCATCACCGCAGTTAATGACTTCTTCGGCATTGGTTATCAGGTTCTTAATGACATTGAACTGTTTCTTGATACCCTCGTCATCCTTGAGTTTGATGCCAAAACGGGACGGAATCATGGGCAATTGTCCCAGGCTCCACCATTTCCACTGGTCGGTATAGTCGTTAGGCTCTTTGAGTTCGCACAGATGCCCAAAAGTCCACGTCACCTGATAGCCATTGCCCTCAAAGTAGCCGTCGTGCCTGTCATTGGCACCCAGCAGCCGGGCAATGTCACGTGCCACACTTGGTTTCTCGGTAACGCAGACCCTCATTTAGTTAATAGTTAATGGTTAATAGTTAATAGTTAACAGTTTTATATTTAAAGTGATTCTTTAAGTATTATTCGCCTAGTTTTTGGGCTTTAGCCTCATTCCAGAGTTCGTCCATCTCGGCAAGAGTCAGTTCATTGACATGACAGCCCTGTTCGTTGGCTTTCTGTTCGATGTAGTTGAAGCGGGCGATGAATTTGCGGTTAGTGCGCTCCAGGGCATTGTCGGGTCGCACATTATAGAGCCGTGCAGCATTAACAAGCGAGAAAAACAGGTCGCCAAATTCTTTCTCACGGTCCTCAACTTGTCCCTGTTTAAGTTCAGCTTCAACCTCACTGAATTCCTCACGCACCTTGTCCCAAACATCCTCGCGCTGCTGCCAGTCAAATCCCACATTGGCAGCTTTTTCCTGGACTCGCTCAGCCTTGATGAGTGACGGCAAGCTGCGAGGCACACCACTGAGTACCATCTTGTTACCATCCTTCTCACTCATCTTGAGCACTTCCCAGTTCTGGAGCACCTGAGCAGCAGTGTCGGCTTTTTCCTCGCCGAAGACGTGAGGATGACGATAAACGAGCTTTTCACACAAGGCATCACACACGTCGGCGATGTCAAACTGACCCTTCTCGTCTCCGATTTTGGCATAAAAGACGATGTGCAGCAACACGTCGCCCAGTTCCTTACGGATTTTATCATTGTCCTCGCCCATAATGGCATCGGCGAGTTCCATGGTTTCCTCGATGGTGTTGGGACGCAGGCTTTCGTTGGTCTGCTTGCGGTCCCACGGGCACTTCACGCGCAGCTCGTCCAGAATGTCGAGCAAACGACCGAAGGCCTCCAATTTCTTTTCACGGCTGTTGTTAGGCATGATTTCTTATATTATATTGTTTACAGACTGCAAAGTTAATACAAAAATCCTGTTGACGCCAAATGCAGTTTCGCCTTCAAGCGCTAGGCGTTATCGGCTAGAACTGATGCGCCAGATGGTGCCCTCGATAAGGGAGCAATAGATGTCACCCCGGTCATCGACCTCAAAGCCGTTAACTTCACTGGTTCCCAATTGATAAGTGAATTCCAACTCATGGGTTACAGCGTTAACGACCGCAAGCATGCCACGGCGAGAGCCACAATAGATATAGCCAGCATGTTCCAGCACAATACATGGAGCGTGCTCATAACCGAATCCCAAATCGACAGTCCACAACAATTGGTACTTGTCTCCAGTACTCATGGCAACAAGGGTTCCGTCCATTGTCTTGGCATAAGCCACCTTGCCGTCGGTACTGTGCCCCAGGCTTTCACGCACTTTGTTTTCATTCTTCTCACGCCAGAGTTGCTGGCCTGTTCGACGGTCAATCCCCGTTGAGAAGCGGTCGGGGGCCACGACAACCACACGTTCAGGAGTCACTACAGGCACCACGTTACCAGGACTATACAGGTTGACATTCTTGCCGTTATTCCACTGCCAGCGCAAGGTTCCCGTGCGACGGTCAAGACAACGTAAATAGGTATCCCAAGCGCCGAAGATTACATCACCTCCATCGACAACTGGAGCAGCCTGACAATAGTTGTTGATATCATTGTATTGCCACAACAGGCGGTGGCGTTTCACGTCCCAAGCTTGAAACGTCTTGAATCCGCCTTGATAGAGAATGCCTCCACTCATCACACCATCGGCCACATAGGGGCCATCGGCATCATACTGCCACTTGACCTTGCCCGACTTCTTGTCCAGCCAGATAAGGCGCTTGTCGCTAGTGGGCAGGACCACATACTTGTCGCTCACAGCAGGACGCGAGAAGAGCATGGCATCGGTCTTGTATTGCCAACGCAGTGCGCTAGACATCTTGTCCACCGCCTTGCAGTACCCGAGCGAGTTGCCGAAGTAGATATTCTGCTTGTCAACGCCAACACGGGTAAATATCGAGGCATTATCGGCAACCACACGCTTGACTTCAAATCCAGCCGGAATCTCGAAGCGCTCTTGCTTCAAGGGAGGGGTGTAGTAATCCAGATTAATGTGGTAAGCATACATCTGTTCAGGATTCTTGCCTAATACCTTATTATATACATATATCCAGTTGCGGTCCAGGTCGATGGTCATCAACGTGTAGCCGTAGTTATTGCCTCCCATATCCAACGCCCTCACCATCAGACCGTTGATTCCGTCAGTCTCATACAGTCGCCAACTGTGGTAATGCCCGCACTGGTGGGTGATAACAGGATATTTCTTGAGAATATCGACATAGGCACGGTAGTTGTCCAAGTCATCGAGGATGGGATAATGGTTGACACTCAAGACCTTCATGCCCGGTTTTACCATCACCGTGAGCGTGCTGTCGAGCCACAGCAAATCCTCTTGTTTGATGTGTCCGTCGCCCATCTTCATGAACGGGCCACAATTCATTCCCACGACCACCAGATTATCGACTGTAAAGACAAATCGGTCACTGCCCCACAGGTCGTTGAAGGTCTTGCAGGCACTTTGGCTCCAGTTGTTCTCATGGTTGCCAGGTATGACATATAACGGATGGATAATGCCATCCATGATGCCCTTGACGTTGCTCAACTGCTCGTCGCTGCCCTCGTTGGTGAGGTCACCCGTGAGCATCACGGCATCGACGTCAGTTGCATTGATCTCGGCAACAGCCTCACGCAACTTGCCTTCATTGGCATTACCCGGCGTTACATGGATATCACTAAGGATAGCCAGCCGAACCACCCCACCCTGCACGGCAAGCGACAAAACCACTACCGCCACTAGGAATGTCATCAATCGTTTCATATTCTATACATATTATATTACTTGACCACAAAGATAAGTCAAAAACCCACAACTGACAACCAAGCGAAGCAAGATTTTGCTTCTACACATTGACTGCTACAATAAAACTCATCACCTTATTTATAAAAGGCTGCGTTTCAACAAAACCCAAATAAATTTGGTTTTGTATTCATCTTACACTAATTTTGCAGTCGATGAATCACGAAGTGTTCATAGCACAACGCATGAAGTTGAACAACAATCGCCAGAAAGGGTCTCCCAGTCTGACGGTTGCACTTGTCGGCATCGTGCTGGCCGTGGTCGTGATGATTCTGTCGATTGCCGTAGTCATGGGCTTCAAGGGAGAAATCTCAGGAAAAATACTGCGGCTCGATGCCCAAATCAGAGTGACAAATGCCGCTCTGGGCATCGACGACAACTATGCCACAGTCAACGGACGCGAGGTGAGAGAGGCCATAGCCGATGAAGGCGATTTTGCCCAGCTAATTGAGAGCATGAGCCTTATTGCCGACAAAAGCGCCATCCTTAAGACCGACGACGATTTTATGGGCATTATCATGCGTGGTGTTGATGAGGGATATGACTGGCGCTACCTCAAGTCCAAGATGGTAGAGGGCATTGAGCCTGCCGTTAGTGACACGGCATCTTCCAACCAGGTCGTCATTTCCAAGACTGTTGCCGACCGCCTGCAGCTTCATGCCGGTGACAAGGTGATGACCTATTTCATCGATGACAATATCAAAGCGAGGAACCTGACGGTTTCAGGCGTGTTCGAGACCGACCTCGAGGCGTTTGACAACGCCTATATCGTGGGTGGCATCGGCATTGTGCAGGGCGTGAACGGGTGGAACGGAGACACGGGCACCCAAGTGGCGATTAACATGAAGAATCCCAACGACCTCGAAGGCGATGCATACCAGCTTTATACCCTGCTTGCCTCCAACACGGTCAAGCATGAAAGCAAGAACCTGTTCTATGTCTCTACTACCCACCAGAACAACCTCCCGTTTTTTGCCTGGCTGCAGATGCTGGACATGAACGTTGTCATCATCCTGACCCTGATGATGATTGTAGCCGCTTTCACTTTGATTTCGGCTATGCTGATGATTGTGCTGGAACGCATCCGTGTCATCGGCAACTTCAAGGCTCTAGGCGCCACCAACGGCACCATACGCAACATCTTCATCTACCTGACGGGCAAACTCATCATCAAAGCGCTCATCATCGGCAATGTTATCGGCATCGGTCTGGCACTGGCGCAGAAGTACGGACACATTGTGCGACTCGACCCCACGGCCTACTATATGCCCTACGTACCCATTCATCTGAGCATCCCTGCCTTACTGATGCTCAATGTGGGTATTCTCATCGTATCCTACCTCACCCTGCTGGGTGCCAGCCACATTATCTCGACCATCAAGCCCACGGCGACAATGCGCTTCGAGTGATTCGGCTTGGTGTATTTAAGTAATATCCATCCAAGTAGATAATAACCACCAAAACTGACCCAATATGAAGACGAACCAAATGAATCTGAAAGAGGAAGCAGCCCGTTGCCTGCTGTGTGAAAATGCACCCTGTAGCCGCGCCTGCGGAAAGGGAGACGTGGCTAGGGCCATCCGTGCCATACGTTTTGACAACGAGGGCATTGCCCGCCAGTGGCTGGAAGGTTGCGATGATGCCGACCTGGAGAAAGCCGAGCAGGCATGCATCCACTATGACCGCCCCATCCGCATCAAGGAAATGATGAGCCAGTTGCCCCAGCCCGTACAAGCCGACCTGCCAAGCCTGGCTATCGACTTTTGCGGAATACCCTGCGAGAATCCGTTCTTCCTAGCCTCCTCCTCAATATGCACCAACTATGAGATGGTGGCACGCGCCTTTGATGCCGGTTGGGCAGGCGTCTTCTACAAGACCATCTGCTTGGATGACATCAATGAGGTGTCACCCCGATTTGACGTCTTGCACCGCGAGGGCGACAAGGGCGACTTCAACGCTTTGCGCAACATGGAACAGTTGAGCGAGAACCCAGCC
>CACZAC010000035.1 GCA_902779125.1 uncultured Bacteroidales bacterium | reverse complement strand
GGTGCTGTAGCTCGACATCTCCTTCAAGGGGATGCGTGCCTTAACGCGCTCCAGACCATTGGCGCTCGACATATCCATCATGATGCCGCGGCGGCCCTGCAGGTCGCTCTGTACACCACCCATGCAGTCGGAGGGCAACAGAATCTCCACGTCATAGACGGGCTCGAGAACCTTGGGGTTAGCATCGCGGAATGCGGTGGAGAAGGCGTTACGAGCTGCCAGACGGAAGGAGATTTCATTACTGTCAACCGGGTGCATCTTACCATCGTAGATGCAGACGCGCACGTCACGAGCGTAGCTACCGGTCAACGGGCCCTGCTCCATGCGGTCCATGATACCCTTGACGATGGCGGGGATGAAGCGTGCATCGATGGCACCACCAACGATACAGTTATAGACAACCAGCATACCGCCCCATTCCATGGGGATTTCCTGCTTGTCCTTGATGTTCATCTTGTACTCCTGGTTGCCAAACTTGTAGGTGTCGGGTTCGGGCATACCCTCGCGGTAAGGCTCCACAATCAGGTGCACCTCACCGAACTGACCTGAACCACCAGACTGCTTCTTGTGACGATAGTCGGCACGAGCGGCCTTGGTAATGGTCTCGCGGTAGGGGATGCGGGGCTCCTGATACTCGATCTGGATCTTGTCGTTGTTCTCGATGTTCCACTTGAGGGTGCGCAGGTGGAATTCGCCCTGACCTGAAACGATGGTCTGACGCAACTCCTTGCTCTGCTCGATCAACAGGGTGGGATCCTCCTCGTGCATGCGGTTGAGGACGGCACCCAGTTTCTCGGTCTCGCTCTCGTTAAGGGCGCGGATAGCGCGCTGGTACTTGGGAGCGGGATACTCGATGAAGTCAAAGATGTACTCGCAGCCCTTCTCGTTGAGGGTGTTGCCGCAGCGCACGTCTTTCAGCTTCACAGCAGCGCCGATGTCACCAGCGTGGATCTCGTCGATCGGGGTCGCAAGGCGCTCCTTGCTGCCGCGGTTCATGTTGGTCAGGTCGGCACCAGCCTTGAGGGTACCGCTCATTACCTTGAAGTAGGAAACCTCACCGATGTGGGTTTCTACCGAGGTCTTGAAGAAGTAAACGCTCACGGGACCGTTCTCGTCGGCAGGAACCTCGTCACCGTTGGTGGTCTTGGGAGCGGGCATCTCGGTCACGTCGGGCACGATGGTGCTCATGATCTCGAGCATGCGGTCGGTGCCGATGTTCTTCTCGGCGCTCACCAGAACCACGGGGAAGATGCTGCGGTCAACCATACCCAGGCGGATACCCTTGATGGCTTCCTCGTCGGTCAGTGTCATCTCGTCAAGGAACTTCATCATGAGCTCCTCGTCGTTCTCAGCAGCCATCTCGAGCAGTGCCATGCGGTACTCTTCGGCCTTGTCGGCGTGTGCGCCGTCAATGTCGCTGGCGGTAGCCTTGCCACCGTCCTTGGGCCATGTGTACTGCTTCATGGAGAGCACATCGACTACGCTGTCGAAGCCAGGACCTGCGTTTACGGGGAACTGCAGAGCTACGACCTTGTTGCCGTAGGTCTCACGCAGCTGGTTATATACGTTGTCAAAGTCGCATTTCTCATCTTCGAGGCGGTTGATGACGAACATCAGGGGCTTGCCGATGCGATCCACAGTGCGGAAGTTGTTCATGGTGCCGACCTCGACGCCATTACGTCCGTCAACGACCAGAGCGGCGGTGTCGGTCACGTTCAAAGCGGTCACGGCATTACCTACGAAGTCGTCACTGCCCGGGCAGTCAAAGAAGTTGAGCTTCTTGCCGTTCTTCTCAGCGTAGAAGACGCAAGATGATACAGAGTAACCGTACTCTTTCTCAACAGGGGAGTTGTCGCTCACGGTGTTACCGCCATCGACGGTGCCCCTGCGGCTGATGGTGCCGCCTTCAAGGAGGATGGACTCGGTGAGAGTGGTCTTACCGGCGCCCTTGCCACCGACCAGAGAGATGTTTTTGATCTCGTTTGTTTTGTAAACCTTCATTAGTTTTGTTGTTAAATGGTTGTTATATAGTGAATTGTTGTTTAATGTCGCTAAACAGCCTGCAAAATTAGTAATTTTTGGCGTTAATCACAACATTATTAAAAAGAAAATTATCAACAACCCTGATTTTACCCTCTTGGGACACAGGGACGGTTCTTTTGTCCCACTTTTGCCTCAAAATGGGACAAAAGAACCGTCCCTGTGTCCCGTTTTGTGGTTTTGGGTGAAAGTTGTAACTTTGCAGCGTTATGGCAGGTGTTTATGTCCATATACCGTTTTGTGCGAGTCGTTGCAGTTACTGTGACTTTTTCTCGACGTTGCAGTTGGAGCAGGCAGGCGCTGACTATGTTGAGGCGGTGATTGCCGAGGCTCAGCTGCGTCGCTTGGAATTGCATGGCGAGACTGTGCACACGCTCTATCTGGGAGGCGGCACGCCGTCACAGTTGCCGTTGCAGCTACTTTTTCGACTGGTAGCTGGGTTGGGAGAATGCTTTGACCTGAGCGGTGTTGAAGAGTTCACTGTCGAAGCCAACCCCGACGATGTCACGCGCGAGTGGTGTGAAGGCATGGCATCGCTTGGTGTGAACCGCGTGAGTATGGGCGTGCAGTCGTTTGAGGACGGCATTCTGAGGCTCATCGGGCGGCGTCACACGGCACAACAGGCCGTGGAGGCGGTTGGCCGATTGCGAGCTGCGGGCATCAGCAACATCAGCATTGACCTCATCTACGGCTTGCCTGGACAGACGATACCGTCGTGGACTGACTCTGTTGAGCAGGCATTGGCACTCCAGCCGCATCACATTTCGGCTTACGGGCTGACCTATGAGGAAGGGACGCGCTTGTGGCATCAGCGTGAGCGCGGCGAGGTCACCGAGGTGCCTGAGGAACAGTGCCTGGAGATGTACCGTATCCTGGTCCAGTCATTGCAGCATGCCGGCTATGAGCATTATGAAATTTCCAACTTCGCCTTGCCGGGATACCACTCCCGCCATAACTCTTCGTACTGGAACGATACACCCTATTTGGGACTTGGCGCTGCTGCCCACAGCTATGATGGCAAGGTCAGGCGTTACAACCCTCATGACCTGCAGGTGTACATCGACAAGGTGATGGCGGGTGAGACGGCTTGTGAGCAAGAAGAATTGACTCGCTGGGAGCGCTACGACGAACGGGTGATGCTCGGCTTGCGCACAAGCCAAGGCGTGGATGCCAACAAGTTGCGGAACGATTTCGGGAATGAGGCTTGGCGCCATTTTGTCAAAATGGCACAAGGCCACATCACTGCCGGCAACTTGAGTATATCAGATGATGGTCGATATGTGCTCACCCGTGACGGTATCATGCTCAGTGACTCCATCATCCGCGATCTCATGTGGGACGATTAGTTTTCTTCTTCAAGAATGTCTTTTAACAGCGATAGCAATGGCTGTTCGACTTGGCTGGCCTCAGTCTCGATGATGACACGCAGGGTGTCGTTCAATTGCACTTTGCCGATGAGCATCAGGTTGAGGAGAAGGCGGTAGCCAGTGTATTTGACAAGGGGTTTCTCTTGTGAGATGAGTTGGCGAAAGAGGGCATCGCTGCCGTCGATGTGGCGCAACAGTTTGTGGCACAGGTTGTCGGCAACTTCGACTGACTCGACCGTTTCGCTCCACTGTAACGCCATCTCCAGGTCCATCTCCTCGGGTGGGTAGAGCATGGGGGCGGCCAGGCGACACTCGCGCGAATTGGTGTCATTCCACAATTCCTGTGCGACCTGGGCACGGGTGTCATTATCGCCCATCGTCAAACTCGCTTGCCGCATAATGTTGACGACATCCACGAGCAGGCACCCCATAATCATGCCATGAGGGTCACCCGCTTTCCTCAACTTGTCGGCAATAATCCCATTACGGAAGGCAAAAAACTCCTTCCGTATCCCACGTAATAATTCTCGATGCTTATCTGTATCCATAAAAAACTGCCCGACTTATAGTGAGATTCGTAATATTCGTAAAAATAGAATGCGGATGCCAATTAGTTAAATTCGCGTAATTCGTAGTTTTAAAAAATAGCAAGTTTCTCGGCAAGGTATCGCCCAGTGTAGCTTTCCTTGCATCGGGCGACTTCCTCGGGTGTGCCGGTAACGACGATGTTGCCGCCATCTTCTCCGCCCTCGGGTCCCAGGTCGATGATGTGGTCGGCACACTTGATGACGTCAAGGTTGTGCTCGATGATGACCACGGTGTGCCCGTTGCCGATGAGCTGGTCAAAGGATTTCATCAGCGTGTTGATGTCGTGGAAGTGGAGTCCAGTGGTGGGCTCGTCGAAGATAAACATCGTGTTGCCCTGCCTCTCTCCGCTCAGGTAGTAGGCGAGCTTGACGCGCTGGTTCTCGCCGCCCGACAGCGTGGATGACGACTGTCCCAACTTGATGTAACCCAATCCTACATCCTGCAACGGCTTGAGCCGTCGCACGATTTTGTACTCATTATAGGTGTTGGATTCGCTGAAGAACTCGATGGCCTGGTTGACCGTCATGTCGAGGATGTCGCTGATGGTCTTGTCCCTGTAGGTAACATCCAATGCGTTGCGGCTGAAGCGTTTGCCGTGGCAGGCTTCACAGGTGAGGGTGATGTCGGCCATGAACTGCATCTCGATGGTGATGGTTCCTTCGCCCTTGCACTCCTCGCACCTGCCACCAGGCGAGTTGAACGAGAAGAAACCTGCATTGTAGCCCATCTGCTTGGACAGTTGCTGCTGGGCGAACAGTTGGCGTATCTCGTCGAAGGCCTTGAGGTAAGTGGCTGGATTGCTGCGTGTGCTCTTGCCGATGGGTCCCTGGTCGATAAATTCGACGGCCTGCAGCCTTTCCAGGTCGCCACCGATGCCGCTGTGGCTGCCCGGTGCTTCGGCGGTCTGGTCATAATTGCGCGCTAGGGCAGGGTAGAGGATTTTGCCTACCAAGGTGGATTTTCCCGAGCCGCTCACGCCGGTGACGACGGTCATCACCCCTAACGGGAACTTGACATCAAGGTTCTTGAGATTGTTCTGGCAAACGCCCTTGACCTCGATATATTGGCTCCAGCGGCGTCGTTGTTTGGGCACGGGGATGGAGAGCGCCCCGGTGAGGTAGCGTGCGGTGTAACTCTCGGTGGCGTTCTTGAGCTGGTCAACAGGGCCCTGGTAGGTGATGCGTCCGCCATTGCGTCCGGCATCGGGTCCCACGTCAATCAGGTAGTCGGCGCTGTTGATGATGTCTTCGTCATGTTCAACAACCACGACGGTGTTGCCCAATTGCTGCAGCATGCGCAGCACGTGAATCAGGCGGTGGGTGTCGCGGGGATGCAGTCCGATGGAGGGCTCATCGAGAATATAGACGGAACCGACGAGTGAACTGCCCAATGCGGTGGAGAGGTTGATGCGCTGGCTCTCGCCACCCGATAGTGTGGCCGACGTGCGGTCAAGCGTGAGATAGCCCACTCCCACGTCGCACAGGTATTCGAGGCGGTTGTTGATTTCGGTGAGTAACCGTTTGGAGATTTGGGTATCGGTCTCATCGAGCTGCAGTTCAAGGAACCATTGTCTGAGGTCCTTGACGGGCATCTGTACCAATTGGGTGATGGTCATGCCTCCCACTTTGACGTATTCCGCTTCGGGTTTTAGTCGTGAGCCATGGCACTTGGGGCACACGGTTCGTCCGCGATAACGGGCTAACAGTACGCGGAACTGTATTGCATAGGACTTGCCCTTGACCCATTCAAAGAAGCCGTCGATGCCGTTCCACTCGTTGTTTCCCGTGCCGTGCCACAGCAGGTCCAGCTGTTCCCGTGTCAGGTCGTTATAAGGTTTGTGGATGGGGAAATCGTGCCTTGCCGCCACGTGGATAAACTCGCGTTTCCACTCGCTCATCACCTGACCTCTCCAACACATCACCGCATCGTCATAGACCGAGCGGCTCCTGTCGGGTATTACCAGGTTCTCGTCAATGCCGATGACATTGCCGAAGCCCTCGCACGTCTGGCATGCGCCCAGCGGATTGTTGAAATTGAACATCAGGTCGGTGGGTTCCTCAAAGGTCATTCCGTCCAGTTCGAATCGCTTGGAGAAACGGTGGGTGATGGGCGTGCCGTCTTGTTGCCACAGTACCACAATGCACTCGTCCTTGCCCTCGAAGAAGGCAGTCTGCAGAGAGTCCAGCAGACGCATCTCGTCGTCGCGGTTGTGGGTCACGGCCATGCGGTCGATGAGCAGACGATAGTCGGATGGTGACAGGTCACCATCGCTAGCTATTACCTGGGCGATGTCCACAAAACGTAAGTCCTTGGTCATCAGCCTGGAGTAGCCACCCTTGACGAGGATGTCGAGTTGAGTGCGCAGGTCACGGCCCTCGGGCACGATAATCTCGGTCAGCAGTGCCAATCGCGTGCCGTCAGGATAGCTGTTGATGCAGTCTATGACATCGGCAGCGGTATGCTTCTTGACAATTTCTCCGGAGATGGGGGAATAGGTCTTGCCCACACGCGCAAACAGCATGCGCAGGTAGTCGTATATCTCGGTGCTCGTGCCGACCGTGCTACGCGAGTTGCGCGTTACAGTGCGCTGCTCGACAGCAATGGCAGGCGGCAAGCCGAGGATGAAGTCACAGTCGGGCTTGGTCATGCGGCCCAGGAACTGGCGTGCATAGGACGACAGGCTCTCGACATAGCGGCGTTGACCCTCGGCATAAAGCGTATCGAAGGCAAGCGATGACTTGCCACTGCCCGACAAGCCCGTCACGACGACAAATTTGCCGCGAGGTATCGCCACGTCAACGTTCTTGAGGTTATTGACGCGAGCCCCCTTGATGATGATGTCTCCTCTGGTAGCCATTGCTGATGAATTGAGCCCGCAAAGGTACGAAATAATGTCGAGAAAAACAAATCGCTGCGTTAGGCAAATCGCTGGTAATCGCATTCTGATTTCAAACCACAAAGCAGCATCATACACCAGTGGCGGCATGAGCGCTTAGCTTGAGATGGATATAGCAGTTGATTAAAATGTAGTTTTTTTTGAAAAAATTTGTCGGTATGAAAAAAAGTGAGTAATTTTATTGCCGAAATCAAGCGGTCGGCCCCTTTATTGGCATGATTATTGCTTGTAATTACATTACTAAGACATTATTAATTATTTAATTAGCTTTAGAAAATATGAAACCGATTAACATTGTAATGGCAGTCGTGGGCGGCGCAATCGCCGGCGCGGCAGTGGGTCTGCTTTTTGCCCCCGAGAAAGGTGACGACACTCGCAAGCGCATCGCTGATGCCCTGCGTGAACAAGGCGTGAAGCTCAAAGGTTCAAAACTTGATGACCTGGTTGACGACATCGCCGAGGAGATTAAAGACAAGCTGGATTAATAACCTGTTAAACAACATTTTGAGACAATGAAAGGATTAAGTTTATTATATGCATTCCTGGGTGGTGCACTGGTAGGTGCATCGGCTGCTATCCTGTTTGCTCCCGAGAAGGGTTCTGACCTGCGTTCCCGCATCAAGGAGATGCTCAAGAAGAACGGCATCGACTTCAGCGACGACGAGGTAGAACAGCTGGTGAAGCAGATCAGCGCCCAAATCGAGGACTGACAAAATAACACCCTGACAGACAGGCAGTGTCACACATGACACTGCCTGCTGCCAAGCGTGTTGTTGTCAGCGAGATATTAAAAAGGAGATAAAGGACGACTCTATCTCCCGAAACTCTAACTCAAATAATCCTCAAGGACGCGTAAAGCGGGCTTGAATTGAATGTATGAACGATATAGATTATAAAAAGCTGTTCGCTGAGGCTCGCAAGTACTTCTCGCTGGAATGGGACTACACCAAGCTCACTGCAGTCGAGAAACTGGCCGTACTGTTGTCGGCAGTGGCATTTGTAGCAGTGGTCATCATCATCTGCACCTTTGTGCTTCACCATCTGTTCACTGCACTGGTGGGCGTGCTCGCCGAAGCCATGGGTTGTTCGTGGGGTGCCCATCTGATTGCTGCCGCCGTGTTGCTGGTCCTGCTGCTTGTCGTGTTTGCGTTCAAGAGGCAGCTAATCGTGGATCCCGTGGCGCGCTTTGCAATACTCAGGATGCAACCCCGCGTCAGCATCCCGTCGCCACTCCTGATGCTCCCGATAGTTGGCCTGGCATGACGCTCGATGACCTGCGACGCGCCCGTGGCAAGGCCCTCGTCAGGCGCGAGTTGGGCCGTGCATCTATGCAGAACAATATTGATGGCGTGAGAAGCAATATCGCCAACAATGGCGTCCGTGCCCTCATGTTCAGCCCCGAGACGGTTTCGCACTTGAAGACCGCCGATTATGTGTTGCTGGGTTTCAGGGTCGCTAGGTGGATTATAGGCCTGCGCAACACGCGTCGTCGGCGCCGTCGTGATGCCCGTTAACGCATTTTTGGGCCGTTTTATTGCGTTTTTAAGGGAAAAAAGTCACTTTTTTTTTAAAAAAAATTGTTGTTTTTTTGATTTTTCCTATATTTGCAGCCTGAAATCAAAGCGATTTCTATCCGAGTGTTAATAATTTAATGATAATAAATAACTAAAAAGAAATACTGCCTATCGACAAACATTACTCCTATTGACCAATAACTGATAAGTAATGAAGATATACAAGGACAAGAGCGATGAGCAACTGATATCGCTGTATGTCGATGGCAAGAACGAGGCCTTTGATGAGCTCCTGGAGCGTCACAAGGACCGAATTTACATGTATATATATCACTCGGTGAAAAACGCTGAGCATGCCGACGATATTTTCCAGGATACCTTTGTCAAGGTCATCACGACCATCAAGCAAGGACGTTATGTGGAGAACGGCCACTTCTCGGCATGGATTACACGTATAGCCCATAACCTGGTCATCGACTACTTCCGCCAGACCAAGGCCGAGAACCTGCAGTCAACCGATGATGACGAAATCAACATCCTGAACCGTAAGGAACTGGCCCAAAGTACCACCGAGGACGACCTCGTGATGTCGCAGATTCACAATGATGTGCGTCGCCTTGTGAGGGCCTTGCCCGACAACCAGCGTGAAGTGCTCATCATGCGTTACTACAAGAACATGAGTTTCAAGGAGATTGCCGACACCACCGGTGTGAGCATCAACACGGCGTTGGGCCGCATGCGTTACGCAATCCTCAACATGCGCCGCATGGCCGAGGAGTACAATATCGCCCTCACAATGTAACACCTGTCGCCGACTGGAGCGTCACTCAAGGAAGCAGTAAGTACAATAAAATACAATTGTCTGGTTGTCAGATAATAGTTGTATTTTATTGTATTTATTGTTTTCTTTATTAAAAAAGTGGCGGTTAAATTTTGCTTATCGTGGTAAAAGTAGTACCTTTGCAGCCGTTTTTTGAGAATTAAACATTTATCATACAATAATAAACAAGTAATGAACGTAAGTTTTGAACAGATTGACGCGGTGAACGGACTGCTCACCGTTGACATTAAGAGAGAAGATTTTGCCGCTGATGTGAACAAGGAAGTGGCACAGATGGGCGTGCGTCACCCGTTGAAGGGCTTCCGCCCCGGCAAGGCCCCCAAAAACCTGCTGATGAAGTTTTACGGCCCCAGCGTGACCGCCGATGTGGTGGACCGCAAGGTGGGCAAGGCCATGTATGATTATATCCGCGAGAATAACCTTCACATCCTGGGCGAGCCTCTTCCCAACGAGGACACCAAGGTGGACATCATGAACGATGAGGAGATGGCGTTTAAGTTTGACCTGGGTATGGCTCCTGCCATTGAGCTCAAGTTGAACAAGCGCATCAATGTTCCCTATTACAATATTGAGGTGACCGACCAGATGGTCGATGACGCCATTGCCCACGACCGCAAGCGCCTGGGCACCCTCGTTGACGGCGAGGTGAGCGACAAGGAGTCGATGCTGCGTGGCTCGATGATTGAGCTCGACGAGCAGGGCAACGACAAGGAAGACGGCATCAAGGTGGAGCGTACCGTGATTTCGCCCCGATACCTCACCGACGAGGAAGAGGCCGCTAAGTTTGTCGGCGTCAAGGTGGGTGACACCTTCGTCTTCAACCCCCACAAGGCCAACGGTGGCAACATCGCCGAGCTGGCAGCCCTGTTGAACGTGGACCGCAGCCAGGCCGACGTGAAGAGCGACTTCCGCGTGACCATCGAGGAAATCAAGGTCAACCAGGAGGCCGAGATGAACGAGGAGTTCTTCAAGGGCGTTCTTGGCACCGAGACCGAGGTCAAGGATGAGGCCGCATTCCGTGAGGCAGTTCGTGAGATGATTCAGCGTGCCAACGTGCCCGAGAGCAACTACCGCTTCACCGTTGACGCCAAGCGCATCCTCACCGAAAAGGCCGGTGAACTGCCCTTGCCCGAGGAGTTCCTGAAGCGCTTCCTCAAGTTGCGCCGTGAGCAGGACCAGAAGGAGAACACCGAGGTCACCGATGAGGAGGCTAAGGACATGTTCGAGCAGTTGCGTTGGCAGCTTGTCAAGGACTATCTGGCTCAGGAACTGGGCATCAAGATTGAGAAGGAGGATGTTGATACCGCCGCCTTTATCTTCGCCCAGCAGCAGCTGTCGCAGTATGGCATCTACAACGCACCTGAGGACCTTGTTCGTCAGCAGGCTGAGCGCTTCATGCAGGATGAACATACCCGTGACATGATTCACGAGCACGCCATCGACAACAAGTTCTATGCTGCTGTCAAGGAGGCCGTTAAGGTCAACGAGAAGACCATCAGCGTAGAGGACTTCCGCAAGCTTTACGAGGCAGAGCAGAAGTAATTATCTCCCCGACATCAATCATTGCAAGAGAGGGGCAGGGTAGGCCGTAGTGCCGACCCTGCTTTTCGTTTTGCTGTGCCCTGGGACTGACAATATGTCTGTTGGCGCGGTTTTTGCTTCAGAAGAAATCAAAAAAGATGAAAAGATGAAAAAAAGTGGTTTCATCTGTCGTTAGAATGAGAAAAAAATTATATCTTTGAACAAAAATTTTTTTAAACACCTATTATTTAGATTTATGGAAAACGATTTCAGAAAATTTGCAGTGCATCATCTCGGCATGAACGGATTGGCTCTTGACCAGTTCGCTGCCGGCGTGTCCAACAACTATATCTCTCCGACCATCATGGAGGAGCGTAAGCTCAACGTCACTCAGCTCGACGTGTTCTCGCGACTGATGATGGACCGTATCATCTTCCTGGGAACTCAGGTTGATGACTATACCGCCAATGTCATCCAGGCCCAGCTGCTTTACCTTGACAGTTGTGACCCCGGCAAGGATATCTCGTTGTATATCAACTCGCCTGGTGGCTCGGTCTATGCCGGCCTGGGCATCTATGACACGATGCAGTACATCCAGAGCGACGTCTCGACGATTTGCACCGGTATGGCGGCATCGATGGCTGCTGTATTGCTTGTTGCAGGCCAGAAGGACAAGCGCTTTGCCCTCAAGCACAGCCGTGTGATGATTCACCAGCCGATGGGCGGCATCAGCGGCCAGGCTTCGGATATCGAGATTACCTCGCGCGAGATTCTCAAGCTCAAGCAGGAACTTTATACCATCATCAGCGACCACTCGGGCCAGCCCTACGACAAGGTCTATGCCGACAGTGACCGCGACTATTGGATGACCGCTGCCGAGGCCAAGGAATATGGTATGATTGATAAGGTGCTCGTGCGTGAAGCACCCGCTTCAACCCCTGCCGTGGACTCAACCGAGGAGAAATAAGCCATGGCTAAAAAGAAGGAGAACAGCACATTATATTGCAGTTTCTGCGGTCGCAGTGACCGCGAGGTAGAGCTGATGCTGCCGGGCATGAACGGCTGCATCTGCAACGAGTGCGCCGAGCGTGCAGTCGAGTTGTCCCATGAATACCTGCACCAGATGGCCAAGGCCAAACTGACCGACCTCGACATGGACACGTTGCCCAAGCCTGAGGAAATCAAGGCTTATCTGGACCAGTATGTCATAGGCCAGGAGACAGCCAAGCGTTACCTCTCGGTCGCTGTCTATAACCACTACAAGCGTCTGAACCAGAGTCATGACGATGATATTGACATCGAGAAGAGTAATATCATCATCGTGGGACCGACAGGTACAGGCAAAACCCTGCTGGCTAAGACTATTGCCCGCATGCTGAAAGTGCCCTTTGCCATTGTTGACGCCACGGTGCTCACCGAGGCCGGCTATGTTGGCGAGGACATCGAGAGCCTGCTGACCAGGCTGCTGGCGGCATGTGACTATAACGTCGAGGAAACCGAGCGGGGCATCGTCTTCATTGACGAGATTGACAAAATTGCCCGCAAGGGTGACAATCCCTCTATCACGCGTGACGTGAGTGGCGAGGGTGTGCAGCAAGGTCTGTTGAAGTTGCTCGAAGGCTCCGTGGTCAATGTGCCGCCGCAAGGCGGCCGCAAGCATCCCGAGCAGAAGATGATTGCAGTGGATACCAAAAACATCCTGTTCATCTGTGGCGGTGCTTTTGAAGGCATCGAACGTAAAATCGCCCAGCGTCTGAACACACAGGTCGTGGGATTCGGCGTTGAGAGCCACGTGAGCAAGAGTGACCGTGACAAACTGCTGCACTTCGTAGCCCCCCAGGACTTACGCAGCTATGGACTTATCCCCGAGATTATCGGTCGTCTGCCCATTCTCACCAACCTGGAGCCCCTGGACCGCGATGCGCTCATGCGAATCCTGACCGAGCCCAAAAACGCCATCGTGCGCCAGTACAAGAAACTGCTCGAGATGGATGGCGTGGAATTGGTCATCGATGATGACGTGCTGGGCTATATTGTGGACAAGTCTATCGAGTACAAACTCGGTGCACGTGGCCTGCGCAGCCTGTTCGAGACCATAATGATAGATGTGATGTATATGGCGCCCGGCATGACCGAGAAACGCTTTGTACTCACCCGTGAGTTCGCTCAACAGCAATTGGAGAAGTCCAATTTTGACATTTTGGGAAAAAGCCTCTGATACAGCGTCAAACTGACCGTTGTGAAACCGCCCTTGCTGCCGAAATAGGCAGGGGCGTTAAGAGACAATAAAAAATATTTTTCCAAAATATATTGTCCGTTTTACAAAATAGTTCTATATTTGTGAAATCGTTCAAACCCTAAACCTACTTAATATGGCGAAAAACAATAAGTTGATATCGGCACTGAAGGAGTACTTTGGTTTTGAGATGTTCAAGGGCAATCAGGAAGCTATCATTGAAAACTTGTTGGCCGAGCGTGACACCTTTGTGCTCATGCCCACCGGCGGCGGCAAGTCACTGTGCTATCAGCTGCCCGCGCGACTCATGGAGGGCACCGCGATTGTCATTTCACCGCTTATTGCTCTGATGAAGAATCAGGTCGATGCCATGCGCAGCTACAGCGAGGAAGACGGCATCGCCCACTTCATGAACTCATCGCTAACCAAGCAGGCTATCGAAGCCGTGAAAAACGATGTACGCGAGGGCCGTACCAAGTTGCTGTATGTGGCTCCCGAATCTCTTACTAAGGAGGAGAATGTCGCCTTCCTCAAGGATGTGCCCATCTCCTTCTATGCCATTGACGAGGCACACTGTATCTCGGAGTGGGGACATGATTTCCGACCCGAGTACCGCAATATCCGTCCCATCATTAACCGCATCGGGGTGCGTCCTATTATCGCCTTGACGGCGACGGCGACACCCAAGGTGCAGCATGATATCCAGAAGAACCTGGGCATGACCGACGCTGCCGTATTCAAGTCGTCGTTCAACCGTCCCAACCTCTACTACGAGGTGCGTCCCAAAAGCAAAGACGTGGACCGTGAAATCATCAAGTTCATCAAGGCTAATGAGGGCAAATCAGGCATCATCTACTGTCTGAGCCGTAAGAAAGTTGAAGAATTGGCTGAGGTGTTGCGTCTCAATGACATTAAGGCTTTGCCCTACCATGCCGGTATGGACAGTTCCGTGCGCAGTGCTAACCAGGATGCCTTCCTGAGCGAGGATGTGGATGTCATTGTGGCAACAATAGCATTCGGTATGGGTATCGATAAGCCCGACGTGAGGTTTGTCATCCACTATGACATTCCTAAGAGTCTGGAGGGTTATTACCAGGAGACGGGACGTGCCGGACGCGACGGCGGTGAGGGCAAATGCATCACCTTCTATTCCCGCAAGGATTTGGACAAGCTCGAGAAGTTCATGCAGGGCAAACCTATTGCTGAGCAGGAAATCGGCAAGCAGTTGCTGCTCGAGACGCGCGACTACGCCGAGTCGTCGGTGTGCCGCCGCCGTTCATTGCTCCACTATTTCGGTGAGACCTATGATCGTGACAACTGCGGCAACTGCGATAACTGCCTCAAGCCCAAGAAGCGTGTCGAGGCGAGCGAGGACCTGCGTGCTGCCATCGAGACGATTCTCACCCTGCGTGAGCGTTTCAAGCCCGAGTATATTGCCCATGTCATGATGGGTGACGCTACCAACGAAATCCAAGGTTACAAACATAACGAGCTGGAAGTGTTCGGCTGCGCCGATGAGCGTGACGAGAAGTATCTGCTTGCCGTGATACGTCAGGGTGTCTTCGGTGACTATCTGTCGAAGGATATCGAGAACTATGGCGTCATCAAGGTGACCGCCAAGGGCAAGGCTTTCCTTGAGAGCCGTGAGAAATTCTGGATAGTGGAGGACAACGAATATACCGAGATGCTTGACGAGGAATTGCGTGGCGGCGGCAGCGGAGCCGTTGACTCGCAGCTGTTCAGCATCCTCAAGGACCTGCGCCGCAAGATTGCCAAGCAGCACGGTCTGCCCACCTATGTCATCTTCCAGGAGCCTTCACTCGATGCGATGGCAACGACCTATCCCATTTCAATCGAAGAATTGCAGAATATTCCCGGTGTGGGTCCCGGTAAAGCCAAGCGCTACGGCCAGGAATTTATCGACCTCATCAAGAAATATGTCGATGAGAACGAGATTGAACGCCCCGAGGATATGCGTGTCCGCACGGTAGCCAATAGGAGCAAAAACAAGATTGAGCTCATCACCGCCATCGACCGAAAGGTGTCGCTCGATGCCTTGGCCGAGAGCAAGGACATGGAATTTAGCGAGCTGCTCGACGAACTGGAGGCAATTGTTTACAGCGGAACCAAAATCAACGTGTCCTATTTCATCGAGGAGACCATCGATAACGACATCGAGGAAGATATCTTTGATTATTTCAAGGAGAGTGATACCGATGATATCGAAACCGCGATGAAGGAACTGGGCGACGATTACACCGAGGAGGAAATCCGGCTCGTCCGCATCAAGTTCCTCAGCGAAATGGGCAACTGATATGAGGTGATACTTAAGGTACTAATGGCAACAGGAAAACCCTGTTGCCATTTTTTCTCCATGTTTGTGGAGGTAGAATACCTGTTTTTGGGCTCAGGGAGACTGGGTGTGTTGGAGCGTTTGTATTGTTGTTGGCTTGCGTATTATTATTGATGGTGGGGCTTTTACGTCATATATGTCAAAAAAAATCGGGGGGAGATATAATTTTTCGCGTGTGTGTGCGTTATACATTAGTAATAAAGAATGAAAAAACGTAAAATATAGATTCAAACCAACCTAAAGAAGATGAAAGCAAAACTTTTGATTTCTTCATTGCTGTTGGGAACTGCGATCCTCGCCTTTGCTAAGGTTAAGGATCCTGTCCTCATGACCATTAACGGCAAAGACATTAAACTCTCTGAGTTTGAGTACCTTTATCACAAGAACAATCAACAACAGGTCGAGAAAGAGACCCTCGAACAGTATGTGGACCGCTTTGTGCTCTACAAGCAGAAAGTGGCCGATGCCGAAGCTGCGGGAATTGACACTACCGATCTGTTTATCAAGGAGCTTGAAGGCTACCAGAAGGACCTGTCAGCTCCCTTTATGGCCGAAGACACTACTTATCGCTGGCAGTTTATTGAAGAGGCCTATCAGCGTCTCCAGAAGGAGAGGGACATTGACCACTTCATGTTGCCACTGGGTGCAACTACCGAAGATACTGATGCAATGATGGCTCGCATGGACAGCATCCGCACCTGTATCCTCAATGGTGAAAAATGGGAAACCCTGGTCGACAAATACTCAAGCGATCCCTCCAAGCCCCGCAATCACGGCCACTATGGCTATGTGAGTGCGTGCTCATTCCCTTATGACTTTGAGAATCAGCTGTATAGCACCCCTATCGGGTCAGTCAGCAAGCCGTTTGCAACTCAGTTCGGCATCCACATGATCAGGGTGAACAATGAGCGTGGCCGCAACGATGTTCATGCCAAGCACATCCTCAGGCTCTTCCCGAGGGAGGCCACCGAGGAGCAGAAAGCTCAGTGTAAGGTAAAGATTGATTCTATCTATGCTCTGCTGAAGGCTGGTGCCAACTTTGAGGAACTTGCCAAGGCCGAGTCTCAGGATGGCAGTGCTCAACGTGGCGGTGACTTGGGATGGTTTGGCCGTGGCCGCATGGTGCAGCCTTTTGAGGACATCGCCTTTGACCTTGCCGATGGAGAAATCAGTGAGCCGTTCGCAACCCAGTTTGGCTACCATATCATCAAGAAGGTGGCTCACGGTGCACCGTCACTGGATGAGATGCGTCCTCTTATCGATAGGGCTATCGGTCGCGATGAGCGTTCAAAACTGATTGGTCAGCGCCGCATCACCGACTTAAAGAATAAGTTCAAATACAACTTGAACCCCGAATTCACCACGATGCTTGATAAGGCTCTGGTTGAGCATGCCGCTCTTGACTCTGCCTTTGTTGCCAGCTACATCAAGGGCAACAATATGCCACTGTTCTTCTATAATGTCAAGAATTCAGTTCCTGTTAGCCAGCTCGCATCACAGATCCTTCCCCAAAAGCCACTGGCTGATGGTGCACAGGTTAAAGAATTCATCATGTCTAAGGTGGATGCCATTGCCGACGGCGTGCTCACCGAGTGCAATGCACGTGAACTGATGAACAATAACCCCGAATATCGCAACCTCATCAACGAGTACCGTGACGGTATGCTGTTGTTCGAAATCAGCAACCGTCGCGTGTGGAAGGCTGCCAACAAGGACACTGTTGGCCTGGAGAAATTCTATGCCGAGAATCGCGCCCGCTACAACTGGGACGAGCCCCACTTCAAGGGCATCATCCTCAGCGCCAAGAGCGACAGCATCCTGAACCTGGTTAAGGCCGATATCCCCAAGTTTGGTGCCGACACTCTGACCGACGCTCTTCACAACAAATACGGAGCCGACATCCGCATGGAGCGCATGGTAGTGAAGAAGGGCGAGAACGAGTATGCCGATTACCTCGCATTCCACGTTGGTGAGAAGCCCGAGCGCAAGGCATATCCCGTCATGATGATACTTGAGGGTGGCGTGATTGACCAGCCCGAGGATGTGACCGACGTGCGTGGCGCTGTAGCAAGTGATTATCAGGACGTGCTTGAAAAGCGCTGGAAAGAGGAACTTGTGCAGAAGTACCCCGCCAAAATCAATAAGAAAGTCCTCAAACAGGTGAAGTAATTTCATCTTCCGGATAACAAGGAAACCTGCATGAGTCAATGCACCCACGCAGGTTTCCTTTTTTGAATAGTGTAAACAACGAATATTCAAGACAATTCTACTAGTTCAAAATGATATGAGAAGAGCGTTATTATTAGGTGTATCCTGCCTGTTTGCAGCGATGATAGCTACTGGGCAGATGAATCCGTCGTTGCAGGTGCAAGAACTGGAGTTAAGTAATGGTATGAAAGTGTGGCTCAACGTGGATCATAGCCAACCCAAGGTGTTTGGCGCTGTTGTTGTGAATGCTGGCGCGGTGGATTGCCCCGATACAGGCATTGCCCACTATTTTGAACACATCATGTTTAAGGGAACCGATGAATTGGGTACCGTTGACTATGCCGCCGAGCAAGTGTATCTCGACTCCATCTCGATGAAGTATGACGAGTTGGCCCGCACGGTTGACGTAAAGCAGCGCAAGGCCATACAACACGATATCAACCAGTTGAATATCAAGGCTTCGCAGTATGCTATTCCTAATGAATTCAACCGCTTGATTACCAAATACGGTGGTTCAGACCTGAATGCCGGCACCTCCTATGACTTCACTTACTATCACAACACTTTTTCTCCTCAGTTCATCGAGCAGTGGTGCGAACTGAACAGCCACCGTCTCATTCATCCCGTTTTCCGCCTGTTCCAGGGCGAATTGGAGACCGTCTATGAGGAAAAGAACATGTATTCCGACGATCCTGCCACTATGATGCTGGAGCAGATATCAAGTAAGTTCCTTGCCGGAACCCCCTATGCCTATCCCATTATCGGCAGCACCGAGAATCTGAAGAATCCACGTCAATCAGACATGGTATCCTTCTACAAGAAATATTATGTGGCGTCCAACATGGGTCTGATTCTCTCGGGCGACATCGACACCAAGACGTTGATGCCCGTGCTGGAGCGCACTTTCGGCCAGCTCGAACGTGGCGTTAAGCCCGTGCGTGAAAAGATTGTTGCGCCCGCCATCGTCGGCCAACCCGAAGAAAAGTTCCTTTTCCCGATGCCGATTATCGGCATGAGCGCAATGGTCTTTCACGGCCCCACCGACTATGATGCCGATGCTCCTGCCATGAGGGTGGCCCTGGCTTTGCTGAATAACGACAACAAGACTGGCTTGCTCGACGAGTTGACCAACAAAAACCGCGTTTATCTCTCGATGGCCACAAACATGTCCTTGAACCAGACGTCGGGACTTGTTGTGATGGTTGTGCCCAAACTGTTGTGCAGGGTGAAAACCGCCGAGAAGCTGTGTCTGGAACAGCTCGAGAAACTGAAAAACGGCGACTTCACCGATGAGCAACTGCAATCGGTCAAGCAGATGATTGCTAGAGACAACGAGATGGGTCTGGAGAGCATCTCCAAGCGCAGTGAGCAGATGGTGGCTGCCATGTCGGCAGGTGTGTCGTGGGACTACTATATGAAATTGTCTTCGAGTGTTGCCGGCATCAGCCGTGACGATGTCATGCGTGTAGCACGCAAGTATTTTACCGACAATTTCTACCGTTTCCACAAGAAGAACGGCCGCGTTCCTGCCGAGCAGATTGCCAAACCCGAGTATACGCCAGTCAAGCCTCAGCATGCCGCTGATAAATCGGCGTTTGCCCAGCGTCTGGAGCAGATTCCGGTGAAGAACGTGGCACCCCGCTTGCTGGACTTCAATCGCGATGCTGTCAAGGTGAATTTGCCCGGCGGCAGCCGTCTTTATGCGGGTCCGAACCCGTTGAACAGCAATTGCAGCCTTATTGTCAATTTCCACAAGGGAACGATGCAGGATAAACTGCTTGAAGCAGCTGCTGACTATGTTCTCGAACTGGGTACCGATTCGCTGGATGTCAAGGCGTTTGGCGGTGCTATGCAACGCCTGGGGGCACAGTTGGAAGTGAGTGCCGATGAGCAGATGACGATGCTCGTCCTCAAGGGTGATGACGGGCACATGGAAGAAACGCTCAGCCTGTTGTGCCACTTCCTTGACCGCATGCAGGCCGATGAGGATAAACTGGAATCCATCAAGGATGCCGCAGGTCCATCCGAGAAATCTTTCTGGGAAGAGAATACCAATGTATTTAGAGCTCTGGCCGAAAAGGTTGTCCGCGGTGAAAGCTCATCATGTCTCAACCGATTGACAGCCAAGGAATTGAAGAAACAGAAAGCCGCTACGCTCATCAGTTCGTTCAAGGGACTGTATGATTGCCGATGCGACATCAGTTACAGCGGCAATCTGCCCGCTACCCAGATCGCTGAAATGATTTCCCGACAATTGCCGCAACTGTGTGGTTCACAGGAGAATGCAATTCAAGAAAAAAATCTGCAGTGCCCGCCGACGAGAACTGTCTATGTCTTTGACATGCCCAAGTCACGCCAGACAGTCATTGGCCTTTACCGTCCGCTTGCCGACGTGGTGAGTGACCACGACAAGGCGTGCCTGGAGATGTGGGGTGAGTACTTTGGCGGCGGCATGTCGTCGGTATTGTTCCAAGAGGTGCGTGAGTTCCGTTCCATGGCTTATGCCGCTCAGGGCATGGCGCTGACCCCCGATCTGGCACATTCCAGTAGCCCGTCGGGCTATATGGCGTTTGTCGCTACACAAGCCGACAAGTCGATGCAGGCAATCGCGCTGCTCGACTCGCTCATCAACGACATGCCCGTCAACGCCGAGAACCTTGAAGTGGCGCGTCAGAGCCTGCTTAACGACATCAACAACACCTATCCCACCTTCCGCGGCAAACCTTTGATGGTTGCCTTGTCAGAGCGTTACGGTTTCACTGCCGATATGAACACCCCAATGGTTGAGCTACTGCCCACGTTGACGAGAGCCGACATCGAGGCCTTCTACCGCCAGCACATCAAGGGGCAGCCTTGTCAGCTGATGATTGTCGGTAACATCAAGAAACTTGACATGAAGGCGCTCGAGCAATACGGCACCATCGTCAAGGTCAAGAAAGACGATATCTACAAGACCAAGGTAGCCAAGAAATAGCTATAAACCGTCAGCTTTCAGCACCTTTAAGACAAAAGCTGAAAGCTGGCGCTGCTTTTAACAAAGATTTTGTCAAATGGTTTTGCCACGTCAGGAAAAAGTGGGAATTTTGCCAATTAATGTCGAAGGTCTGATGCACCTCAACAATGTCCAAATAAATTTGGCATTGTGGTCGGTTTTCAGTACCTTTGCAGATTGAAATGAACTAAAATGAATATAGAAGTGAAACTGAGATTTTTTATCACATTGGCGTTGGCCATGACCGCCTTGGCCATGATGGCTCAGAACAACGTTGCTGAGGAGGTAGCGTGGGTCATCGGCAATGAGCCTATTTTCAAGAGTGACATCGAGGACCAGTACCAGCAGGCCATTATAGAGCGCGTGCCTATCGAGGGCAACCCCTATTGCGTTATTCCCGAAAAGATGGCCGTGGAGAAATTGTTCCTTGACCAGGCCCGTATCGATACGGTCGAGGTTCAGCCGTCGACTATCGCTAACGAGGTCGATGCTCAAATCAACTACCTGATTGCCAACCTGGGCTCGAAGGAGAAAGTGGAAGAATACTTCCGTCAGCCGATGCCTCGTCTGCGTGAGAAGCTCAGCGAAATGTTCAGCGACCGCTACTGCATCCAGCAGGTCCAAAATGACTTGACCAAGAATGTCAAGGCCACACCCGCCGAGGTTCGCCGTTTTTATAATGGCTTGCCCAAGGATTCGTTGCCCTTTATCCCCATGCAGGTCGAGGTCCAGATTATCACTGTCAATCCCGTCATACCCCAGCAGGAAATTGATGAGGTCAAAGCCCGTCTGCGTGACTATGCCAACCAGGTGAATAGCGGTGAGCGAGAGTTCTCGACACTGGCGATTCTATACAGTCAGGACCAGTCAACGGCCGTATATGGCGGCGAGACCGGCTTCCAGAGCCGTACAACCCTGTTGCCCGAGTATGCCAATGCGGCCTATAACCTGAACGACCCCAAGCGCGTTTCCAACATTGTCGAGACCGATGACGGTTTTCACATCATCCAGCTCATAGAGAAGCGAGGTGACCGCATCAACACGCGTCACATCCTGTTGCGCCCCAAGGTGAGCGACAAGGACTTGACCGAGGCCATGACCATGCTGGACTCGGTGCGCAGCGACATCGTGTCAGGCAAGAACACCTTTGACATGATGGCACTCTATATCTCTCAAGACAAAGACTCCCGCAACAATAACGGCCACATGCTCAACGAGAAGAACCAGAGCGGTCGCTTTGAAATGGCCGATTTGCCTGCCGAGGTTGGTAGGAAAATCTACACCATGCAGCCTGGCGAGGTCAGTGAGCCTTTTATCATGATTAATCCCAAGACGCGCCGCGAGCAGGTCGCTATCGTCAAGCTCGTCAAGCGCATCGACGGCCATAAGGCCGACCTTGCTGAGGATTACATGATTATCAAGGACATGTGTGAGGCTACGGCCAAGGAGGAAATTATCCGCAACTGGGTCACCCAGAAGCAAAAGAGCGTTTATGTCTATATCGAGGAGGGCTGGCGTAACTGTGACTTTAAGTATGACTGGCTCAAGACCGACAAGAAACAGTAAACCGCAGTAATCCAGCAGACCGATGTCCGTCTCGCGAGATCAGCGTTACAAGACTCCAGTCAGTGGCAATGCCGGCAACGGCACTGCCCGTTGGCGTCATGTGGTGACGGTGTGTTGCGTGATGGCATTGATGATGGCGCCCGTGATGTGGGGCCAGCAGCCCCGACGAGGCATTCAGAACCGTACAGTCACTGCGGCACCGTCCACATCAAAGCATCCCACCAATCCACAACCCGTCCAAGCTGCCCGCAAGGGTGCCAAGGGCAGGAAGGTGCAGCGAATTACCCCGCAGATTCCCAAAGCCAATCGCAACCAGACAAACAAGGTGTTCCTGGAGAATGCCGACTTGCTCAAGGCCAATGAGGCTATCAGCCGCGATTATCAGGTGCTGAAGGGTAATGTGCGTTTCCGTCGTGGCGATATGTATATGTTCTGCGACAGTGCCTATTTCTATGCCGAGACAAGTTCGCTCGATGCCTTTGGACATGTGCGCATGACCCAGGGCGACACGTTGTGGGTCTATAGTGATGTGCTGCATTACTACGGTGAGCAGGGTGTGGCAGAGCTTCGCAGCAACGTGCGTCTCGAAAACCGCAGCACCACGTTGCTGACCGATGCCCTTGACTATGAAATCAATTCCAATGTGGGCTATTATTTTGATGGCGGCACCATTGTGGACAATCGCAACAATACCGAACTCAGTTCCCAGTTCGGCCGTTACGAGCTGGATACCAAGCAGGCCGAATTCTCGCGCAACGTGCATTTGGTCAACGACCGCTACGAGATGTTTACCGAACTGCTTGACTACAATACGCAGTCACACATCGCCCACATCTCGAGCGAGACGCTAATCGTGAGCGACAGCAATACCATCAACACGACCAATGGCTGGTACAACACTAGTGCCGACGATGCGACCCTCTATGAGCGGTCACTCATCACTGCCAAGGACGGCAAGACGCTGCTGGGCGATACGGTCTATTATAACCGCAAGCACAACTATGGCGAGGCGCGAGGCCGTGTCGTGATTACCGACCCCAGCAACAAGGTCATTCTCGACGGTGACTATGGCTACCATGACGATAACGCCCACTACAGCTATGTGACAGGTCATGCCAGGGCCCGTGAGTTTTCACAGAAGGATACTATACACCTGCATGCCGACACGCTGTGCACGCTCATCAACCATGTCGTGAAGGATTCAATCAATGACTCGGTAAGGGTGTTGCGCGCATTCAATCAGGTGCGTTTCTACCGTAGCGATGTGCAGGGCATCTGTGACTCGCTGCAGTTGAGCGAGGCCGATACGATTATCAACATGTACCGTCATGCCGTGGTGTGGAACCTGGAACGCCAGATATTTGGTGACGAAATCAATGTCCATCTGAATGATAGTGCTGCCGATTGGGCGACACTTCCTACAGGAGGATTTATGGCTGAACACCTGGGTGAGAATTATTATGACCAGTTGAGCGGCAAGAAGATGAAGGCGTGGTTTGAGAACAAGGAATTGCGTCGACTGGACGTTGACGGCAATGTGCAGGTAATCATGTTCCCCGAGGAGAAGGATTCCACCTATAACAAGATGGTGAATGCCGAGTCTAGTTACCTTAGACTCAATCTCAAGCCCAAGCAGGAGGTGGACCGCATCACCATGTGGCCCGAGGTGTCGGGCAAGGTGATTCCGCTGTATCTGGCGAAGAAGGCAGACCTGTTCCTGCCTCAGTTCAAGTGGTATGATATGCTACGCCCCCAATCGCCCGATGATATCTTTGACGTGAGTGATGATCTCAAGCAGCTCATACAATCGATAGAGGGCAGCACCCGCCGCCGTTCAGGCAGCAATGCCAATGTTGACGCTGCTGTGGTGAGTGATCAAGTTAATACGGTCGAAACGGCCCCCAAAACCCCGATTGAGCCATGAGTGACGTGATTAAACTGCTTCCCGATTCTGTCGCCAACCAGATTGCTGCAGGCGAGGTGATTCAGCGCCCTGCCAGTGTCATCAAGGAACTGGTCGAGAACGCCATTGACGCCCAGGCTACCCACATCCAGATTATTCTTAAGGATGCCGGGCGCACGCTCATTCAGGTGATTGATGACGGGGTGGGGATGAGCGATACCGATGCCCGACTGGCGTTTGAGCGTCACAGCACTAGCAAGATACGGAATGCCGACGACCTGTTCTCGTTGCACACGATGGGTTTCCGTGGTGAGGCCTTGGCTTCTATTGCTGCCATTTCTCAGGTTGAATTGCGTACCCGTCGCCACGATGCCCAGTTGGGCACGCGTCTGGTGATTAATGCCTCGCAGTGCGAGAGCCAGGAGCCTGACATGTGTCCTATGGGAAGCAATTTCATGATTAAGAACATCTTCTTTAATGTTCCTGCCCGCCGCAAGTTCCTCAAGTCCAATCAGGTGGAATTGAGCAACATCGTCAAGGAATTTGAGAAGTTGGCGCTGGTAAACAACGAGGTGGAATTTACGCTCATGCACAACGGCAACGTGATGTACAAGCTGATGAAGGGCACTTTCCGCCAGCGCATTACAGCCCTGATGGGCAATAGCCTGGACCAGCAGTTGTTGCCACTCAGTGTGGATACCTCTCTCGTCAAGATACAGGGCTATATCGGTAAGCCCGAAAATGCCCGCAAGCGCAATTTCATTCAGTTCATGTTCGTCAACGGCCGGTATATGCGCCACCCCTACTTCCACAAGGCGGTCATGTCGGCCTACGAGCAACTGATACCTGAAGGCGAGCAGCCCAATTATTTCCTCCGTTTCACTGTTGACCCGCAGTCGATTGATGTGAATATCCATCCTACCAAGACCGAAATCAAGTTTGAGGATGAGATTCCCATCTGGCAGATTTTGGCTGCTGGCGTCAAGGAGACGCTGGGCCGCTTTATCGAGGTACCCACTATCGACTTTGATACCCAAGATACACCCAAAATTCCCGCCTATGAAAGCCATGTTGAACTTCATCATCCTGAAATAGAAGTGGATAGCAGCTACAATCCATTCAAGTCATCACATCAGACACCGTCTGCCGGACGTTCGCATCAACAGGCGGTGAGCAACTGGGACGAACTGTTTGCTAATTTTGAGCGAAAGAAACGCGAAGGCCAGGAACAAGGCACTGAACAGCCTGCCGCTGACCCGCTGTCATCTGATTCTGAGGTGCTTCAGCCTGCCGGTACCTTGCTGCCTGCTGAATTGCAGTCGGCTTATCTGCAGCTTAAAGGACGTTACATCCTTTCGCAGGCAAAATCAGGGTTGATGGTCATTGACCAGCATCGTGCCCACATCCGCATCCTGTTTGACCGATACAGTACTCAAATGAAAGAGGGCGGTCTGTCTTCTCAAGCGATGCTCTTCCCTGAGGTCTTGCACCTGAGCGCTGCCCAAAGCGTGATTCTTGAGGGGCTGTTGCCCGAGATGGAAAAAATGGGTTTCTCGATGTCCCAACTCAGCGGTAACGACTGGGCCGTGAGCGCTGTGCCCTCTGGGCTTGACAGTGTTGACGTGACCACGATGATACACCAGATTATTGAATCGGTGGACAATGGAGGAATGCCGTTGAAAAAGTGGCTTCATGACCATCTGTCGCTCACTGTAGCGCGCTCGGCGGCTATCCCTGCCGGGAAAGTGCTCATGCAGGAAGAGATGGAGAAACTTGTCGCCGACCTGTTGCGTTTGCCCGAACCCAATTATACTCCTGACGGTAAGACCATTATCAATGTCATCCCGATGGAGCAAATTACCAAATTGTTTTAATCTGTATTATCATGTTTGACTTTAAGAGAATAACACAAGCTACCGACCTGTATAACCTGCACACCCACACGCAGTTCTGTGATGGCCATGCATCGATGGAGGAGTTTGTGGTCGAGGCTATAGCCCAGGGCTTTACCCATCTGGGTTTTACTCCTCATTCCCCTATATCTGTAGATAGCCCGTGCAATATGGGCCGTGATGACGTACAGACCTATTTTGACGAGATGGAGCGCTTGCGCAAAGCCTATGGCGACCGCATCCAGCTCTATACCGCGATGGAAATTGACTATGTGAGCGTGGGCGACGGACCCGCCAACGACTATTTCAAGTCGCTGCCCCTTGATTACCGCATAGGTTCGGTGCATTTCATTCCTGCCATTGACAATCCAAGCGAAATGGTGGATATTGACGGTAAGTTCCAGGCATTTAAGGTGCGTATGGGGCAGCACTTCAACAGCGATATCGAGTATGTGGTCAGGACATTCTTCTCCCAGATGATGTCGATGGTCGATGAGGGTGGATTTGACATTGTCGGTCACATGGATAAAATCGGCTTCAATGCAAGCCAGTATCTCGATGGCATCGACGAGGAACCATGGTATGACAAACTGGTGATTGACCTGTTTGAGAACATTATGGACCATCACCTCACGATAGAAATCAACACCAAGGCTTGGCTGCAGCGCAACCGGTTCTATCCCAACCTCAAATACTTCGGGATGCTCAAGCGTTTCAACGCGCCTGTCGTGGTCAACAGCGACGCCCATTATCCCACGCTGCTCAATAACGGCCGCCTGGAAGCCATCAAACTCCTAAGCCTAATGTAAACAATTGATTATCAATTAACTACACACTTATAGGTTAATTGGTACTTTAATTGGAATTTATTCGAATATAATTACTCATCCAGGTTTTGCTTGGTTTTTGGAGCTATTATACGGCAAAACAATAATTATTGAATTGATATGAAAAGACTGAAATCCAAGATGATAGGGTTGGCGATGTTGGTTATCGCCTTGCTGCCCAGTGTTCTGCAGGCGCAGGATTTTACCGATAAGGACACGTTGCGTTATGTGGATGGCATGCATTACAGGCTCATCAACTGGGCATTTGACCGCACGCTGAAGTCACGCATCCCCCTGGAGTTTTACGGCAACGTGCGCCCCACGTTGTGGGACCGTGCCTCGTGTACCAGCGGCAAGGCTATCCGTTTTGCCACCAACTCGCGTGCCGTCGCCGTGCGCTACAACCTGTTGACCAATATGCACATGATGCACATGGCCGACACGGGCATCAAGGGCACTGACCTCTACATCTGGGACAAAGACACCGAGAGCTGGCAGTTTGTGAACTGCAACCGTCCCGTGCGCATCGACAATGATATCCGCCCCCGCCAGGACTCGATTCAGAGCAAGGTGTATGTGGACCGCTTGGACGGCAAGATGCATGAATACATGATTTATCTGCCTTTGTATGACGGTGTGCGTTGGATAGAGATTGGCGTGGACAGCAGTGCCGTTATCATGCAGCCCATGATGGATTCCCCGAGGGAAGGCAAGAAATTTGTGTTCTACGGTACCAGCATCCTGCAAGGCGGTTGTGCCTGCCGTCCCGGCATGGTGGCAACAAGCATCATCCAGCGTGACCTGGATGTGGAATGCGTGAACCTGGGTTTCAGCGGCGAGGGCAAGATGGATTCCTGTATGGCTCAGGCGATGGCGACGATTCCCGATGTCGCAGCCTATATCCTTGACCCCATCCCCAATTGCACCAAGGACATGTGTGACACGGTGACCTACGGCTTTGTCAACATCCTGCGCACCCTGCGCCCCGAGGTGCCCATCTTTATGGTCGAGGGCCAGATGTACAGCTATGCCAAGTACAGCGGCTTTTACAGCGAGTACCTGCCTGCCAAGAATAACGAGTACCACAAGAATTACCTGAAACTCAAGGCCGACAATCCCAATAACCTCTACTACATCACCTGTAAGGACCTGTACGGCCCCAATAACGAGGGCACTGTTGACGGTATCCACCTGACCGACATCGGCTTCTGGTGGTATGCCCAGAAACTCGAGCCTTACCTGCGCGCCGTCCTCGACGGCACCCCCATCCCGCAGGAACCCGGCGTCAACGACCCCCGCTAGAGTTTAACTACGAATTACGCGAATAGAACTGATTTATCAGAGATTCGCTTAATTTGTGTAATTAGTGTAGTTTAATGAGAAGAACATGAAGACCAAGAATTATTATCAATCATCGTTGAAAAAAGGAGCCTGTTTAGTAGTCACACTGTTAAGCACATCATTATTGGCTTTCTCGCAGTCATCTGTTGGACCGTTGTTGACCACCAGTTGGAATCAGAGTACACCTTATAATCAGTATTGTCCGATGACCCAGGCTGGCGGTAACGTACACTCGGCCGCTGGCTGCGGTGCCATTGCCGTAGCCCAGATTCTGACAAAGTATAAAAAACCTGCCCATGGTTATGGACACAGTTACTACCAGAATACCAAGACAGGCATTATGACCGATGTAGATTACTCACAGATGACCATGGAATGGTCTAAGGTGAAGGATAGTTATTCCGCTTCATATAGTGGAACAGCGTCGGAAAAGGCTGTTGCTTCCATTGTCTATCAAGTGGGTGCTGCGATGCAGATGTCATATTATACCTCCAGCGCCCCGAAGAATATGGGGCAGATGATGTGGGGGCTTCATCATTATTTGCATATGAATCCTGATAGCCGTTATCGTCGTCGCGTTTACTATTCCACTCCCGAATGGATAGAGATGCTTTATCGTGAGCTGCAGGCTGGTCGCCCCGTCTATTATCGAGGACAGTGGAACTATGATGACCAGTCGGTTGCCCATATTTTTGTGATTGACGGTTTTAGGAAATCAGACGGTAAATATCATGCGAATTTCGGTCATGGGGCATCTAACAATAAATATGTTGATTTGAATGTCCTGAATTATACCAATCAGTATGATCATCCTGGCGGTCGTTCAGTTTGCTATAATGTGGAGCAGTCGATGATTACCGATTTCTATCCTGTGGATGGTCTGACCGATAAGGATTTCAGCCCACATTCTTTCATACTGTCCAGCAATATCCATTTTGCAAACGATTTGAGTGCACACAGCAAGACCATATCCTTAGGTAGTCAATTGAAACTCAAAATGGATATCCGTGACTGTAGTCTCACGGGTGGAGCAGTGCCCTTTGGTTTGGGCATCTATCGTAATGGCGTGCTGCTGCAGGTCTTGAGGGACAGCAATCGTCCTACCATTTCTTTCAATGGTGGCGGTTTGGTCGGCAGTCGTTTGAATTATACCACCTTGCCTAGCAATCTGCAGAATGGTCGCTATGAGCTGAAGCTTGTCTCTTCTCCTGATGATGGAGCATCGTGGGAGCCCGTATGGGACAATGCGCCTAATCACATGGACATGACCGTTAGCAATGGACAGGCTACTGTGGTTCTGGCTCCTGATTTCACCCGTGAAACCTACTTATACTTGAGAGAATCCATACGCAAAGTCGAGAATTCATTCCAAAGCACCGCTCCTGGAACAGCCTTCAGGCTTGCGTTGAAAAACCCGTCTCAGAACAACTTTGAGAATGATATCCGTATTACTATCAAAGTGGGTAGCAATCAGTATAACTATGATGTGAGAAGTGCCATTTATGGCGGTTGCGACGTGGATTTTGATGTCTTGGTTCCATCTTCGGTTGTAGACTTGACTGGCAAGACTTATACGGTCAAGGCTTACTATTATGAACAGAATCAAGGCTCCTATATCGAACTCACTACCACTGTGGTTCATCCTGTTGTTCCAGGTGATGTGGACGGTGATGGTGCATTGTCAATCAATGACGTGACAGCCTTGGTTGATTATCTCATTTCGGGCAATTCCTCTTCAATTGTTGTCGATGCTGCTGATTGTGATGCTGATGGAGTGGTGACGATAGCCGACGTGACTGCGCTCATCGATGCTTTGCTCAATGGGACCGGCCTATATGTCAATGGCATTAAAGTCTATGACCACAGTGGCCGTCTTGTCATTGATTTACCCAGTGAAAAGGTTCAGTCCCGTTATGGAATCGAGTTGAATTCTCTCCCGCAAGGTAACTATATTGTGAAAGAAGGGTATAGGACGCGTGAACTCAGACTTTAGAGCGGCGTCGTTGTTTTTTTGACGAAGAGAGCATTGTACTAACTCGCATTATTCATTGTTCTAATGAAGAAGAGCCATTATATACAGGACCTGATTGCTGAGGGCGAGCATGAGCATCAGGACTTCAAATACCAGATTACCGATGCCCGTAAGATTGCCCGCTCGATAGCCGCCTTTGCCAACAACAGCGGGGGCCACTTGCTCATCGGCGTGAAGGACAACGGAAATATTGCCGGTGTGCGCAGCGATGAGGAAATCTACATGATTGAAACGGCTGCCCAGATGTATTGTCGCCCGGAACAGCATGTGGCGTTCAAGGTCTTTAATATCAACGGCAAGTCGGTGGTCAAGGCCGATATCGCCGAGGCAGTGGAAAAGCCCGTTGAGGCGCCCGATGACAACGGCAATTGGCACGTCTATTACCGTGTTGCCGACGAGAATGTGCTCGCCAGCCGGCTGCACGAGCGCATCTTGAGCAAGGAAACCGAAATCGAGGAGACACGCACCGCCGAGACCATCAGCTACAGCGAGCGCGAACAGGCGCTGCTCGATTACCTGCGCAACCACGGCGGAATCACCCTGGACGGCTACATGAAACTGGCTCACATCAGCGAGGAGAGTGCCACCCGCATCGTGACAGCCCTGCACAGCATGGGCGTCGTTTCCCTGAAGTACCACGACGGTCAATGTCTCATCGTGGGCGATTGATTTCCTCCGTTTCTTCCGTTACCTCCGTTTTATCCGTTTCATCCGAGCACGTCAGTAAAGGAAAACAAATACAATTCTGATTTCGTCTAAACTCTAAACGCTAAACTGCGAGCATTAGCGAGCATACCATAAAAAGCCGCTGGAATCATTGAGACTCCAGCGGCTCGCGTTTTAATAGATGTAAAATGCTAATCTCTTGATTAGAAGGGCAGGTCGTCGCCTGTGTCACCACCTTGTTCGAAGGGGGTAGCAGGAGGCGGCGGAGTGGGCATACCGTCGGCAGCAGGCTCGGGGGCTGGTGCCCCTGCAGTGGGATAGGGTGCTGGTGCGGCAGCAGCGGCGGCTGCGTCTTCCTTCATGGCTTTGAAACCACGGATGTCGGTGTACCAGCGGCCGTTGAACTCGCGGCTCTCGATGTCATAGCTCAGCGTGATGACATCACCCACCTCAAGGGGGTACTGGTCAGCACGGTCGCCAAAGAAGTCGAATTTCACCTTCTTGGGATAGCTGTCGAGCGTCTCGAGGACATATTCCTGTTTCTTCCACTGGTTGCCAGCTTTGGAAACACCGCCCACGGGCTCCATCTTCTGGATAATCTTACCTTTGATGTCCATTTTCTTCTCAGTTTTCAGTTTCCAGTTTTCAGTTTTCAGTTGAGAGCGGATGCCGCTGACAACTGACGACTGAAAACTGAAAACTATTTAATTTACTTGCTCTCCTCGGCAATGACCTTGAGGATGTTCTGAACTTGCTTCCAGGCCTTATCTACGGCGGGGATGTGGCAGCGCTCGGCGGGCGAGTGAACGTCACGCAGGGTGGGACCGAAGGAAATCATCTCCATGTCGGGACGTGCCTTGAGGAACAGACCGCACTCCAGACCGGCGTGGATAGCGCGAACCTCGGGACGAACGCCGAAGAGCTTCTCCCACGAGTCCTTGGCAACCGAGAGCAGGTGGCTGTCGCTGATGGGCTCCCAGCCCTGATAGCCGCCTTCGCTGATGATTTCGTTGGCACCAGCCATGCGGAAGATAGCCTCGCACCTGTGGGTCAGGTCATACTTGCCACTCTCGAGCGACGAGCGGTGGAACATCTCGACAACAATCTGGTTTCCCGGGCGCATCTTCACGCTGGCGAGGTTGGTCGAGGTCTCAACGAGACCGGGAATCTCCATGCTCATGGCGTCGATGCCGTGAGGAGCTACATAAACGGCATTGACAACGCGGCGGGCGGTGTCGGTGTCGATGATGGTCTCGGGAGCGTCAACGCTATTGCAGGTGATTTCCATCTTGGGCTCGGTGCGCTTGTACTCGTTCTTCACCTCGGCGATGAAGGTGTTGAGCACGACGCTCAGCTTCTCCTTGTCCTCGGGCTTGATACCGATAACGAGGGTAGCGGCATGTGCGATGGCGTTGTGCAGGTTACCGGCGTCAATTTTGGCAAGCACATAGTCCATTTCCTCGCCGATGTTCCACAGCAGACGGCTGCTCAGCTTGGTCGTGGTGGCGAAGCCCATGTGGATGTCGGCACCGCTGTGACCGCCGTGCAGATGCTCAAACTTGATTTCAAAGTAGGTGCGATCCTTGGGTGCGGGCTCGGGCTTGTAGTTGAACTTGAACCCACGAGCATGTCGGCCTCAATATTGCTGGCACCAGTCAAGCCGGTCTCCTCGTCGACGGTGGCGAGAGCCTCCAGGGGACCGCATTGCAGCGTCGGCTCGATAACGGCAGCCAGAGCGATTGCCAGGCCCATACCGTCGTCGGCACCCAGCGTGGTGTTGTTGGCACGTACCCACTCGCCATCAATGATGGTCTCGATGGGGTCGGTGTCGAAGTTGTGGGTCGAGCCGGGACCTTTCTCGGCGACCATATCCATGTGACCTTGCAGCACGATGCCCTTGCACTTCTCGTAGCCGGGAGCGGCGGGCCTGAAGATGGCCACGTTACCGGTCTTGTCGATTTTGTACTCCAGATTGTGTTTCTTGGCGAAGTCCACGAGCCATGCGCGGATCTTG
>CACZAC010000034.1 GCA_902779125.1 uncultured Bacteroidales bacterium | reverse complement strand
GATGGACAGCGCCCGCTTTGCCGAGAACTCCTATTTCATCAAGACCCGTGAGGAAGGCTACGCCGACAAGACCATCAAGGAGATTGCCCGCGAGATGTACTCCTATGTTGACGCCATGACGATGTCCGCTAAGAAGGACGGCGTTGTGAACATGGGCGGTTTCATCGCTACCAACAACCAGGACTGGTATGAGGGCGCCAAGCTGTTCTGCATTCCCTTCGAGGGATTCATCACCTACGGTGGTATGAACGGCCGTGACCTCAACGCCCTGGCAGTCGGTCTGGACGAGAACACCGAGTTTGAGATGCTCGAGACCCGCATCCACCAGGTTCAGTACCTCGCCAGCAAGCTCGACGAATATGGTATTCCTTATCAGCGCCCCGTGGGCGGTCATGCCCTGTTCATCGACGCCGACAAGGTGCTGTGCAACGTGCCCAAGGAAGAGTTCCCCGCTCAGACCCTGACCTGCGAGCTCTATCTGGAGGCTGGCATCCGTGGTTGTGAGATTGGCTACATCCTGGCCGACCGTGACCCCGTGACCCGCGAGAACCGCTTCGGTGGTCTGGACCTGCTGCGTCTGTGCATCGCCCGTCGCGTTTACACCGACAACCACATGAACGTGATTGCCGCTGCTCTGAAGAACGTCTATGACCGTCGCAACGAAATCACGCGCGGTGTCGCCATCGAGTGGGAAGCTCCCCTGATGCGCCACTTCACCGTGAAGCTGAAACGACTGGGTTAATCCACCTGACGACAAATCAGAACCCAATACCATTAACTGACCTCATATTGGCAACGGCGGGCAATGCCCCGCCGTTGTTGTTTTGTAACAGGTAGTTTTTATTTCATTAGGGTGTCCAGTAAAAGCTCCGTTAGGAGCGAGCAGGGTATAGGCAGGGTGTGTAACAAGGCGAAGCCGAGTGCAACCCCTGCAATAGTGAGCATTGAAGTCTTAGCCCCATCGGGGCGGCAGTAATCTGCACATGTGTGAAGTGTCGCCCCTAATGGGGCTATTATTCGTGTTTAGCGGTCATTTACAGGAGTTCCGCTTCGCTACACTCCTGCCTATAACCTGACAGCCCTACGGGCTTCAAAGTAAGCACCTTATATATCTAATTGTCATTAAGATGGTGATATTCTGCTATTTATTGAGATTGGCTGATTATTTACAGGACACTAATCGTTTTTATTTGGAGAAAAGGAAAAAATGACTATTTTTGTGGGGTCAATAGAAACTACCGATGTACAGAGTCCTCAGCGCCATAGTATTGTTTCTTGTCCTGGCAACGGGCTTGCCGGGCCATGCCCTGCCCCCGTCACGGGAACGCAGCAAGTGGCTGGACCTGCCTGTTGAACAATTGCTGGAAATGGCCGACAAGGACTTCACCAACGGCGGCAGCAAGGACACGGCACTGATGTGCTATACCATCGTCGCCAACCGCTACGAGTCCTCCATGTCCAAAAAACAGAAGACCCAGTGCAAGGATGCCAACATGAGACTGTGGAGCATCTATTTCTATGACTTCTATGACTATCCCAAGTGCTTTGACTGCCTGACGCGAGCCCTCGAAATCGCCACCGAAGCCGATATCGAGGACGCCAACATCTACCTGGGTTTCGGGTGCATGTACCAGACCATCTCGGAGGAATGCGATAACTATGACCTGGGTACAACAGCCTTCAAGTACTACCAGCAGGCCCTCGCCACAGGCATGAAGACCCATGACGACAAGCACACCGACATGGCTTCGACCGATGTGCTGTCGATGGCCCATGTGCAGGGCGGCCTGCCACAAATCGAGGACATCTGGCAACAATACCTGCGGTTGCCCGAGCAGGGCGAGACGTGGATCCTGCGCCGCTACAACAAGATGCTCTATCAGGCATTCCAGCACATCGACCAGCATCGCCTGGACGATGCCATCAAGACCTATGACCAGCAGTTGCAGTTGATTGACACCACCCAGTACTCCCGTCTCATCTACTTCACCCACGTCGAGAAAGCCAAGGTGCAGGCCATGAAACACGATTACCGCAGTGCCATCTCGACACTGAAACAATCTGAGAAAATAGCCGTGGACCTGGAAATGAAGGACTGCAAGCTGGAGGTGTACAGGATGCTGGCACAGTACTACCAGCAACTGGGTGACCACAGCGCGCGCGAACATTATTATAACCAATACACGCTGCTCAAGGACACCTTGACCAACTACCAGCAGCTCGCCAGTGTGAACGAGATGGAATTCCGCAACGAGCTGAAAGGGATGGAAAAAGAGATGGACGAAATCAGGCACCACCGCGAGGTGATGAGCCTTGTCACCCTGGTTTCACTGGGGTTCCTGCTCGTGTTGCTGGTGCTGCTCTACCTCGTGTACCGCAAGAACGGCGAGTTGACACGTTCCAACCAGTCGCTGTATGAGAAAAACGTGGAGATGCTGCGTGCCGAGGAAGAGGAACGCCGCATGCGCCGCCAGTTGCAGGACAAGGAAGCCCATGCCGCCGAAACACTTCTCCACAGCGACGATAAAGAAGACGAGGACAGCAACGAGGATAACGTCAAGTACAAGAGCAGCCACCTGAGCGAGGACGACAAGCAACAGCTCCTGTCGCGCATCCTTGAGGTGATGGACAACAACGACGAAATCTACAGTCCCGACTTCTCACTCGAACGGCTGGCGATGCTCTCAGGGTCAAAATACAAATATGTGTCCCAGGTCATCAATGAATTTTACCAGCAGAATTTCAACAATTTCCTCAACTCCTACCGCATCAAGGAAGCGTGCAAACGCATGGGCGACATGGAGCATTACGGCAACTATACCATTGAGGCCATCAGCGAGAGCGTGGGATTCAAGTCCCGCTCGACGTTTGTCACCTCGTTCAAGCGCATCACTGGCCTGACACCGTCGCAATACCAGCGCATGGCACACAAGGGGTCTTAATTCACGAAAAGTGACATTTTCCTTCCAAAAAGCCACGAAAAAACGCAAAAATCGCGTTTTTTTTGTGTGAATTGCCGAAATCCGTACATTTCAAAACACTATTCCTGCATATTTCCTGCTGCAAAATGCGTATTTTTGCGATGTGTAACTAACGATGTCGTGCTGGTACCACAGGATTCACGTGCGGCAACAATTAATCACTTCTAAACTATTCGTATTCATGAGAAGACTTAAGACCTTACTCACGCTGCTCGCGCTGGTGGCCCTGATGGCATCGGCAGGAGAGCAAACGCAGACCTACACGGCGGCTCCCAAGGCTGTCGCCAAGACGGTCATCGAAACCCCGTCGAGAGCCAAGATGCTCTCGCCCCGCGTTGGCACATCCCACAGGCTGGCACCCGATGCCTCCCAATTCCAGGGGATGACCATCTATGTCAACCTGACCAACTCCGATACCTGGAGTGGCTACGGCATCGGCTCGGTGCCTTATGGTATCTATTCCTACACTATCGGCAGCGGTAAATACTTCAACGCCCTTGCCACCGACTTGAGGTATGAGTTCATGGCCAGCGCCATGGGTCGCGACCAGCTGGTTGGAGCCAGGCCCATGCAGATGATGGGCGTGCTCAACGGTGTTGAGTACAATGGTTTGAGCCGTGCCGACTTGAGCGAGTTGTGGTCCGTCAGGTATTCAGATGCAGACTACAGTTTCATTCCGTCGGTGATGGCCTATGACGTGACCAGCGACATCTTCTACTCGGTTCAGTACAACAGCAACCTGACGGGTTTGAACATGGCGGTGTGGGACCCCGAGACCCGCCGCTTTGTGACCATCGCCCCCTGGCCCAACAATTTCCAGCCCCTGACGCTGGGCTTCACCCCCAATGGTGAGATGTATTGTGTGGGTGCCGATGGCGAATTCTATGAGATGGACAAGACCACCGGCGATGCCCGTTCGGTAGGCACGCTCGAGACAGCCCCCACGATGTACGTGCAGGGTATGGGCTATGAGCCCGTGAGCGGCTGCTTCCTGTGGATGGCAGTCACCCAGGAAGGCTCTGGCATCTATGCCATCAACCCCGCCGATGCCGGCTTGACGCTCGTAGAGCCCCTCACCAATAATGAGCAGGCTCCCTCCTTGTTCTTCATGGACAACCAGGCACCTGCCATGGCACCTGCTGCCATCAGCGACCTGGCATTCACCTTCGACGGTTCCAGCACCACTGGCGTCATCAGCTTCACTGTTCCCACGACAACCTATAACGGCAGCACCTTGAGCGGTGACGTGACGATGAGCGTGTGGCTCGACGGCGAGCCCATCGCCAATTACGTCAGCGTGGCTCCCGGCAGCAGCCAGAGCTTCACCCAGGAAGTGAGCAACGACAACCACTATGTGTATGTGCTGCTCGAGAACGAGGCCGGTTACTCGCCCGTCAACAACCTCTATGTTTATGCCGGTTATGACACCCCGCTGCCCGTCACCAACGTGACCTTTACCGTCGAGAACGGCGTGAGCCACGTCGTTTGGAACGCTCCCGCAGGCGGTGTAAATGGCGGTTACCTGGAGGATGTGACCTATAATGTCGTGCGCATGCCCGACAATGTCCTCGTTGCCGACCACCAGAGCGCTTGTGAGTTCAGCGAGACCTTGCCCACCAAGATGGAGCGCTACTACTACATCGTTACCCCGTTCAATGCCGACGGCAAGCAGGGCGAAGACGCCATCTCCAATGCTGTGCTCACCGGTTCAGCATTCCAGGCACCCTACTTTGACGACTTCAGCGACGAATCCACCCTCGACCTGTGGACCGTTGTCAATGCCAACAACGACGGCAGCCAGTGGGGCACCGAGTACACTTGGAGCTACAATAGCTACAACGGCAACTGGGGCATCTACACCGGTCCCTACAACATGGGTGAAGACCAGATTAGCGCCGACGACTACCTGATTTCTCCGGGTATCATGATTGAGAAGGGTATCTCCTATGCCCTGATTGTGAACATGCGCAATACCTTTGCCAACTACAAGGAGCGTGCAGCCCTGCTCGTGGGCACCGACCCGACTGACGTCTCGACGTTCCAGGAACTGGCATCCAACGATGAATATGACGTCAACGGTACCCTTACCGATTGGGAGGTGGACTTCCAGATGGAAGAGACCGGCACCTACTACTTTGCAGTCTATGTCTATACCCTCAAGGAAGACAACGCATCGGGTATCTTTGTGAACTCGATGGCTGTAAACAGGTTGGGCAAGAATGAGGCTCCCGCCGAGGTAACCGACCTGACCATCACGCCCGAAGAGAACGGCGAAATGATTGCCGACGTGACCTTCAACGCTCCCAGCACCACGCTCGACGGCAATGCACTGGCAGGCCCGCTGACCGCCAACGTATATCGTGACGGCAGCGAGGAAGCCGTTGCACAGTTCCCCGTTGAGGTGGGTGCCGCTGCCCAGTGGACCGACAACACTGTTGAGGGCGTGGGCGTACACACCTACACCGTGGGCATCAGCAACGAGGCTGGCGAGGGCAAGCGCGTGAGTGCCGAGGCCTTCATCGGCGTTTACACTGCCCCCTACAGCAACACGTTTGACACCGAAGACGATGCACGCTTCTTCGTGACCGTCAACGACTCGTCAATCTATAGCACCAACGAGTACCGCTGGCTGTGGTACAGCTACAACCAGAATCTGGCTTTGGGTGGCTATGGCTACTTCGTTCAGCATCCCGTTGAGAAGATTTGGCTCTATATGCCCGCCATCAAGCTGGAGAAGGATATGGTTTACACCTACGCCTTCAACTGGACCTACAGCAACTACAACCAGACCTGCCCGGGTTATGCCGGCATCGGTATGGCTCCCGACTCAACGGCCCAGAGCATCTATCCCGACCAGCTGCCGTTTACCAACTACGGTGAGAAGCACTGGATTGAGAACGAGGTGATTGCCACCGAAACGGGCAAGTACTATCCCTCTATCCTGATTGTTGCCGACCAGGCCAGCAGCTACATCTCGCCCAGCATCGACGACATCTCCATCACGCTCGTGGGTTCGGCATTTGCCCCCTACAGTGTCGAGAATCTCGTTGCCGAGCCCGACAAGAGCGGACTGCTGAAGGTGAACTTCGCCTTCAACGCGCCTACTGTTGACTATGCACAGCGCCCGCTGGAGAGCAGCCTGACCGTTTACATCTACCGCAGCGGTTCGGCCATCCCCTTGATGACGTTTGAGAACGTACAGCCCGGCGAAGCCCTGGAGTGGATTGACGAGCAGCCCCTGCACGGCAACAACTCCTACATCATCGTGGCCGAGAACGAGTATGGCCGCGGCAAGGCTACCGAGGTCAACCTGTTTGCAGGTGTTGATGTTCCCCTGGCAGTGGAGAACTTCTGGATTCGCGGTAACGAGGACAACCAGAAGGCCATCCTCACTTGGGACGCTCCCTCAGAGTATGGCGTGAACGGCGGTGTCATTGACGGTTCGCTCGAGTACACGGTAGTCGAATTCTTCCCCGAAGGCAACATGCTCAACGCCGACATGGATGTTATCGGCACCACGACCGAGACCACCTACACCGTTGACCGTGAGCCCACCGATGAGATGGAAATCCACTACTATGCCGTAATCACCTCGACCTCTGCCGGCGTCGGCGAGGCAGTCATCGACGATGTTGTCCTGGGTAAGTTGAAGGACGTTCCCTTCCACGAGTCCTTCAGCGACGCCATCATGTCCACCACCGGCTGGGTAGCCGATGCAGATGTCGCCAACTATGGCACCTACTGGAGCGTTTACACCGACAATGACGAGATGACCTCTCAAGACGGTGACAATGGCTTTGCCCTGTGCTACAACGGTAACTACTACAGCAGCTACCACTGGTCAGACATGGTTTCTCCCAAGGTGGTCATCGATCCCACCATGGCCTACACGCTCTCGTTCTATGTTTACATGGGTTACAGCTCCAGTGCCGCTGTGATGCCCACCCTGGTGGTTTCACAGAGCATCAACGACGACCCGTATGAGGAACTGATGACGATTGACGTCACCGAGGGTAACGGCGAGTGGACCCTGTTTGAGATTCCCTTGACCGGCACCGAGCTGGCCAACCACGCCAAGGTTTGCTTCCGCGGCAACATGAGCATGATGAGCGAGCGCATCTGGCTTGACAACATCAGCATCACCGGCGAGGAGCAGCATACCAGCAGTGTCGATGAGTTGACAGCCCAGCAGCAGGTTGCTGCCGTCAAGGGCGGTATCAGCATCGAGGGCTTTGAGGGCCAGCAAGTGCGCGTCTTCACCGTCGACGGTCGTCAGGTGAACGCCTTTGTTGCCGACGGCAACCGCAGCCTGTCGATGTCACCTGGCATCTACATCGTGACTGTGGGCAAGCAGGCCTACAAGGTGTGCGTGAAGTAAAGTCCCACTCCTCTCTCCACTCTCTCCATTGATGATAATAGAGGCGGGCTCCAGTTGGGGCTCGCCTCTATCATTGTCACTACTTTACTCGGGATAAAACAGGCCGATAGCAATGTAGGGCCTCGCCTTGGCGTGGCCGATTTCATTGTGAATACCCAATTACTAGGGAAACTGCAAAGCTAGCAATAGTAGCTTGATACAAGATTTATTAATTACAATGTGCCTTGCTCGACCTGCACGCAGATGCGCTCAATCATGGCATCCTTCTTGTCCTTGTTGGGATGATAGCCAGCCTTGAGACTCGCGCCGAAAAATTTACTGAAGGTCTGCCAGAAACCTGCCCTGAACGTTCCCAAGAAAGCCTTCAGGATGCTATAGCTGCTCTGGTTGGTCTCGCGGTTGATGAGTTTGATGAGCAGTTTGCCCTGGTTCTTGGTCATTTTATTCATCTGCGGCTTGTACTGGTTGAAGAGTTCTTTCTCAAACCGCGTGAGGTAGGCCTGTTTCTGCTTCTGGGTCTGATAGGTGTCAATGTACTCATAGGTCTCGAGCAACGTGCTGCTGATGAGTTTGGCGTAGGGCAACGTCTTCTTGACATCGCGCACCGTCTTCCAGTACTGTTTCTCCTCGGCCTTGTTGCGGAAACGCTCACGCGGATAGATGGTGATGGGATTGAAGACTATCATCGCCAGCGTGTCGCCCGTCGAGGGCTCGATGAAATGGTAATAGCCGGCATAGGTCTTCTGCAACACCGAGGGCAGGCTGATGTTGTCGAGCGGATCGTGCACGGCAGGGGCAGCGTGCGCCTGAGCGCCCGTTAAAGCCGTCAAAATCACGGCAATAGCTAATATGAGGATATTCCGTTTCATCTATTCGCGGCAAAGGTAGTGCAAGTTGAGAACAGAACAAAAGAATTCGCTCTTTTTTATGTCGAAGCGTAGCCTATCTTCACCCAATGGGCAAAAGTAGAACAAAGAAATGAATTCTAGCAAAATTTCTTTGTTAAATAATCTTTAGAACCTAATTTCCTAGCCTTTTGCAGTTTACTTGAAGAAATGCAAGAAACCGGCGTAGGAGACGGTGGCTCCGATGCACACGCCCTTGACAGTCGGCGTCATGTTGCCGTATTTGGCTGAGGTGACAAAGGGGCTGACGCGAATCGACGACGTGTAGTGTGCCTGGCCGTCGCCCGAGGGGCTGTCCACCAGTTTGCCGTGCAGCTTGATGTCAAAGTCCACACTCGCCATCCACGAGAAATTGCTTTCACGGCTTTTTGCCACATGGTCGATTGCCGGGCGCTCCTCGCCCTCTTCGTCTTTTTCATACTTGAGGTGATTCAGTTCCCACGACAGGCGGCTCCAGCTCACACCCACATTGGGCGTGACCGAGAACTTGCCTTGGCGCCACACGGTATAGCCCAACTGCAGGCCAACGCCCAGCAACGTGGGATTGACGGTGGCATTACGTTGCATGATGCGGCCCTGCTCGTCATAGACGGCATAAGGGTTCTCGTTCTTGAACGAGGGCTGGCCATAGGCGACATCGGCTTTGAGTCTCAATCGGTTATATTCGGCATTGATGCCTCCAGTGAACAGGACAAAGCCCTTGAAGTTATCACTCAACGAGCCTGTGGGCAGCATGCCGCCCACACCCGCCTGGAAACCTATGCCCCAGCCTTTATATAATGACTCACCCTCCTGGGCACGCAAGGTGGCAGGAGCCAAGGTCAATAATGCCAAAAGAATCAAAATCGTCCGTTTCATCGTCTTTATCGCTTTTTTATTATAACGCACAGCACCCCAAAAAATTATACTCCCTGCATGTAATGCTCGCTTTGCTCGCAGTTTAAAGGTTAAGGTTTAGAGTTTAGAGAGGCTTACGCGTTCTTTGGCACTCTTGCAAAGACGCAAAGGCGCGAAGTTTTTTATATAGAAAACAATAAATACAACAAATACAAAGCAGATGCCATATATAAGTCTTAGCAGCTTAGCGTGGGGTATGAGCGCGGATGCCAAGATAAATGTTGTTCATGTTGTTGTTTAGTTGTTCATGTTGTTTGAAAACCCTTAGCGGCTTAGCGTGAGACAAATCGGGTGTGAAGCCTCTCTAAACTCTAAACCCTAAACTGCGAGCAAAAGCGAGCATCGTATGCGGATGCTTGATGCGAATAATCCGTTTAATTTGCCGAAAGAAATCGTGTGTGGAGGCTAAAAAAGAGGATTTACCACCAGAGGCTGCGGTAGTACTTGTGGTAGAGTGAGAGACCCTCGCTGATGGGCTTGAGCGAAGCCTTGGCGGCACGCTTGAGGTCGGCGAGGTCTTCCTCGTTGTTCCAGATGGCCTTGATATAGGCCTTGTACTCAGGGGTATCTTCCTCGGTCTGGCAGGCGATGCGCTCAAAGGCGTAAATCATCTTGTCCAGAATCTCGTTCCACTCTTCTTGGGGCATGTTCAGTCGTGGGGTGCGCTCACAGTGTTCCTTGAACAACATGAGACGGGGCAGGATAAAGCGGGCAATCGTTACATCTAGGTCATAGAGTTCCTCAACAGGAATGGTCTTGGCAATAGCTTTGGGATTATATTTCCGATCCATAATGATAATAAGTGAGAGATTAATTATTGATTCAGGTAGCAATATTAGTCATTTTTTGTGACACAGCAAAGAAAATTTAAAAAAAACGTGATTTTATGCGGTTTCCTTGCTTCAAAACACCAAAAATTAATGCTATAAAGTAAAAACTATTCTCTTTAAACTATAAACTATTGACTAAAAAGCGCTATCTTTGTAGGCACTATGACAATACAAGAGGCTCAAGCGCGTGTTGACGCTTGGATAAAACAGTATGGCGTGCGCTACTTCAGCGAACTGACCAATATGGCGGTTCTCACCGAGGAAGTAGGCGAGGTGGCGCGTGTCATCGCGCGACGCTATGGCGACCAGTCGAGCAAGCCAGGCGATGACCTGGACCTGGCCGATGAGTTGGCCGACGTGCTGTGGGTGGTCATGTGCCTCGCCAACCAGACGGGCATCGACCTGGATGAGGCACTGGAGCGCAACTTCGCCAAGAAGACCAGCCGTGACAAGACGCGGCACATCAACAACGAAAAACTTACTAACCAATAAAATATCAACGATTATGAGCAACCACGAACACGAACATTGCGGATGCGGCTGTGAGCATCACGACCATGACCACAAGCCGATGGACAAGTACATGACCGCTATCAACCAGAGTAACGTCACTATCGACGATGCTGCGGTGACTGCCGCCGTGCAGGAAATCATCGACAAGCATGCTGCCGAGAACAACACGCCCGAGGTGCAGCAGTTCCTGCTGAACTGCGTGGACCTGACCACCCTCGCCACCGAGGACAGCGAGAGCAGCGTCGCCAAGTTTGTACAGAAGGTAAACGACTTTGACAACAACTATCCCCAGTACAAGAACGTGGCCGCCATCTGCGTTTACAGCAACTTTGCTGCCGTTGTGCGTGGCACGCTCGAGGTGAGCGGTGTGGACGTTGCCGTGTGCAGCGCCTGCTTCCCCTCCAGTCAGGCCCACATCGAGACCAAGATTGCCGAGACCGCTCTGGCAATTGCCGACGGCGCCGACGAGGTGGATATCGTGCTCAACGTGGGTTACTTCAGGGACGAGGCCTATGAGGAACTGTGCGATGAAATCGCCGAAATCAAGCAAGTTGTTGGCGACCGTCCCTTGAAGGTCATCCTCGAGACAGGCTATCTGAAGACCGCCGAGGCCATCCGCCGCGCCAGCATCCTGTCGATGTACTCAGGCTGCGACTTCATCAAGACCTCGACAGGCAAGATTTATCCAGGCGCTTCGCTGGAGGCTGCCTACGTGATGTGCCAGTGCATCAAGGAATACTTCGTCCAGCACGGCCGCATGGTGGGCTTCAAGGCTTCGGGTGGTATCCGCTCGACCGAGGACGCCGTGAAGTACTACACCATCGTCAAGGAAGTCCTGGGCGAGAAATGGCTGAACAACCAGTACTTCCGCATCGGCGCTTCGAGCCTTGCCAACTCGCTGTTCCAGTCCTTCACGGGTAGCGAAGAGAAGCCCTTCTAAAAACTACGACAACAATCATTTCATCAGGAAAACAATAAATACAATAAGTACAATATATTGAATCCCAATAAGTTGTATTTATTGTACTTATTGTTTTCTTTTTATAAGGGGTCATGAATCGGGAGATATTGAGGATTGCGTTGCCGGCGATTGTCGCTAACATCACGGTGCCGCTGCTGGGACTGGTAGATACCGCCATTGCGGGTCACCTGGGCGACAAGGTGTTTATCGGTGCCGTTGCGGTGGGAGCGATGATGTTCAACCTGGTGTACTGGAACTTCGGGTTCCTGCGCATGAGCACATCGGGCATGACGGCACAGACCTATGGCAGCGGCGACTTCAAGGAGAGTGCCAAACTGCTGGGCGAATCCACCGCGCTTGCTGCAGTCATCTCGGGCCTCATCATCCTCTTGCAATGGCCTATCAGGCTGCTGCTGTTGTGGATTATCGGTCCCTCGCCCGAGGTGACCACGCTTGCCATCACCTATTTCACCATCTGCATCTGGGGCGTACCCCCCGTGCTGGTGATGATGGCGTTCAAGGGATGGCTGCTGGGCATGCAGGATTCCAAGAGCGCGATGTGGATTTCCATCATGACCAACGTCTTCAACATCGCCGCAAGCCTGATTTGCGTCTATCTGTTCAAGATGGGTTTTGTGGGCATCGCCGTGGGTACTATGGCGGGCGAATGGCTGGGACTTTTGTATGCCGCCTTGACGGTTCAGCGCAAATTCCCGAAACTCAACGGCATGCTGGACTGGCGCCGTGTGTGGCGTTTCAAGGGCGCAGGACGCTACTTCAAGGTGAGCCGCGACATCTTTGTGCGCAGTTTCCTGCTGATGACCGTAAGTCTGGCCTTTGTTTCCATCGGAGCCCGCAGCGGTGACCTTATCCTTGCCGTAAACGCCCTGATACTTCAACTGTTTACACTTTATTCCCACTTCATGGACGGCATTGCCTTTGCCGGCGAGGCTGTTGTGGGCAAATACTATGGAATGGGCGACATGGCACGCATGAGACGCTGTGTGAGGCTGCTGTTCGGGTGGGGACTGGCGGTTGCTGCCGTGTTCACACTGATTTACTCGTTCCCGCGTGTGGCATTCTGGCTGCTGACCGACCAGCAGAGCGTCATCGAGGCCGCTATGGACTATCGCGTGTGGTGTGGACTGATTCCTGCGGCAGGCATGGCCGCTTTTGTGTGGGACGGCGTGTTCATCAGCCTGACGCGTTCGATGGGCATGCTCATCAGTGCCGGCATCGCCTGGTCGCTGTTTTTTGTGATTTACTGGCTCACGCCCGAAGCATGGGGAAACAACCGCCTGTGGATTGCCTACCTGAGTTTCCTCGCCCTGCGCGGCATCATCCAGACCATTCTCTACCACGGCTATCTCACACATAAAGCACTGGAGCACTGACATGAAATGCCAATGCCCCAGTTTTTATCAGTAAAAGGGATTATCTCTAATTGCCAGATAAAAGTTTATCGATGAGGGCAGTCACATCGCCGATGTTCACGGTTTTATTGCCGTCAACGTCACAGCAGATGGGACAACAATTGGCATTGTCACCCTGCAGCAAATTATCAATCAGCATCGTCACATCGCTGATGGAAAGCGCACCATCATGGTTCACATCGCCCAACGGATAGTTGTGCGTTTCCTTCATGAACCAGAAACTGGCCGTATTGTCACTGTTGATGACCATATCGGTCACTGGTTTACCGAGTAAGCCCGCTTTGCCTGTTACTTCACCATAAGAGGTCATATAGAGTTCTGTTGCAGGATTAGTTTTGTCGGTCAAATCCTTCTTGCCGCCTTGAGGCCACGTGTCGCCGCTCTCGCTGTACTTGGAGAGTTTGTTGTCGGCAGGCAGCAAGGTAAACAACTGGATATCGTCATTGTTGGGCTTATTGTTCTTCCACTTGTCGGCGCTAAAGGTAACGTGAGTCACCAAAATGCCCTGGCCAGGCAGATAACGGTCCCACCCTACTCTTCTCCTGTTCTCAAAAATAAAATACTCATTCTTGTTCAGGTCGCTCACCACACACAATGCCTTGTCGGTATCCTTGTTCTTCTGGTTCCACACGGGCAGGGTATAATAAGTATTGGGCACTGCCTTGAGATATTCCACCCATCCCATAAACACTTTCTCATAGGCCGAATAGCCAATTGGGGAGTAGCCATCATCGCAATAGCAGCCCAGGCACATGATATCCCAATTGCCCATGCCGTAATGGTCACCATTGCTCGTGTCATAAAGGTCGGGCAGACCCAAACAGTGGCCAAACTCATGGACAAAAGTACCGATACCGTCAACTTTCTTACCGGCGTCGTTGCTGCCATGCAACTCGTTGAAAACGGCAAAGTGGTTGACACGGGGGTCATTGGGACCTGGAGAGAAGGCACCGTTGCCGCCCCTTGAATAGTACTTGGCAGCATCAAGCGTCCAGTTGCAGGGCCAGATGGCTTCGGGATGATACATTGATGCTTGAGACTCGCCCACACCAGCATAGATAACAATCACTACGTCACAGTAATAGTCATTGTTGGTGTCATAGGGCTTGAACGAAACACCATCGGCTGACGCCAACTGGCAGGCCTCGGTCACCATCCAACCGATGCCCTTGTCCTTAGTGGCAGAGGTGCGGCCTCCATAATACTCGCGGTTCTCGGACAGGCAATAAATGCCATACACATCAAACACGGGCTGATACATGCCGTTGGACTGGTCAAGGAAGTATTGTTTCACACCATCACGACCATCGATCATGGATTCGATGATTTTTTCCTTGGTATTGTTAAATGATTTATCCTTGAATTCCACCAGGATGATGGGAATGCGGCGCTCGCCTATAGCAGGAACATCGGCAACCGAATTGCTGCTTACTGCATTCAATTTGCCACGCAAACCAGGAATCCTGTAGTTCATGGTCTTCATGGTCATGCTGCCACGCTGGGCGTTGACAAAGGCTTTCTCGGCTGCAGTGCGCTGTTTCGGTTCATGGGCACGCATGGCAGTGAGTCCAGTCAACGACGACGTATAATAGAAATCACCGTTGCTGCCACGCTCCACCGTCAAGCCGTCGGACGTCAAAATAGCATTGTTAAAAGCATTACCTACAGTCTGAAGTCTCAGTGTTGTTCCATCGCTCTGGGTAACGGTATGCCATCCTGGCTTAGCAGGAACAGCGAGAGATACTAAGGCCTGACATAAAAAAAACGACAGGAAAAAAAGATTTTTTCTCATCAAATGATTGGTAGTTTAAGAAGGTTAATATCATGATTTCATAACCTATAATCCATAGTCACAGTACAATGGATTATATAAATCGGCTGCAAAACTAAGCATAAAAATTCAAGTAAGCAAAAATAAACCTCCCATCATTTCAATTTAACTAATTATAATAGTGCCAAAAGTAGAATTCAAGATGGTAACAAGCCTATATATAAGTAAATGATTATCAACAGTTATACAAAAAAGAATCGCGCTGGTGAGCGGAAAACCACTAGAAAATCCAGCATTGTCAGATTCAAATATACCGGATTTCCTGGTTTCCCGTGCACCAGCACGATTGCAGTTTAAAATATCCTATTGATTATTCAGGAAAGCCACTAATTGGGCGACGGCGCGACCGCGGTGGCTGATGCGGTTCTTGTCCTCGGGCGACATTTGAGCGAAGGTGCTGCCATCACCCTCAACAGGTTGGAAAATGCTGTCGTAGCCGAAGCCTCCTGTACCATGGCGCTCGGTGAGGATGATGCCCTCGACCTGTCCCTCAAACATGTGCATCTGGTCACCCTGCAACAGGGCGATGGCGGTGCGGAATCTAGCAGTACGTTTGTCAATTCCATCGAGTTTTTTCAGCACTTTATCAATGTTTGCTTCACTGTCATGACCTGGTCCAGCATAGCGTGCCGAATAGACACCAGGCTCACCATTCAAGGCATCTATTTCCAGTCCCGTGTCGTCACTGAAGCAGTCATAGCCGTAATGTTCCTTGACATAACGGGCCTTCATACGGGCATTTTCTTCGATGAAATCGGCAGTTTCTGGAATATCCTCATGACAGCCAATGTCGGCAAGACCCAATATTTCGTAACGGTCGCCCAGCATCTGCCGCAGTTCCTGCAGCTTGTGGGCATTGTTGGTTGCAAAGACAATTTTCTTCATTTTCTCGGATATAAAAAAACTACGAATTACGCGAATATCACAAATAAATCATTCTGAAAAATTTGTTGAATTCGCGTAATTCGTAGTTAATCATTTACACGACGATATTGACGAGTTTACCTTTTACGAAGATAATCTTCCTGGGTTCCTTGCCAGCGAGCCAGCGCTCAGCACCGGCGTCGGCAAGAGCGAGACGCTTCACTTCCTCTTCGTCGGCATCGGCGGGTACCTCGATGGTATAACGAGACTTACCATTGAACGATACGCCGTAGTTCACAACCGATTCCTTGAGATAATCCTCGTTCCAAGTGGGCCACTGCGCGTCACACACGGTAGTGTCGTGACCCAGTACATGCCACAACTCCTCGGCAATGTGAGGTGCAAAGGGAGCCAATAAGATTACCAACGGCTCATAAATCTCACGTGAACGGCACTTCATGCTCAACAATTCATTAACACAAATCATGAAGGCTGCCACCGACGTGTTGTAACTGAAGGACTCGATATCGCCTGTCACCTTCTTGATGAGTTTGTGCACCGACTTGAGAGCTTCAGCACTAGGTTTCTCGTCGGTGAGTTGCATCTCATCACCCTTGAAGAAAAGTGCCCACAAGCGCTTGAGAAAGCGGTTCACACCGTCGATACCATTGGTATCCCAAGGCTTGCTGGCCTCAACGGGACCCAAGAACATCTCATACAGGCGCAAGGTGTCGGCACCATATCGGTCAACGATATCATCAGGATTAACGACATTGAACATCGACTTGGACATTTTCTCGATGGCCCAACCACAGATGTACTTGCCGTTCTCGAGGATGAATTCGGCATTCTTAAACTCAGGGCTCCACTTGCGGAACGCCTCAATATCGAGGGCATCCTTATCTACAATATTGACATCCACATGGATGGGCGTCACATCGTACTTGTCCTTGAGATTGAGCGAAACAAACGTGTTGGTTTCCTTGATGCGATAAACAAAGTTGCTGCGTCCTTGAATCATGCCCTGATTAACGAGTTTGCGGAACGGTTCTAACTCGCATACAAAACCATAGTCATAGAGGAATTTGTTCCAAAAACGGCTGTAAATCAAGTGACCCGTTGCATGCTCGGTACCACCTACATAGAGATCCACCTGACGCCAATACTCATTGGCTTCGCGAGAAACAAGTTCTTTTTCATTGTGCGGGTCCATATAACGCAGATAGTAAGCTGACGAACCTGCAAAACCCGGCATGGTGTTCAGTTCCAGCGGATAGCCGTCAGCGGTCACCCAATTCTTGGCGCGTCCCAGGGGCGGCTCACCTGTCTCGGTAGGCAGGAACTTGTCCACTTCAGGCAACTGCAAGGGCAACAGACTCTCGTCGAGTGGCTGCGGCTGGTTATTCTCGTCATAATAGATGGGGAACGGCTCACCCCAGTAGCGCTGACGGCTGAAGATGGCATCACGCAGACGATAGTTCACCTTGACGTGACCAATGCCTGTTTCCTCAATGTACTGTTTGGTTTTGGCAATTGCCTCCTTTACCTGCAAGCCATTGAGTTGCAGACGCTCATTAGACGAGTTGGCCATGATGCCTTCCTTGGCATCAAAGCTCTCCTCACTCACGTCGGCACCCTCAATCAACGGGATAATGGGCAAATCAAAGTGCTTGGCAAAAGCATAGTCGCGGCTATCGTGGGCAGGCACAGCCATGATGGCACCAGTACCGTAACCAGCCAGCACATAGTCACTAATATATATAGGTATATTTTTGCCCGTGATGGGATTAACGGCATAGCTGCCGGTAAACACACCGCTCACTTTCTTTTCAATCATGCGTTCACGCTCAGTCTTGTGCTTCACCTCGTCAATATAAGCATCGACGGCAGCACGTTGATCGGCGGTCACCACATCATCCACATAGATGCTCTCGGGAGCCAGCACCATAAAGGTCACACCGAAGATGGTGTCGGCACGCGTGGTGAAAATCAACAGGCTCTTGTCACTATCGGCAATGGGAAAGGTCATCTCGGCACCCTCGCTGTAGCCAATCCAGTTGCGCTGTGTTTCCTTGATGGATTCGGTCCACTCAATAGTGTCCAGGTCACGCAAGAGGCGACCAGCATAGGCCGACACGCGCAGACACCACTGACTCATCATCTTCTGTTCCACAGGAAAACCACCACGGATGGAAACACCCTCGCTCACCTCATCGTTGGCCAAAACGGTACCCAACTTGGGGCACCAGTTAACCATTGTGTTACCCAGATAAGCGATGCGATAATTCATCAGCACATTGTTCTTCTGCACCTGGGTCATGGAATTCCACTCTTCAGCAGTGAACTCATCGGTGCTATTGGTATGGGCATTACAGCCCTTAGTACCGTGTTTTTCAAAATGAGCCACCAATTCATCAATGGGGCGTGCCTTGTCGAGTTCAGTGTTATAATAACTCTTGAACATCTGCAAAAAGGCCCATTGTGTCCACTTGTAATAGATTGGGTCGCAAGTGCGCACTTCACGGTCCCAATCATAGCAGAAACCTATCTTGTCCAACTGCTCACGGTAGCGGGCAATATTCTGGTTGGTGGTGATTTCGGGATGTTGTCCCGTCTGGATAGCATATTGCTCGGCAGGCAGACCATAAGCATCATAGCCCATGGGATGCAACACATTGAAGCCTTTTAGACGCTTGTAACGTGCATAAATGTCACTGGCAATGTAACCCAGGGGATGTCCCACATGCAGACCCGCTCCCGACGGATAAGGGAACATATCGAGTACATAGAACTTAGGACGGTTATTATCGATTTCACATTTGTAGGTGTGATGTTCACGCCAATACTGTTGCCACTTTTTCTCTATATCTTTATAGTTATAGTCCATTTTCTTTATATAGTCCTTATTTAAATATTAGATGATTAGTAAATTTATTTGATAATGCCTAATTCACGCGAAATGTCGAGCATGCGCTGGATAGGTTTCACAGCGCGCTCAGCAATGTCGGGAGCCACCTTGATTTCAGGTGCCATGAATTTGAGCGAATTATACAATTTCTCCAGCGTGATGAGCTTCATGTACTCACACTCGTTGCAGGCACAGGTGCCATCCTCGGGTGGAGCAGGAATGAACGTCTTGTCGGGACAACGGCGCTGCATCTCAATAAGGATACCGCTCTCGGTGCACACGATGAATTCCTTGCTGTCGCTGTCAACCGCATAGTTGAGCAGTGCCTGAGTCGAACCTACCTTGTCGGCCATGATGCGCACGGGCTTGGGGCATTCGGGATGAACCAGCACCTTAGCCTCAGGATGCTCACGCTTGAGGTCAGCGACTGCAGCAACGCTGAATTTCTCATGCACATGGCAGGCACCGTCCCACAGCAGCATCTCACGTCCCGTGATGCTGTTGATGTAGTTGCCCAGGTTGCGGTCGGGACCAAAGATGATTTTCTCGTCCTGAGGCAGATTGCCCACGATTTCCTTGGCATTACCCGAAGTCACCACCACGTCGGTCACTGCCTTGACAGCAGCGCTCGTGTTGACATAGCTGATGACAGTGTGGTCGGGGTGCTCCTTGACAAATTCCTCAAATTTGTCGGCAGGGCAACTGTCGGCCAGGGAACATCCGGCGCTCAAGTCGGGCACGATGACCGTCTTGTCAGGACACAAGATTTTGGCTGTCTCGCCCATGAAGTGAACACCACACAGCACAATGACCGGAGCATCGGTCTTGGCTGCCAACTGTGCCAATGCCAAACTGTCACCGATGTAATCGGCGAGCTGCTGGATTTCCTCACGCTGATAATAGTGCGCCATAATGATGGCATTGCGCTCCTTCTTCAGGCGCAGGATTTCTTCTCTCAAGTCGATACCTTCCTCGATGGGCTCATCGACATAGCCTTTTTCAACATTCATATTATATATTATTTTGTTTTTAATTTTTTAAAAATCAAATTTTAACTACAACAATAATGCCTGTTAATAGTGTTGAAAACTTTTCTGCCCTGTAGTGCGCCATTTGACTTATCAACGCCATTTTTCACTTATTGATGACTTATTGACAATCCTAGTTGCTGTGTCTTAGCACTTTTGTGACGTTATTAACAGGGTGTAAACAACCTGCAAAGTTAATAAATTCCTCTCTACTTTTGTTATAAAACATGATGAAAACCGTGTTTAAAGAAGAATAAAATTTTGGTGCTAACTTTTTTGGCAGGATAGAAAAGATGATTAAGCCGCATTGATTTGAATTTGTCAAGTCTTTTTTATTGTTTTTTTTCAAATAGTTTTCAACAACAATTTACAGGGTTGTTGACAAGCGTTGAAAATTATTTGTCAAAACACAATAATTGCGTAGTCTCAATTTCAATTGCAGGATTGATAGACATGCCACATCACGATGGCGGCGCAACATGAAATATTCAATGAATGTTTGGTGCCGTGTTGCGGTATTTCGACACACAGGTCACTGGCATCGACAACTTCCTGGGACACACCCTTGACCTCGTTTCCCAGTACTATAGCCGTCTTTTGTCCCTGATTGACAGCAAATTGTTCCAAACTGATGCTGTCATGCACCTGCTCGATGGAGCAGATTGTGTAGCCCTGGTCCTTGAGTTGTTCAATGGCGGCAATAGTTGTGGGATAGTATTGCCAAGCGACCGAATCCTCGGCACCGAGTGCTGTCTTGTGAATTTCAGACTTGGGTGGCTGGGGAGTGATACCGCACAGGCAAATGCGCTCGATAAGGAATGCGTCGGCGGTGCGGAAGACCGATCCTACATTCATCTCGCTGCGCACATTATCAAGCACCACAGTAACAGGAAGTTTTGATGCTTTTTTATATTCCTCCACACCCACGCGGTGAAGTTCAATCATTGATTTCTTTTTAGCCATCTTTTCAATGCTTTATTACACTCACAAAGGTACAAAACATTTTATACCTGTTGGCCATTATTCCATAGCAAATGATTAACAGGTCGGAATAATTTTTTAACACTTGTTTAATTGTCAGTAAACGGAAAAACAGGTCTTTTTTAGGCTGATAAGCGCGATATCGTTGTTATAAATAACATAAAAAACCAGTATTATTTCACTATTTTTATCAGTTAATGATGTGATTGTCCTATAAATAATAAAGGTTGAAGTTTTTTGTTCCTAAATCACCAAAAACTGTGTATTATACTAGTAAATAAAGGGCTTTATAAAGGTTTTTTAAGAAAAAAATTGAAAAATTGTTTGTTGATTCAAAGATAATATATACTTTTGCTAATTGAACATTAAAATTAATATCTTAACTATTGATAATAAAATAATGTAATAATCTAATACACGCCGTTCATCTCTCCACAGAATGGTAAGAGTGTTTAAATAATTATTTATATAAAGTTTAATCATAAAATGTTTACTGTCGTATGAAGAGACTATTATCAACTCTTTTGGCCGTGTGTGTCATTGGAATGACTGCATGGGCCAGCAAGACCGTTAGTGGTAAAGTCGTTAGTGCCAGCGACAATGAACCGTTGATAGGTGCCACCATTCAGGCTATCGGTTCGTCACAAGGTACTTCCACCGACATTGACGGTCAATTTACAGTAACCGTTAACGACAACGTGACACAACTGCGTGTTAGTTGCGTGGGCTACAAGACCCAAGTTGTTGCGGTTGCCAGTTATGTAACAGTAGCCCTTGAGGATGCCAACACCACACTCGATGAGGTAGTTGTAACCGCTATGGGTATTAAACGTGAAGCCAAGGCGCTGGGTGTGTCGGCCACTCCTATCAAGGGTGACGTGATTGCTCAAGCCCGCACCAACGACATCATGTCGAGTCTTGCCGGTAAGGTGGCTGGTGTGCAGATTGGCGAAACATCTTCCGATCCTGGTACTTCCAAGTCGGTTATCATCCGTGGTGTCAGCTCGTTGTCTGGCAGCAACCAGCCGCTGTATGTAGTGGATGGTGTGCCCCTGAACAACACTGCTACTTACAGTAGCGATGGTCTGAACTCGGGTTATGACTTCGGTAACGGTGCTAGTGCCGTTAACCCCAACGATGTGGAGAGCATGACCATTCTGAAGGGTGCTGCCGCAACCGCCCTGTACGGTAGCCGTGCCGGTGCCGGTGTTATCTTGATTACCACCAAGAAGGGTTCCAAGCAGAACCGTGGCGTGGGTATCGAGTATAACGGCGGTCTCCAGTGGGAGTCTGTAATGCGCCTGCCGCAGATGCAGAACAACTTCGGTATGGGTTGGTATGGTGACCACACCGAGATTGAGAACGGTTCTTGGGGTCCCGCGTTTGACGGTTCTCAGCAGCTCTACGGCTGGGTTTACAACCATAGCCAGAATATGAAGTCCTACCTTCCCATCAAGAACAACATGAAGGACTTCTTCAGCACCGGTTTCCGTTACAACAACAGCATCTCTTTCAATGGTGCTACCGACAAGAGCACCTACTTCGTATCGCTGTCACAGATTAACGATAACGGTATTATCCCCTACGATGCTGATACTTACACCAAGTACACCGTATCGGCCCGCGGTAGCCACCGCGAGGGTAACTTCACCTTCAGCACCTCGTTGAACTATGCTTTTCAGCGCAACCACTTCGTGACCACTGGTCAGAAGACGGGCTCGATGTACAACAGTATCATGCAGACTCCGCGTGACATTTCCATCGTCGAGATGAAGGATCTGGACAATCCGTTCAACACTCCGGGTTACTACTACACCCCCTACGGTGTTACCAACCCCTACTACATTATCAAGAATTATCAGAACGAGTATGAGCAGGAGCGCTTCTACGGTAACCTGCAGCTCGATTATGCATTCCTGAAATATTTCACTGCCACTTACCGCTTCGGTCTGGATACCAACACGGGTCACCACAACTATGGTTCTCCCAACATGTCTGCTCTTTACAAAGACACGCCCAACTGGGATGATGCTTTGGGTACGCTGACTGGTGAAGTATCACAGAGCATTACCCGTCGCCGTGAGATTGACCAGAACTTCATGTTGACCTATGACCAGCAGATTCTGGATGATTGGCACGTGAATGCACAGCTCGGTTTCAACGGCAATGAGCGCAGCTATAAGTATCTGGGTTCGTCGGTAACCAACCTGACCATCCCCATGTGGTACAACCTGGGCAACAGCGCCGAGATTCCCACAACCTCACAGTCTGAGTGGAAGCGCCGCTATCTGGCTGTATTCGGCAGCGCCGAGTTCGCATGGAAGAATATGGTTTACTTGACCCTCCAGGGCCGTAACGACTGGTCTTCGACTCTGCCCGTTAACAACCGTTCTTACTTCTATCCTGGTGTGAGCTTGTCGTTCCTGTTCAGCGAACTGCTGAAACCTGAAATGCGCAATGCTATCACCTTCGGTAAATTCCGTGTCGCTTGGGGTCGCACCGGTAACGATGCCGGCGTTTACATGACCAATTCAGTATTTGCTCAGGCTGCAGCCGCTACCAGTGGTTTCGGTAACGGTAGCTCGTTCCCCTTCACCAAGGTGGGCGTGAATGCTTACTCACTGGGCAACACCCTGGGTAGCCAGGATCTGAGTCCTGAGATGACCACCGAGTTTGAGCTTGGTCTGAACATGGCCTTCCTGCAGAACCGCATCAGCTTCGATGCTGCTTACTATGATCGCAACACCGACAAGCAGATCTTCTCACTGAATATGGATCCCGCCACCGGTTACACTGCTCAGAACATGAACCTGGGTAAGATTCGCAACCGTGGTGTCGAGTTGTTGGTTAGCTTGACTCCTGTCAAGGTGGGTGGTTTCCAGTGGGATATCAACTGGAACTATACCAAGAACTGGAGTAAGGTTATCAAGCTGCCCGATGAGTTGGGTGGTATCGCAACCATTTACGGTCTGAGCGGCGGCACGAGCCTCTACGCTATCGAGGGTGAGCCTCTTGGCGTATTCAAGGCTTATGTTCCTCAAATGACTGAGGATGGCAAAATCATCTGCGACGGCAACGGTCAGCCGCTGGTTAATCCCGAGCAGCAGATTGTCGGCAGCATGAACTATAAGTATTTGATGGGCTTCGGTACTACGCTGAGCTACAAGGGCATTAGCCTGACCGCCAACCTCGACGTTCGTCACGGCGGTATGCTGTACTCGCGCACCAAGGACATCACCTTCTTCACTGGTAATGCTATCCAGACTGCATTCAACAACCGTAACCCGTTCATCGTTCCCAACTCTGTACAGCAAGTCCGTGACGATGATGATAACGTGATCGGCTATACCGAGAACACCACCCCGCTCGACGAGACGGGTATCTTCACCTACTGGGATGCCGGTGGTTCCGAGCTGGACCGCGCATTCCTCGTGGACAAGAGCTATGTGAAGCTGCGTAACGTGATCCTCAGCTGGCAGCTGCCCAACAAGTGGTTCTCCAAGTGCTTCATCACTGGTGTTAACCTGTCGTTCTTCGGCAACAACTTGTTCCTGTGGACGCCTAAGAGCAACACCTTCATCGATCCCGAGACTTCTACTTTCGGTAACGACCTTGAGGGTAACTATGGTGAGTTCTCGGCTAACCCGAGTTCACGCAAGTTTGGTTTCAATGTGCAGGTTAAATTCTAATCAAAAACTGAAACAGACATGAAAAAGATATATTTATTTCTGACTATTGCAGCAGTGTTGAGCCTGTCGTCTTGCAATCTTGACATCAACGACAACCCCAACTACCCGTCGAGCAGTGATGTAACGCCCGACCTGGTATTCCCTGCTGCCGAGAATGCCGTTGCTGCTGCTGTGGGCGATGCCATGTTCAACTATGGCGGTTTCTTTGCACAGTACTTTGAGCAGCGTCCTGAGGCCAACCAATATAATAATGAGGCCGAGTTGAATATCGACGAGTCGACCAACCTGTTTGACCGCTGCTACCGCACGCTCTATGCCGGCGCTCTTGCCGACATCAAGAATGTGATGGACCGCACCGCTAACAAGAGCGACTTGTTTGCCTGCACCGTTCTGCGTGCTTATGCTTTCCAAGTTCTCGTTGACAACCTGGATCAGGTGCCTTACAGCGAGGCTCTGCAGGGAAGTGAAAATTCCAATCCCGTTTGGGATAAGGGTGAGGATGTCTATAAGGGTGTTCTTGCCGAGATGGATGCTGCCGAGGCTGCTCTCGAAGGCGAACTGATGTCCTTGACCGACCCGATGCTCAACAAGAGCGTCAACCAGTGGCGCGGCTTTGCCAACGCCCTGCGCCTGCGCATGTACCTGCGTCTGATTGACGGTGGTATCAACGCTGGTGAGTATCAGACTAAGGCTCTTGCTCTGGTCAATGCCGGTGACTTCTTTACCGGTGACGTGGCATGGGATGTTTACAGCAACTCAGAGGGTCAGTACAACCCCTGGTATGATGTAGCTCGTGCCCTGGGTACCAAGAACCATGTTGCCTCCTATCCCATCGTTAGCTACTATCTGGATACCAATGACCCCCGCATCGGCTATGCTATCATGAAGAATGACAATGGCAACTATGTGGGTCAGATTCCTGGTGCCAAGACCGTCTATAAGTCATGGGGTGTTGAATGGAAGAACAAGGACGTGAGTGCCATTGACTACACTCCCGCTGTGTTTGCTCCCATTTATCTGTTCACCCAGAGCGAACTCCAGTTCCTCATTGCTGAGACCCAGATGCGTTGGGGTAACAAGTCTGCTGCCAAGGCTGCCTATGAGGCTGGTGTACAGGCCGACTTTGCTTCTCGCGGCATTGCAATGGGTAACTTTTTGAACGGTGCCCGTGTGAATTGGGATGGCCAAGTCAGCGACGCTGCCCGTCTGAACCTGATTTATATGCAGAAGTGGGCCGCCCTGTTCTATCGTGACCACATGGAGGCTTGGAGCGAGGTTCGTCGTACCGATGTACCGGCTACCAGCCCTGAGGATGGTGGTACGATTTTCAGTGATCCGAGTGTTTACACTCCTGGCCAGATGATTGTTCCGGCGCTGAACTATATTCAGGCTGGTGGCTTGTGCAAGCGTGTTCCTTATCCTAGCACTGCCCGTCAGCTGAACAAGAACACTCCCGAGGCCAAGTTGCTCAGCGACCGTGTTTTCTGGGATGCCAAGTAATAGTGAACTACGCGAAAAAGTAGAAACAACTAAAATTTAAACGAACAATTATGAAGAAAATATATTTATTCGGTTTAGTGGCACTCGGGATGCTGGCATTGTCATCGTGTAACGATGGCAAGGATGAGTTGACCGACTCGCGCTTGACCTACTATGCTGACCTCACCATGGAGGGCGACGAGTTCATGATAGTACCCGTGGGCACTGCCTATGTTGAACCTGGCTGTAAGGGTGTCCTCTATGACAAGGTAACTGGTGAATTCAAGGATATTTCTAGCCAGATTTCGATTGGTGGTGATAAAGTGGATCCCAACACGATGGGTTTCTATTAT
>CACZAC010000033.1 GCA_902779125.1 uncultured Bacteroidales bacterium | reverse complement strand
ACTCAGCGATTAGAGGGCAAAGAACCAGGTAAAGTAGCAAGCCTCTACAGCAAACAGGATAAACACGATGGTGGCCCACCACTTGGAGATGCACTGCCAGCGGGGAATCCACTTGTCGTTAGCGGTACCCAGCGTCTGGAAAGCGCTCCAGAAACCGTGGCTGATGTGGAACCACAGGGCGGCAAAGCCGATGAGGTAAACGGGCAGTACCCACAGTTGGCTAAAGGTAGCCTGCAGGTAGTGAGTGCCGTTCATCACATGGTCACCCATCATCTCGGGCAACTGCATCTTGGCCCAGAACTGCACGAGGTGCAGAATCAGGAAGCAGCAAACGATAAGACCCAGGACGAGCATGTTCTGAGAAGCCCACTCGACATCCTTGGGCTTGGTAGTCACAGCATAGCGGTTATTGCCACGAGCCTTGCGGTTCTGGAACGTGAGAATGAACGCGAAGATGATGTGAATTGCAAAGCCGCCTGCCAGGATCAACGTACCCAGCAAGGCATACCAATTAGCACCGAGGAACTCGCAGATGGCATCATAAGCCTCGAAGGAAATGAGGGCCACCGCGTTCATCAGCGCATGAAAAGTAACGAATAGGACAAGGAAGAGGCCGGTTACCGACATCACAATCTTACGTCCTACAGATGAATTAGTTAACCACATAAAATTGATGATTTTTTAGTTATTAATTGAATTGATATTTCGTTAATTACAAGATTATCCCGCAAAGATAATAAAAGTTTTCGATTTTCCACTCAACCCCACCAAGTTTTCCCATTTAAGTACCCCAAAATCATGCTCCAAGCAATAGTTTATACATTCAGTGGAACAAATTTGATTTTTATTTGTATTACAGAGCAACCGCACCAAAATCGGTTGTGCGCGACAAGTCATGCTGTGTGTCAGACGCCCAAAGGGTGGCCCATTGAATAACCCCTAGTAAATCAGGCGACCGAGCATGAGCGAGGGCACCTGATTCACTGGGGGTATAGAGGTCATCTACTCGTGTCGCTGAAGGCGACCCCAATGTCGATGACAAGTAAGGGGTCGCCTCCAGCGACATGGATTGTTGCATGCTTATCCCCTGGTAACGCAATCCACTTCGCTATCACTCAGCGAATTGCGTTACCAGGGGTTACTCAGAGGCCACCATCTGGGTGTTTTTTGCGACACATTTTGATGCGGTTGCCCTGTTTGTATTATCTGCTGTTTTGTGGGGAGAGAAGTTTGTAGTACCTTTGTACATTCCTTTTTTATTTGACATAAAGTACTATATATTCATTTTGATTTTATATAAATAACAAGCTTATGAAGAAGTTTTTCTTGATTGCGCTGATGGCTGCTTTGGGATTCTCCATGATGCAGGCCCAGCAAAGTTTCCCGACACAGGCCCGTGCAAAACAGGCTCATCAACATTGCCGAAACTGGCGGCTGGGACATTGAAATCATCTTCGATCCCAATGCTACCGGTGACCAGATGTTCACCCTCGAGATCAACAAGTTGTTCTAAGTGAGATTCTCATGAACCGATGATGCATATCGTGCGATAATCCGGGATGATTTTTTGATGTTTCCCGGATGTAAAAAACTGAGGTCACAAAAGTTTCCATGAATTACACTTTTGTGACCTCAGTCGTTTGCTGTAGTTTGCTCTGCTTAGTCGTTGAGGATGAGCATGGCGTCGCCGTAGGCACCGAAGCGGTATTTCTCCTCGATGGCCACCTGATAGGCATTCATCGTCTGCTCATAGCCGCCAAAGGCAGCCTGGGCCATCAGCATGATAGAGTAAGGCATGTGGAAATTGGTCACCAACGCGTCACAGGTGGTGCATTCATAGGGCGGGAACAAGAACTTGTTGCTCCAACCGCCATAGGGCTTAATGTGGCCGTTCATGCCCACACAGGTCTCGAAGGCGCGCAGCACCGACGTGCCGATAGCGCACACCTTGTTGCCGCCGTCGCGCAGGGTATTGACACGTTCCGCCAGCTCGACGCTGACATCCATCTCCTCGCTGTCCATGCGGTGCTTGGTCAAATCCTCGACGTCGATGTCGCGGTAACTGCCCAGACTGATGTGCATGGTGATGAAGTCGCGGTCAATGTCGCGGATTTCCATGCGGCGCATCAGCTCACGCGAGAAGTGCAGTCCGGCTGCAGGAGCGACCACGGCGCCCTCCTTGCTTGCAAAAATGGTCTGATAGCGTTCTGCATCATCTTCCTCGGCTTCGCGCGGGATATAATAGGGCAACGGGGTGTTACCCAAGTTATAAAGGTCTTTCTTGAACTGGTCATGGTCGCCGTCATAGAGGAAACGCAACGTCCTGCCACGTGAGGTCGTGTTATCAATCACCTCGGCTACCATCGAGTCGTCCAGACCGAAGTACAGCTTATTGCCGATGCGGATTTTACGGGCGGGTTCCACCAGCACATCCCACAGCTTGTTGTTGGGATTGAGTTCTCGCAACAGGAACACCTCGATACGGGCTCCCGTCTTCTCCTTGTTGCCATAGAGCTTGGCAGGGAACACCTGGGTATCGTTGAACACAAACAGGTCATGGGGATTGAAGTATTCAAGGATTTCCTTGAAAATCCTGTGCTCAATCTGGTTACTGCGCTTATGAAGTACCATCAGGCGAGACTCGTCACGCACGGGTACGGGATGCGAGGCAATGAGTTCCTCGGGCATCTTGGTATTGAATTCTGAAAGTTTCATAATCTATCAGTTTTTTTTGTTTCCAGTTTTCAGTTATCATCCTATTTGCTAATAGCTAGAAGCTAATAGCTCACTTAATCTGCGACGTGCGCTTGGGCGGAGCGTCACAGTGTTGCTTGGCTTGTTTGCGTGCGGCACGCTCAGCCTTTTGACGGGCAGCACGCTCGCGGTTCTCGATGCGCTCACGCTCCAGGCGCTCGGCGGCTGCCTGCTCGGGTGAGACATATTCCTCATTGTCGAGCCGTTCGACCAGAGCCTCCAGCGTGAGGCACTTGTCAACGGTGATATCTCCCACGCGAGTACGTCGCAGGGCGGTCAGATGGGCGCCGCTGTCCAGCGCCACACCAATGTCGCGTGCCAGGGCACGGATATAGGTACCCTTGCTGCACACTACCCTAATCTGCAACGTCGGCTCGGCGGGCAAACCGCATTGCAGCACCTCAATCTCGTCGATGACAAGGGTCTTGGGACGGATTTCCACGTCCTGCCCCTTTCGTGCCAACTTGTAGGCGGGTTTGCCGTCGATTTTGCATGCCGAGAAAGAGGGGGGCACCTGTTCGATGCTGCCCGTGAACTGCTCTTGCAGCACACGGTCGATGAGGGCACGGTCGATGTGCTTCCACTCGTAGGTGGCATCCACCTCGGTCTCCAGGTCATAGCTGGGCGTGGTGGCTCCCAAACGAAGGTCGGCAATATACTCCTTGACGCCTGCCTGCAGTTCATCGATGCGCTTGGTGGCGTGGCCGGTGCACAGCAGCAGCACACCCGTTGCCAGCGGGTCGAGCGTACCGGCATGGCCCACCTTGACCTGTCGTGTCCCCAGATGGGTACGCAACACGGCACGCACTTTCTTGACCGCGGCAAAGGAGGTCATCCTCAGCGGTTTGTCGATGCAGAATATTTCGCCTTCTATCGGATTAAGCATTGTTATTCTTAACTACGAATTGCGCTAATTATACTTAATTGGCACCCGCATTCAATGATTACGAATTAAACTAATGAATCTCTTGATATTGTGAAATCCATGTAATTTGTAGTCCTTTGTTTACATTGCGGGTGCTGGCATCAGCTGCGACAATGCGATGGCGACAAGGCCCGCAATCACGCAGTAAACGCCGAACCACACCAGTTTGCCCTTCTTGACGATATTAATCATCCACTTGCATGCCAGGCAGCCAGCGACAAAAGCAGCGATAAAGCCCACTACCAACGGTAAGGTGTCGATACCGCCGAAGGCTTCCTCGCCCTTGACGACCTTGAGCACGTCAAGTAAAGCCTCGCCCAAGATGGGAGGGATGACCATCAGGAATGAGAACTGCGCCAGCGACTCCTTTTTGTTACCTAGCAGCAGACCGGTAGCAATGGTGCTGCCCGAACGCGACAGTCCCGGCATCACGGCACAAGCCTGGGCGATACCGATAATAAAAGCGTCTTTCCAAGAAATCTTTTCCTTTTGGCGCGGTTTGGCATAATAAGAAAAAATCAGCAGCGCGGCAGTCACCAGCAGCATGATGCCCACGATGAGCAGTCCGCTGCCAAAGATTTCCTCCACCTCGTCCTTAAAGAAGAAGCCCACGATGCCAACGGGAATCATCGACACCAGGATGTTGAGGAAATACTTGGTCTCGTCGTTCATCTTGAACTTGAACAGACCCTTCAATATCCAGTCAATCTCACTCCACAGGATGACGAAAGTGCTAAGCACGGTCGCCACATGGACTAGAATAGTGAACGTGAGGTTATCGGCACCCTCGATGCCGAACAGATAGCTGCCAATGGCCAAATGGCCGCTACTGCTCACGGGCAAATACTCAGTCAGACCCTGAACAATGCCCAGAATCAACGCTTCAAACCAATCCATATTGATTATTCCTGATTATCCTGATTTTTGTCTTTCTTGCGATAGATGATGGCAAATGCCATGAGTACAAAACCCAGAAAAGCGATTACGGGGCCCGTAGTAATACGGCTGGTCTCAAACAGGTCCTTGTTAAAGGTCTCGCCCACGTTGGCGCTGCCGGTCATCAGCCAAAAGCCAATGATAATAAGCAAAAGGCAGATAGCCATGAGTATGAAATTGATTTTTGTCAGCGGGTAGGATACTTTACCTGTAGACTTGTTTTCGACTTGAGTTTTCTTTTCTTGTGTTGCCATTACATTATTGTTTTTTAGTCCTAGAAGATGTTGCAGTGATAGCACATGATGGGGCATATCTCTGCAATTTGCTGCAAAATTACAACATCCAAGGGCCTTTGTCAATACTTTTAACCCATTTTATGATTTAGATGATTATCGTTTAATCCACGCCTGGGCACGTCATTTGATGCTAATTACGCTAATCAAACACTTAAACAACTATGTGCGATGTTCGTCTATCCTTGGAACAGGTTAATTCTCATGGGCTTTTATTTATTTGATTTTCTGCAAATTACATTATAAAAACAGAAAATTATTTAATTTGAATAATTTAATTTAGATTATGGCAATGATATTAGGTATTTGCCCAATAGTCATGATAACCGCCCTGCGGGCGGGAAATTAAGCAAATTATAATTTTAATACTAATTATCTTTTAATTTCCCGTGCGCCAACACGGTTTATTTTGCGAGATTCAAAAGCAGGAGTAACAGTTGTTATACAGTTCCTCAAAAAAAGGATTTTAGGGGGTTTCGAAAGCCTCGACGAGAAGCTTGAGGTTGTCGATGATGTCGATGTGCTGGGGGCACTGGGCCTCGCACTGACCGCACTCGAGGCACTCACTGGCCTTGCCGTGACTCTTGGCAACCAGATCGTAGTAGAGCTTGCTGTTGCTTTTCAGTTCGGGGAACTGCTGCACGATATTGTAGAGGCTGAAGTACTCGGGGATGGCAATCTCCTGTGGGCAGCCCTCGGTGCAGTAATGACAGGCGGTGCAAGGAATAGCAATAGCATCACGAATGACTTGTGTCGCTTGGGTGATAATGTCTTGTTCCTCATCATTAAGAGGCTGGAAATCCTGCATATAGGACGTGTTATCCTCGAGCTGCTCCATGTTGCTCATGCCACTCAACACCATCATCACATTGGGCAGTGACGCACAGTAGCGGATAGCCCATGAGGCAGGGCTGGCATCGGGGTTATAACCCTTGAATAGCCGTTCGATGCCTTCGGGCACGTGGGCCAACGAGCCGCCCTTGACGGGTTCCATGACAATAACGGGTTTGCCGTGCTTGACACAAAGTTCGTAGCACACCCGCGACTCGATAGCGGGGCTATCCCAATCGAGGTAGTTAATCTGCAACTGAACGTATTCTACCTCGGGATGCTTTTCCAGGATTTCAGCCAACAGTTTGGAATCGTCATGAAACGAGAACCCGATGTGGCGAATCTTGCCTTCGGCTTTCTTACGGGCAATGAATCCCCAGCCGTCCATGCGGTCCATGACCTCGACACGCTCGCGGTTAAGTGCGTGTAGCCAGTAATAGTCATAATAATCGACACCGCATTTCTCCAACTGCTCGTTGAAAATGCGCTCAAGGTCGGACTCTTCGTTAATAGCCCACACGGGCATCTTGCTAGTGACAGTGAACGCCTCACGCGGATAGCGTTTCACCACAGCCTCTCTAAAGGCCACTTCACTCTTGCCACCGTGATAGGGATAGGCGGTGTCAAAGTAGGTGAAGCCACGCTCGATGAACCTGTCGGCCATCGCTTTAAATTTCTCAATGTCGATACTTGACTGGTCATCGGGGTTGACCAGAGGAAGACGCATCAATCCAAATCCGAGCTTTTTCATTTTCAGTTGTCAGTATATCGTTATCAGTTGTCAGTCGGAAATTTTCAGTTCTGTAAACCGCTTGATACCATGAAGGTAGTGGGCAGTAATGATGTTCACGCGCTCCTCGGGAAGGGCCTTCAACAGATTGACTTCGGGCTGTGAGGTGTAGTTCTTCCGCATCTTACGGAAGTCGCGGTGAGCACGAATAATCGCCTTTGCATCGCCGAAATGGAACTTTGCCAACGCCATGCCAAAAGCCAACGTGTCCATCAAGCGGCGCACAAACAACAGTTTCTTGCCCTCGCCGTGGGGCAGGTTCTTGTGAAGCAGCAGCAGGTTGTTGCGGAAGTTGAGGTAGGTCTTCCTGGGGTTGCCATAGGAAAGGCTGCCGCCACCCAGGTGATAGACATGGCTCGAAGGCAGCATCAACAAGTCTTTACCGGCCAGACGAATGCGCCAGCACAGGTCTATCTCCTCCATATGGGCAAAGAAATCCTTGTCCAAGCCTCCAACGTCCTGATAAAGTTGACTGCGTACCATCAGGCACGCCCCAGTTGCCCAAAAGACGCTCTTGGGCCCGTCGTCATACTGGCCATGGTCATCCTCGACATATTCAAAGATGCGACCACGGCAATAGGGATAGCCGTGGCTGTCTATGTAACCACCCGCTGCTCCGGCATAGTCAAACATAGTCTTTTCACCGTCCTCCTCGCTGTCATGTAGCAGTTTGGGCATCACAGCACCCACTTCGGGATGTGCCTCCATATAGTCCAACAACGGGTTGAGCCATCCCTGCGGCGTACGCACATCGCTGTTGAGTAGCACCGTGTAGGGGTACATCGTCTGGGCAATCGCCAAATTATACCCCTCGGCAAAGCCGTAGTTCTTCTCAAAGCGCAAGACCTGTACACCAGGAAATTCCTCCTGGAGCACTTTCAGGCTGTTGTCGGTGCTGCCGTTGTCGGCAACAATCACGTCGGCAATAGCGGCATCGGTGCCCGCAATCACCGTGGGCAGATAGCGCCGCAGCAATTCAGCACCGTTCCAATTCAATATGATGACACCAACCTGTTTCATTAATAGAAAATTTCTTTGTTTTATTTAATTCTCTTTCGTCTTTAAGAATCTAATTGCTTGATGTATTACCAACGCGCCTGATCATTTTCAACACTAATAAGATGGCGGTAGTGTAACCACGTCAATTCGGGACGCAGTGTGTCCCGAATCTTGAATAGTGGGTATTTTCTCTATCTCGTTCATGTCATTGGCTTTGCTTGTTGGTGACTACCTGGGCATCGACGGTGAGGTCGTCGTTGAGGGTCAATAGTTTCACATTAACAATCTGGTTTGCGAGGCTCATGTCGGGCTCGACGTTCACACGAATGTAGTTGTCGGTGAAACCGTGCATCATGCCCTTGCCGCGGCCATGCTCAAGCAACACGGGACGCACGGTGCCCAGGTAGCGGCGGGTGAAGTCGGCCTGCTTCTCATCGCTCAGGGCAATCATGCGGGCAGCACGTTCCTGCTTGACTTGCTGGGTGACGATGTAGGGGATGCGCAACGCCATCGTGCCGGGGCGCTCACTGTAGGGGAAGACATGCAGATGCTGGACCTCAAGCCCTGCAATAAAGTTGTAACTGTCCTCAAACAGGTCGGGCGTCTCGCCACGGGTGCCCACCATCACGTCAACGCCGATAAAGCAGTCGGGCATCAACTCGCGGCACCGCTGCACCTTGTCGGCAAACAGCTGACGGTCATAGTGGCGGCGCATCAACTTGAGCACCGGGTCGCTACCGCTCTGCAGCGGAATGTGGAAATGCGGCATAAAGGCCCGCGAACGGGCACAGAAGTCGATGATTTCATCGGTCAACAGGTCGGGCTCGATAGATGAGATGCGGTAACGCTCGATACCATCGATGCCATCGAGCGACTTCAGCAAATCGAGGAAATTCTCGCCCGTGTTCTTGCCGAAGTCACCGATGTTCACGCCAGTGATGACAATTTCCTTGCCTCCCTCGGCAGCCACCTCACGAGCCTGCTCAGTGAGGTGAGCAATGGTGCCGCTGCGACTGCGTCCGCGAGCTGCGGGAATCGTGCAATAGCTGCACCAATAGTCACAACCGTCCTGCACCTTTAGCCAATAGCGGGTGCGGTCACCACGGTCGCAGGAAGGCGAAAACGAGCGTATATCAAGCGACGGTGTCACTTCAAGCCGCTTCTGCCTGTCCTCAAACCACTGTGACACATACCGCGCTATCTCGGCCTTGTGTTCGCTGCCCAAAACGATGTCAACGCCAGGGATTTCGGCAATTTCCTTGCCCTGGAGTTGGGCATAGCAGCCCGTAACGACCATCAGCGCATCAGGGTACTGGCGGATGAGATGACGGATGTGCTGGCGACACTTGCTGTCGGCCAGGGCGGTCACGCTACACGTGTTGACCACACACACATCGGGCACGCCGCCGCGCTCAACAGGCACAATGCCATGTTCGGCGAGCAGCGACTGCATCGTTGCCGTTTCCGAGAAATTGAGTTTGCAGCCCAATGTCTCAAGTTTCACCTTATGTTGGATGATATCGCTCATTTATCTATCGAACGGATATTACTGAAGAAACGGATGGAACAGAAAAAAACTCCTCACTTCTTACTCCTCACTCCTCACTTCTCACTTCTTACGTCCACGGGGCTTGCCGGAGCGGACTGACTTGCGCCCGGGCCTGCCGACCTTATTGTCGCGAACTTCACGAGCCTGGCGGCGGGTGCTGTTGCCACGGCTACCGCGTTGTTGACGGCGCGAGGCGCTGCCACCCTCATACTGTTCACGGCGGCGTTCATCACGCGAGAGGCGTCCGCTCATGCTGCGGCTGTTCTGCTCGGTGATGGGTTCGCGGTCAATGCGGTGGGTATTGGCAGGGTTCTCCTTGTCCACAAGAACAAAGTCGAGCTGTTTCTTGATGAGGTCGGCACGTGCCACCTGGATAGTGATGTCATCGCCCAAGCGATACACCTTGCCACAACGGCGGCCACGGATGCAGTAGTTCTTCTCGTCGAACTCATAGAAGTCGTCATCCAGGCCTCGGATGCCTACCAGACCCTCGCAATGGGTCTCATCAAGTTCGACATACAGACCCCACTCGGTCACGCCCGAGATATGACCCGTGAACACGCTACCCAAGCGCTGGCCCATGAATTCGACCTCCTTGTATTTGATGGAGGCGCGTTCAGCGTTGGCAGCAAGCTGCTCCTGAGCGCTCATGTGCTTGCACTGGTCCTCGAGTTTAACGGGGTCCACACTCTTCTCTCCTGAGGCATACTTGTCCAGCAGGCGGTGAACCGTCAAGTCGGGATAGCGACGGATGGGCGAGGTGAAGTGGGTATAGTAGTCAAACGCCAGGCCATAATGGCCGATGTTGGTCGCGCTATAGATAGCCTTTGCCATCGAGCGGATAGCCAGGATAGCGAGCATTTCTTCCTCGGGTTTGCCCTTGGCCTGCTCCAGCATCTTGTTGATGGATTTGTTGATATCCTTGCCAGAGCCCTTGGTACGTATCTTGTAGCCGAAGTGGGCAGCGATGTCGGCAAAGTTCTGCATTTTGTCTAGGTCGGGCTGGTCGTGGACACGATAGACAAATGCCTTGGGGGTCCTGTTCTTGGGCACCTTGCCGATATGCTCTGCCACCTTGCAGTTGGCAAGCAGCATGAACTCCTCGATGAGTTTGTTGGCGTCCTGTGCCACATGGACATGGACAGCAGTGGGCCTGCCTTGCTCATCGATGTCAAATTTGATTTCTTCGCGGTTGAAGGACACCGAGCCGCCCTCCTCAAAACGGCGATGCCTCAACTGTTTTGCCATCTCGTTGAGCACGGCAAGCTCTTCGGCAAGGTCACCCTTGCCAGTCTCGAGGATGTGCTGAGCCTCTTCGTAGGAGAAACGCCTGTTGCTGCGGGTCACCGTGTGGCATATTTTGTATTTCTTCACCTTGGCCTCGGCATCCATCTCCATGATTACCGAGTGGGTGAGTTTGTCCTCGTCGGGTCGCAGCGAGCAGATGTTGTTGCACAATTTCTCGGGCAGCATGGGAATGGTGCGGTCCACCAGATAAACCGAGGTGGCACGTTCGTAAGCCTCCTTGTCGATGATGGAGCCGGGCGTAACATAGTGGCTCACGTCAGCAATGTGGACACCGATTTCCCAGTTGCCGTTTTTCAGTTTCTCGATTGACAGGGCGTCGTCAAAGTCCTTGGCGTCGGCAGGGTCGATGGTGAATGTGGTCACATCGCGCATGTCACGGCGACGGGCGATTTCCTCGGGGGTGATGCCGTCATCGAGGGCCTCGGCGGCCTCGGTCACGTTCTCCGGATACTTATAAGGCAAGCCGAACTCGGCGAGGATGGCATGGATTTCGGCATTGTTTTCACCAGCAACACCCAGCACGTCAACGACCTCACCGATGGGGGTGTTGGCGTCCTCGGGCCAATCTATAATCTTGACCACCACCTTGTCGCCAGTCTTGCCGCCGGCAAGTTTGTCCAGCGGAATAAAGATGTCGGTAGCCAGGAACTTGCTGTCGGTAGCGAGTTGGGCAAAGTACTTGAGCACCTGCAACGTGCCGACAAATACCTGTTCCTTGCGCTCGAGAATCTTGACGACTTCGGCCTCGGGCTCCAGACCGTGGCGTGCCGCACGGATGTGTACCAGCACGCGGTCGCCGTTCAGGGCGTGCATCGACTTACGCTCGGCAACCATGATGGGCTTGCCGTCGTCGCTGGCGGTGTCCACGCTGTTCTTACCGTTGCCGCGGCGAATAAAGATGCCTTCGGCCACCGATGAACGGTTCGCCGACTTGTAGCTGCCGGGACCCACCTGCACCAGGAATCCATCCACGGCGAGTTGGTCCAGTATCTCAACGATGAGCATGCGGCGCTTGGGCGTATTGGCACCCACAGCAGCCGACACCTGCTTGTAGTTGAAAGGTGACTCTCCCTGCTCATTAAAGAAGTTGATGACCCTGTCGTGGTACTCACGACGTTCCTGTTTCAACGATTGTAATCCGCTTTTCTTTGCCATATATCGTTATATTTAATTCCTTTTGGTTATTGACATTCCACCAAAGATAGGCAAAGATAGTGATTTCTCGTCACATCACAGGCGTGTTAGTGACACTTTTCGCTTTTTTTACAGAAAAATCACATTTGACAATTTTTAAGAAAGGCGTTCACGGTTTTTTTCTTAACTTTGCAGCCAACTTTACTCTGTGAACAGTATTAGCAATGGATTTCAATAAAAAGATGGTTAAAAACACAATTTATACTTTACTGATTACTATTATGCTGGCATTCATGCCCTGTATGGGTATGGCCTCCCCTCAACACGCCGACATCAACAAACCCACCCGCGAACGCGCCAAGAGCAATGATAAAAAGTCGGCTACCGACAAAAGCAAGAAGGACGATAAGAAAGACAGCAAACAGGAGGACAAAAGCACTCCTGCCAAGGCTACTGCTAAGCCTGCCGCAAAGCAGGACAACACTACAAAACCTGCCGCAAAGCAGGACGACAAGAAAGACATGAAACCCGCCGATGCCGCCAACGAGAAAAAGCAGGAAGCCAAAGAGGAGCAGAAACCCGCTCCCCCCAAGCCCGTCAACCCTAATTTTGACGGCATTGACGTGTCCAAGTACCAGTTGACCATCGACTGGCAGGAAATCAAGAAGAATCCCAAAATCAAATATGTCTATATCAAGGCGACCGAGGGTTGTGACCACACTGACCACCGCTATGAGGACAATATCCGCAACGCACGCAGTCATGGCGTCAAAGTGGGCAGCTACCACTACCTCACCAACCGTTCCAGCGCCACCGCACAGTTCCAGAACTTCGTGCGCACGGCACGCAAGGACGAGCAGGATCTGATTCCCTTTATCGACGTTGAGGAGTGCAACCGATGGACTTCACAGCAGCTCAGGGACAGCCTCAAGGTGTTTGCCGACCTGCTGGAGGATTACTATGGCTGCAAACCATTGATTTACACTTCCGAGAGTTTCTTCAAGAAACATCTGGGACGCGCATTTAAGGACTATCCCCTGTTCATCGCCAAGTACAGCGACAATGCTCCCAACATCGGCTACAACTGGGTGATGTGGCAGTATTCAGACAAGGGCACCATCCCCGGCATCAAGAGCAAAGTTGACCTGAGCCGTTTCAACAAGGGATTCAGCCTGAATGACATCATCTACCACCCTGGGAAAGGCAAGAACAAGCCTAAGGGAAGTGTCAAAGACGTTGTGAAACCCGTGGAAAAGCCCACCAGCGTCAACATGACTGAACAGAAGCCCAAGCAGACGACCAAGCAGTCCAAGCGCCAGCAGGAAGAAGAGAGGAAAAAAGCTGAAAAAGAAAAAAAGGCTCAAGAGCAGAAAAAGAAGCAAGCCGAAGAAGCTGCCAAGAAGCAAGCCGAAATAGACCGCAAGAATAAGGCCAAAGCCGAACAGGTGAAACGTAACCAGGCCCAGCAGAAGGCGCGGGAAGAAGCCGCAAAGAAAGAAGCCGAAGCCAAGGCCAAACGCAAAGCCGAAGCTCAAAAGGCCCGCGAACAGAAAGCCAAGCAAGAAGCTGAGCGCAAAGCTGCCACCAAGGTCAGCAAAAAGGCCGCCAGCACCACCTTGACCAGCAAGTTGAACCAGGCGCAGCGCAACGACAGCATCCGCTCGGCCAACAGCAAGGGGTACCGCACCAACCAGAGTTCGGCGGACAACGATTAGTCTCCAGCGGGACTTCCGGCGACTGAGCCGCCAATATGAGCACCAACTGAACAATGAACCATCAGGTACTCACATATTATCACAGACCATTGTTAGCCATCATCGTGCTGACAATGGTCTTGATGTGTTCATGCCAGGGCAACAGCACCAGTGGCCGCAACAAGCATCCTCAAGTGCCGCCTCGCAACGAGCAAGCCAAGTATGACGGCATCGACATCTCGAGCCATCAAGGTTATATCGACTGGGCCAAAGTGAGCAGCGACAAGGACATCCGCTTTGTCTATATCAAGGCCACCGAGGGAGCCACCTACCGCTCCCCACACTATGTCCACAACCTCACCCAGGCACGGCGATACGGTTTGCTCGTGGGCAGCTATCATTACCTGAGTCCCACATCGTCGGTTGACGAGCAGTTCGAGAACTTCTCCAAGTATGCCCTCAAGCGTCTCCAGCACCTCATCCCCATGCTCGACGTGGAAGTGCGCGGTGACTGGTCACGCAGCCAGCTCATCGACAGCGTGGAAAAGTTCTGCCAACTCACCGAGGATTTCTACGGTGTTCAACCCATGATTTACAGCACCATGGGCTTCTATAACAAGAACCTCGCCCCTCACTTCAACAAGCACCGCCTCTACATCGGCAGGTATTCCAACGAAGAGCCCGAAATCAACTGGGAAGGCGAGTACACCATCTGGCAATACAGCGAGACAGGCATCATCCCTGGCATTGACGCCTATGTGGACCTGTGCCGTTATAGCAAGGACGGTTGGATTGACGACATCCTACTACCCGAGAAATAGTTAAAAGTTAATAGACAATAGTTAGTTGAGGGAAACGAAACTGAAAACTGGCAACTGAAAACTGGCAACTGAAAACTGACAACTGAAAACTGACAACTGAACATGACCTTTATCGACATTCTTATCATACTGATTGTGCTGGGAGGCATCGTGCTGGGATACCGCAAGGGCTTTATCGGCCAACTGTCATCCCTCATCTCATGGGTTGTGGCCATCGTGCTTTGCTACAAGTGCGGCGACCTGGCTAAGGACATCTTCCTTGCCATCGTTCCCAGCGCTGCCGATTGGCCTCTGTCCAGCATCACGGTCAAGACTGTGTCGCTGGCGTTTGCCTTCCTCATCGTGATGGCAATCATCAGGCTGGTGATGCGCCTGTTCAAGGGCACCCTCGACAGCATTCACCTGGGGTTCATTGACAAGTTCGGCGGCTCTCTGCTGTTCATGTTCAAGTATGCCTTCTTGCTGAGCATCGCCTTGAACCTGCTCTACGCCATCAACCCCAACATGGACACCTTCGGCACCGAGCACATCATGAATAACAAGCCCTATGAGTTCACCCTCGACCTAATGCCCATGGTCCTGGGCAGCGAGAAGATGCCCAGCGACTCCCTCAAACTCTACCGCGACCTCATCGAGCCAGTCCCCGTAGACACCGAAGACTGAAAAATAACTAAAAACCAGAAACTAAGGACTAGAAACTAGGGACTAGAAACTAGAAACAATATGACCCTCCAACTGACCGCACCGCAACAAGCCAATGGCACCATCAGCCTGCCCACGTCCAAGAGCATCAGCAACCGGGCGTTGATGATTGCTGCCCTGTGTGGAGGGGTACCTCAGGTGCTGCATCCCGCCTTGTGCGACGACACTGCGGTGATGGTCGATGCCCTGTCGCGGCAGGAGGGCGACATCAACGTGGGAGCGGCAGGCACTGCCATGCGTTTTCTCACCGCCTATTTCGCCACCCGCGAGGGCATGACAGTCACCCTCGATGGCGTGGAGCGCATGCGCCACCGTCCCATCGGTCCACTGGTCGATGCCTTGCGGTCGCTAGGCGCCCACATCGAGTATTTAGGTCAAGAGGGTTTCCCGCCGTTGCAGATTACTGGGAGCGTGATGCATGGTGGCGATATCACCATGGCAGGCGACGTGAGTTCACAGTTCATCTCGGCGGTGATGATGATACTGCCAGCCATCGGTGGCGGCTCAATCCAACTCACGGGCAACATCGTTTCGGCGCCTTATATCCACATGACGGCAGCCGTCATGCGCAGCATGGGAGCAACGGTTGATTTCACGGGTAACACCATTGCCGTGGGCAACGGTTACAAGGGCAACGATATCGTGGTCGAGGCCGACTGGAGCGCTGCAGCGCCATGGTATGCCCTTGCCGCTCTGTTGCCACAATCCGGCATCACCCTCCAGGGACTGACCGCCGACAGCATCCAGGGCGACGCCCGCCTGGTCGATCTAGGTAGCCGTTTGGGCATCGCATCACGCTTCGACGCCCACGGCGTGACGCTCGACACGAGCCGTTTCATCGACTGCTGCTGTTCCAACTTTGCCGACATGGCGGCGACGCCCGACCTCGTTCCCTCATGGGCGGTACTGATGTGCCTGCTGGAGCGGTCTTTCCGCATGACAGGCGTGCGCACGCTGCGGCTCAAGGAGAGTGACCGCATCGAAGCATTGCGCCAGGAATTGCTCAAACTGGGCTATGTTCTGAAAATCGAAGGCGAGGACGCCATCTCGTGGTATGGCGAACGCGTAGCTGTAACCACCCAACCACCCGTCATCGACACACACGGAGACCATCGCATGGCAATGGCTTTTGCCCCCGCTGCGGTGCGTTTCCCTGGCCTCATCATCCGCGATGCCGACGTCGTTTCCAAGTCCTACCCCGCCTATTGGCGCCACCTCACCCAATGCGGCTTCACCATTACCCCACTCGACTAACCTCCCTCTATTAAACAAAAAGAAAACAATAAATACAACAAATACAAAGCGGATGCCATATACAAATCTTAGCGTCTTTGCGCCTTAGCGTGAGGACCTAAGGCACAAAGGTTTTAAGAAAACAATAAATGTTACAGTCAAATTGTTAATAATATATAGAGGAGAATACCACTACTGAATATTGGCACAATAAATGCATACAGAACGATGATTATGAAAATTAGACTCATTATTATAATGATACTATCCACATTGCTCGCACTCGAGGGAACGGCTCGCACCAACCTCGACCGTATCGTTGTCATCAGCGACACCCACTTGCTGAGTCCTGAACTCATCACCGCCGGCAATGCCATTAAAAGTGCCGATGCCGTGGAGCTCAAGATGATGGCACAAAGTGATGATATCATGACTGCCCTCACCGACAGCATCATCAGCATCAAGCCGACGCTGGTACTGCTCACGGGCGACCTCACCCACAACGGTGAACGCGCCAGTCACGAGCGTATGGCTCAACACCTGCAGCGCATGGCACAACAGGGCATCCAGGCACTGGTCATCCCCGGTAACCACGACTGCAACAACCCGGGTGCCAAGCGCTTTGACGGTGACCAGACGCTACCCACCGCGACGGTCACCCGCGAGGAGTTTGCACAAATCTACCGCGACTACGGCTACGGCAAGGGCAGCCGCCGCGACCCTGCCTCGCTGAGCTACTGCTGCGAGCCTGTCAAGGGCGTGGTCATCATCGCCATCGACAGCAACATGGACGAACTCAACAAGCTCACCAGCCGTGGCGACAGCACCAACGCCTACTACAACAACGGGCGCATCAAGCCCGAAACGATGCAATGGGTCATCGAGCAGGCGACCAACGCCAAGCAGCAGGGCAAGCAGATCATCGCCATGATGCACCACCACCTGGTACCGCATTTCGATAAGGAAGAGCGCCTGCTTGCCAACTACATCGTCAGCCGCCACAATGAGGTTGCCAGAGAACTCATGGGAGCGGGCATCCACGTCATCTTCACGGGTCACCTGCACGTGACCGATGCCGCCACCCTCTATGATGACGAGGGCAACGACAGCATTGTTGAGGTGGCTACAGGCTCGGCCATCTGTTATCCGTTCGCACTGCGCACCGCAACACTCGACAGCCAGCACCGCACTCTCGAAATCGACACGCGCTGGCTCACCGCCACACAGTCCTGCCCCACCCTGCGCGAACTGGGACGTCAACGCATCATCAAGTCAACTCCGGGCGTGGCGTCGATACTGTCGAGCAAAGCATGGGACAAACTGGGCGGACGCCTGCCTCAACTGAAAGCGATGCTCGAAGCTGGCGGCGGCAAGGTGAATCTGCCCGAGACACCCCAACAGGCGACACAGCTTGCACTGCGCCACCTCAAGGAGGTGCTGTCGCGCACGCTGCTTGCCGTGGTCGAGGGCAACGAGCAGGATAAGGACTTCGAGGACATCATCGAACAAGGCAAGCAAGGCATACGTGCGATGATTGAAGAAGTCGCCCCCAGCCAAGCCGAAAACCTGTGGGAGTTTTTCCAGGGCAGTGTCTATCCTCAATTGGAGCCGCTGGTGCGCAGCGTTCTCGAGGACCGCAATGCTGTGGGCTCACCACTGGAGTCACACACCGATGACCTGCACCTGAAGCTCAAGCTGTAAAAAAGCACTATTTTCGACAACACAATAGCGTTCCTTCAAGAAAAAACACTATATTTGTGGTCACTGAATCATCAACTCCCATTGATGTTGGTAGTGGAGTAAAACTTACATGGCTGTAATGATGGAAAACGAGAACGACAAAACCACCAAAATCGCCATTATCAGTGACTTACACGTGATGGCACCAAAACTGCTCGTGAATGACGGAAAGGCCTTTCAGGAGTATTTGAACCGTGACCGCAAGATGCTGCGTGAAAGCCTTGAAATCCTGCAAACTCTCGTCGAAGAAATCCTTGAACTCAGGCCACAACTCGTGCTGGTGACGGGCGACCTCACCAAGGACGGCGAGCGCGTGAGCCATGAGTTGGTGGCAGAGCAGCTGCAACGGCTGGTGGATGCCGGTATCCAAGTGCTGGTTGTGCCTGGCAACCACGACATCAACAACCCGGATGCGCGATTCTTTGATGGCGACGACACCACACCCGCAACAACCATCACCCGCAAGGAGTTTGCCGAGTTTTACCGCAACATGGGCTATGATGAGCGGTCACGGCGCGACCCCGACACGCTGAGCTATTGCCGCGATGTCACCCCCAATATCACCATCCTTGCCATCGACGCCTGCATGGACCGTCTCAACACCTTTGTCAGCCGTGGTGATGCGCGTGACCACTGCAAAACAGGCGGCAGCCTCGAGGCATCGACCCAGCAATGGCTGGTCGAGCAAGCCAGCAATGCCACCGCTGCCGGCAAGCGCGTCATCGCCATGATGCACCATCACTTGGTGCCCCATTTCCACATGGAGGAAATCCTGGCGGCGCCTTATATGGTGGACCAAGCACACCAACTGTGTCAACGGCTCATAGAGGCTGGAGTCCATGTCATTTTCACGGGACACCTGCACATCAGCGACATCGGCCAGACGAACATGAAAGAAGGCAGCATGGTCGAGATAGCCACTTCGGCAGCGGTGGGTTACCCCTGCCAGTGGCGCATCGCCTCGTGCAACACCATCAGTGGCAAGCTGCATATGCGCATCAGCACCCTGAACAGCTTGCCGACGGACCCGGACTTCGGCGAACGGGCGCGTAAAATGTTCGTTGAATGCGTCCCCACCATGACACGAGGTGTGCTCACGCGTTATTGGACCGAGATTAGCCAAGCCATCGACAAATATAGAGACAAGCACCCCTTTATCATGCGCTATGTCAACATTCCCGACACGCCCGAAGCTATAGCAGAGCTGCTGCTCAAGCACTTGCAGGAGCCCGTCACGCAGGTTTACATCACCTTTGCCGAAGGCAACGAGAACGGCTTCGACAACCGCCAGATTGTCGAGCAACTCATCGATGGCGTGAACAGCATCGTCAACGAGACCGTGAGAGGAATCCTCAAGCCACTGTTCAAATTAGTCATGAGACTGCGCATCTACAGCACCTTCCGCCTGGTACTGCGCAGCATCCTCGAGGACCTCAACGACATCGGCACGGGGCACGAAACCGTCATCAACGATCACACCGCCATCATCGACCTGTAAATACCTGAATCTTGACATAATAACCTCATGCAATGTTAACATATTTGAAATATGTTTATAATATTCAATTAAATCTTTTTTTACGCGATTCTATTCAAAGAAAGTAAACATTTGTCCAAAATCTCTACTGAAATGAATAGTTTTGGTATCATTTTGCCTAAAATTTTGCTAATTTGTTTGGTTTGGTGCGTTTTCATAAGTATTTTTGCAACTATGTTAAAATAAGCATCTTATCAAAATCGTGACATTATGAGTGCCCCCAAGATTGAACTGACTTCCAGAGAAAAGGAAGTACTCGAATTGCTGTCAACAGGGTATAACAGCAAGGAGATTGGAGAGAAAATATTTATCTCATCCAACACTGTGGAGTATCACCGCAAGCAATTGCTGCGTAAAACCAACTCTCGCAACGTGGCTGAACTTATAGGTAAAGCTTACCGCACAGGTTTGTTAAAAATAAACGATTAATATCGACTTACCCTACAGTAAAAAACGAAAAGACTATGCCGATCGGCATAGTCTTTTTTTACCTTTCAAGAACAGACAAATAACGCGCCCGCGTCAGCTAATGCTGACTGCGGGCGCTGTTATTAGGTAAACTGAAAATGATGACGACTTACTTCTTGTCCTTGAGCAGGTCGCGGATCTCACCGAGCAACTCTTCCTGGGTGGGGCCAGCGGGAGCCTCGGGCTCTTCCTTCTTGGGCATGAGCTTGTTCATGGCCTTGATCATCAAGAAGATGCAGAATGCGATGATGATGAAGTCGATAACGTTCTGGAGGAACAGACCGTACTTGAGCACTGCACCAGTGGCCTCGGCAGCAACGCCGGCGTTGGCGGCAACCGTGCTGGCGGCATCGGCTACAGCATCAACGGCGCCCTCGGCACCGACAGCCGAAGCAGCCTCACCAACCATCTCGGACACGGGGGGCAGATGATACTCCAGTCCAGACAGGTCAACGCCACCGGTCAACAGGCCGATTGCGGGCATCAACACGTCATCAACAAGCGAAGTGACAATCTTGCCGAAGGCACCACCGATGATAACACCGACAGCCATGTCCATTACATTACCCTTCATTGCAAATTCCTTAAATTCTTTAATGAATCCCATAATTCTTCAGTTTTTAAAAATTAATATAATCTTTTACTAACTATTAAACATTCTTAATTCAAGCACAAAAATAGCAATTTGCTACCTAAAAAAGACGTCATTTCAGATTTTTTCTTAATTTTGCAGTCGCAAAGGCGACTGCTCCCGAGCAAACGTCAACGCAAAGATAGTAAAAAATTAACATTAAAGTTATATAACTGCATTATTTATTAAAAAATCATTAAAAAAAGCATTATGGAGAAGATTAAAATCGGTATTAATGGATTCGGACGTATTGGCCGTTTTGTATTCCGTTCAGCATTTGAACCCGAGAACGTTAACGAAATCGAGGTTGTAGGTATCAATGACCTGCTCGATGTTGACTACATGGCCTATATGCTCAAGTATGACACCATGCACGGACGCTTCGAAGGCACCGTGGACTATGACCTGGAGAAGAAAGAACTCATCGTTAACGGTCAGCACATCCACGTTTATGCAGAGAAGGACGCCGAGAACCTCCCTTGGGGCGAAATCGGTGCCGAGTATATCGTTGAATCCACCGGTTTCTACCTGACCATGGACAAGGCCGAGAAACACCTCAAGGCCGGTGCCAAGTATGTGGTTCTGTCAGCTCCCAGCAAGAAGGGTGACGACGGTCGCCAGGCCGACATGTTCGTTTGCGGCGTCAACACCGACAAGTATGCTGGCCAGACCATCGTCAGCAACGCCAGCTGCACCACCAACTGCTTGGCTCCCATCGCCAAGGTGCTCAACGACAACTTCGGCATTGAGAGCGGTCTGATGACCACCGTTCACTCGGTAACCGCTACCCAGCGCACCGTTGACGGTCCCAGCGCTAAGGACTGGCGCGGTGGCCGTGCTGCCTGTGGCAACATCATCCCCAGCTCGACTGGCGCTGCCAAGGCAGTAGGTAAAGTTATCCCTGAACTCGACGGCAAGCTCACCGGTATCTCGATGCGTGTCCCCACCCTCGATGTATCGGTTGTTGACCTCACCGTGAACCTGAAGAACCCCGCTACCAAGGAGGACATCTGCGCTGCTATGAAGAAGGCCAGCGAGGGTGAGCTCAAGGGCATTCTGGGTTACACCGAGGACAAGGTTGTCAGCAGCGACTTCCTGGGTTGCGCTCTGACCTCTATCTTTGACGCTGACGCCGGTGTTTACCTGACCGACAAGTTTGTCAAGGTTGTTTCATGGTATGACAACGAGATTGGTTACAGCCACAAGATGCTTGACCTCATCAAGGTGATGAAGAAGTACAACGGCTAATCAAATCTCTCTTGTTAACGACTATCCCCGCGATGCTCATGCACCGTGGGGATTTTTTAACTAAAAAAATCAATAAAAAATTTGGAGTTGTGCCACTTCGATGTTTAACTTTGTAATCGATAAACCGTTTTTTATTAACCATCTAAAACAATTCACAACAATGAAGAAATGGAAATGCAATGTGTGTGGTTACATCCATGAGGGTGACACACCTCCCGAGGAATGCCCCCTGTGCGGTGTCGGCCCCGAGGACTTTGAGGAAGTGACCGAGTAAGCATACTACCTCTATACCCCCTATAGTGGGTAATTATCATCAAGAGTAATTATTCATCTGTTTAACTTATAAAAAAAAGAAAGAACAACTAACTGACAATTATGGCTAAGAAATGGATCTGCACCGTGTGCGGTTATGTACACGAGGGCGACACGCCCCCCGAGAAATGTCCGCAGTGTAAACAACCCGCCGAGAAGTTCAAAGAACTCAAGGAGGACGAAGAAGTAACCTATGCCGCCGAGCACGTTATCGGCGTTGCCAAGGGCGTTGACCCCGAAATCCTTGCCGGACTGAAGGCACACTTCGAGGGCGAATGCTCTGAGGTGGGTATGTATCTGGCTATGTCGCGCCAGGCCGACCGTGAGGGCTATCCCGAGGTAGCTGAGGCCTTCAAGCGCTATGCCTTTGAGGAGGCCGAGCACGCCGCCAAGTTCGCCGAGCTGCTGGGTGAGGTCGTTTGGGATACCAAGACCAACCTAGAAAAACGTATGGCAGCCGAGGCAGGTGCCTGTGAGGACAAATTCCGCATCGCAAAACTCGCCAAGGCTCAAAACCTGGACGCTATCCACGACACCGTTCACGAGATGGCACGCGATGAGGCTCGCCACGGCCAGGGCTTCACCGGCCTGTACAACCGCTTCTTCAAGAAGTAAATACAGCCGCACATCAACCGACTAAACGGTTGCCAAAGGGATGTCCTTTGGCAACCGTTTTTATGATGAGTGCACGCCAAAACACCAAAGACGATTGCAATGCGAATCACCAATTTCAATCAAAAAAAAGAACTGAGCAATCCCCTCATCACCACTAAACCCCAAACTCTAAACCCTAAACTTGAAACGCCTGGGCCGCATGGCTCAGGCGTTTCAATAAGTTGTACTCCCGCTGGGAATCGAACCCAAATCTAAGGTTTAGGAAACCTCCATTCTATCCATTGAACTACAGGAGCAACAAGGCATCGGCGGGCATGCAAGCCATGCCTGCCGATGCTAGTCATTCATTACTTCCTTGCGTTAGCAAGAGCTGCCTCCTTCTTGTCGCTGCGGCGGGCAATCCAGTAAGCCACGGGCGAAGCGATGAACAGTGAGGAGCAAGTACCGATGATGACACCGAGGATCATCGCGAAGATGAAGCTGCGGATTGACTCACCACCGAAGATGAGCATGATGAACAGCACGAGCAAGGTCGTGATAGAGGTCATCATGGTTCGTGACAGGGTGCTGCACAACGCCTTGTTAAAGGTGGTGTAGAGATCCTGCTTGGGATAGAGCGAACGGTACTCACGCACACGGTCAAATACAACCACGGTATCGTTCACCTGATAACCGATAACGGTCAGGATAGCGGCGATGAACGTCTGGTCAATCTCCATTGAGAAGGGCAGCAGGCCGTGCAGGTTGTAGAAGCCGATTACCACAAACGAGGTGAACGCTACGGCAGCCAGAGCGCCGATAGAGAACGCGATGTTGCGGAAACGCAACAGGATGTAGAGTGCCATTGCAAGCAGTGAGAACAGCACAGCCCAGATGGCCTGGCGGGTCATGTCGCTAGCGATGCTCGGACCTACGGTCTCGCTCGATACAACACCCACGTCTTCGTTAGACATGCTGAAGTCTTCCTTAGACATTGAACCGAGGTCACTCTTCAGACCCTCATACAGTTTGCTCATGATTTCATCATCAACACCCTCGCTGGTATCCTCAATCTTGTAGTTGGTCGAAACGCGAACCTTGGTGTCGTTATCGATGGTAATCACCGAAGTGTTGGCACCGGGGAATTGCGTCTCGAGTTGTGCATCCAGAGTCTGAGTCGAAACGGGATGGTCAAATTGTACCACGAAGTTGCGACCACCAGAGAAGTCAATACCACGGTTCAGACCACGAAGGCCGAAGAGCAGAAGCATCAGAACGATGAGTCCAAGCACGATGAAAGAGGTCTTCTTGGCAGCGCCCATGAAGTTGAAGTTCACGTTCTCCATCAGGTTGCGGGTCATCGGTGTGGTGAAGGTCATCTTGTCGAAGGTGCCCTTGTTCACGAAGTGCTCCATCACCAGACGGGTTGCAAACACTGCAGTGAAGAACGAGCAGCAAATACCGATTACCAGAGTAACGGCAAAACCGCGGATGGGACCAGAACCCAACAGAATCAGGATGATACCGGTGATGATGGTGGTCAAGTTGGAGTCGAAGATGGCCGAGAATGCATTCTTGTAACCATCGCTGACGGCAGCCTTGAGGCCCTTACCGGCACGCAATTCTTCCTTACAACGCTCAAAGATAAGCACGTTGGCGTCCACTGCCATACCCAGCGTCAGCACGATACCGGCAATACCCGGCAGGGTGAGCACGCTCTGGAACGAGGCAAGGATACCCATGGTGAAGAACAGGTTGAGGAACAGACCCAGGTTAGCAATCATACCAGCCTGCCAGCCGTAAGCGCAAACCATGAAGATCATCAGCAGCACGAGGGCGATGATAAACGAAACAAGACCCTTGTGGATGGATTCCTTACCCAGCGACGGACCGATAACGCTCTCACTAGCGACATTGACACGTGCTACCATCTTACCAGACTCGAGCACGTTAGAAAGGTCGTTAGCCTCCTCAACAGTGAAGTGGCCGGTGATCTGAGAGCGACCACCATCAATCTGACCGTTCACGTTGGGGAACGAGTAAACCTGATCGTCGAGGACGATAGCGATGGCCTTACCGATGTTGCTACCGGTGATGCGGCTCCACTGGCGGGCGCCCTCATCGTTCATCGACATGGAAACCACCTGACCCTGCAAGTTATCAAACTCGCTGGAGGCACGGGTAACAACGTCACCGTTCAGCACGGGCTGACCATTGACGGTGCGCAGAGCTACCAGCTGGAATGCCTCATGGCCATCCTGAGTCTTGGTACCCTTTACGGTCCAAGCGAGCTTCAAGTCGGCAGGAAGGATGGTCTTGGCAACCGGAGAGTTGATGATGGCATTGACATCAGCAGTATCGCTGGTGGCAACATAACCTACAACGGGAGATGAACCACCGGCGCCAGCCATGGCTTCAAAGCCAGTGAGCTGAGCCAAAGTGAGGTTACCCTCCTTGGGAGCGGGAGTAGCAGCGGGAGCAGGCTTAGCAACGCTATCAGTGGCGGCTGCGGCTGCGGTAGTGTCGGCAGCTGCGGCTGCAGTGGTCTTATTGGCCTGAGCCTGATCACTGAGCTGACGCAGAGAGCCAAGCACATCGTTCAATGTATAGGTCTCGTAGAACTCCAGGTTGGCAGCACCCTGCAACAGTTTGCGAACGCGCTCGGGTTCTTTCACACCCGGGAGCTCGAGCAGGATACGTCCAGTGCTCTGCAGCTTCTGGATATTGGGCTGTACCACACCGAAGCGGTCGATACGGTTGCGCAGTACCTTATAGGAGTTGTCCACCATACTGTTCACCTCGTCGTTCAGAATCTTCTGAACCTCAGTGTCACTAGCATTGGGTTTCTCCTTGATGCGCTCGATATTGCGGAAGATCTGTGCCAGGTTGCCCTCGGGTGCCAACTTCTTATACTCCTTGCAGAAGGAGCCGACGAAGTCGTCCTGAGCGGTCTGGTTGCTCATCACGTTATCGATGGCCTGGTTAAACTTCTTGTCGGGATTGTTGTTCGCAAGAGCGCGCAAGATGTCGGGCACCGAAATCTGCAGTGTCACGTTCATACCACCCTTCAAGTCAAGGCCGAGGCCTAACTCTTTCTCACGAACCTGTTGGAAAGTGTAATAACCAAGATACACCTTCTTGTTAGCGATGGAGTCCAGATACTCATTCAATGCAGTCTTGTAAACATCATTGCTGGTGTCAGCAGTCTTGATGCCGGCAACAGCGAGAGCCTTCTGCTCCGCCTTGTTCTGGTAGTGATTGCTCACTACAGTGAACGAAAGGTAGAAAAGGCAAATCAAGATCAATGCATAAGTAAGGACTCTAATAAAACCTTTAGTTTGCATTTGTTTGAATTGTGAATTATTTAATTAATTTTTGTTAATTTTTGTTTCACTTGACTTTTTCAGCCTGCAAATATACTGCTTTTTCTGAAAGTGAGGCATAAAAAAAACAAGTTTTTGCTTTCCACCTTATTATATTTAAGGGGAAAAAACCGTTTTGGACCAATTTTACACCCAGTTTTGCGCCCAAAGTACACTCAAACTGTCATTTCAAAGACATTTTACAATACATCAAAAAACGCCAATTGCGTTGACTCCACCCTTCAACATCTGTCATAAAGGGAGAACAATCAACGCAATCTGCACGTTTAGTTCAGAGCCGTCAGGCTTCTAGGCCGCGGTCGATGTTTCGCTTGATTGCCTCGACGTAGTTGTTGATGCGTTCCATCTCGCGCGGAATCTGGATACGCTGGGGGCAATGCTCCACGCACTGGCCGCAGCCGATGCAGTGGTCGGCCTGGCGCAATTTGGGCACGCTGCGGTCATAGCCGATAAGGAAGGCCTTGCGAGCGCGGGCATAGTCGGG
>CACZAC010000032.1 GCA_902779125.1 uncultured Bacteroidales bacterium | reverse complement strand
CGGAAACCTTTGTTTGTCCTTACTTTCAATCGCGATTTGAGCATCTTTTTATTCTTTGGCCACCATGCAATAATGCCTGTAATCAGAATGATTGTCATACAGATAGCGACCGAGCCTACAATAAAGCGGCCAGCTGACATTCCCTCATGCGGTTCTTCGGGTACATTAAGCAAATAACGATGTAGTTTCTTAGCAAAATCAATAACAGCAGGGTCATTGTGGTGATGGTTTCCCTGCATGTTCACCGCTTTAGTATTGTCGTGAGTGATGCCCTCTTTTATCTCGTCTTGAAATACTAATATCGCGCCAGTAAAGCAGATGATAGCGATAAAAATGCCCAGTGCCAGCCCTAACCAGCGATGAACCTTCAAGCAAATCTTTCTCATCGTTCGTCCTCCTATTTGCTCTGCTTGAACAGCCAGTCGCGTACTGCGGCTATCTTATAGCCATAGTCGAATGATGCCATGTGTTCCATGCCCTTGCTTGATTCCGGGAGCACGCTACCTGCCTCCCATTTGATGAAGTTGATGTTGCCGCCACGGGCAATCAGTTCTTCTGCCAACTTCTCTTGCTCCACAGACGGCAGTTTTGCACTCCAGCTTGCAGAATCAATCCTTGCACTGTTCTCCTTCAGCACTTTCGCCAGGTCTCTCATACCACCGGATGCCTTCTGGTCGCCGCCAGCCACGATGTAGAAGAAATGCTTCTTGCCAAAGTCCTGCATTTTCGAGGTGTCCCACTGGCTGCTGACGAACAATGAGGCTGCAAAGAGGTCGGGATGCGTAATGTTGAAGTAGAACGACATCATGCCTCCCATCGACTGCCCTGTAGTATAGAGACGGTTGGTATCGACATTATATTCCTTGCAAACAGATTGTAGCAGTCGGATTGTCATTTCCACCTCATCTGTTGTACTCCAGTCATCCTGGACGGCCCATTCCGTGTATTGGGGAACCAACACGAACGACGGATGCAACTTTTGGTCACGGTCTGAGGCAAACTCCAACGCTCCATATCCCTGAGTGAGCGGAGCCGTCACGTCCTTACCAATGGTACTGGCATCAGCCATAAAGAGCACCAGCGGATAACCTGCCTTTCCATCATAGCCTTCAGGGACAAGCAGGTTATAGGCCATCGTCTTACCCGTCTTGGCATCCTCGAAAGTGAGTTGTTTGAACTTCTTCAACGTTTCATTCTTCAAGGCAACAAACGTGCTGTCAGAATCCTTGTTGATACTCATGCCGCCACCATGGCGCGGCCCTCTTTCTCCGCCCTTCTTCTGGGCACAGGCAGTCAGGAACATTACTCCAACTGCCAATAAAAACATAACTTTCTTCATATTTTCATGGAGTGTTTCGAGTCGCGGCTCTGGTCTCTACCAAGACCTTTCAAATGAATGATTATACTGTTATTGTTTGTTAAATTGGAATTTACTTGTTTTTCAATTCTAACAAGTGAGTCATCGCTTGTTTTTTAGTAAAGTCGCTATATTGAAAGGGCTTTTTTCTTTCAAGATAGCGCATGAAATAGTTTTTTGCCTCATTGTATCTATGCATGTCCTGACATACAACTCCTGACATATAAACAGAGTCGTTTATCAGTTGTTTGGCATACCGAATCCCCTCTCCATGCTCTCCGTATGCTATTTCGTGTATGTCCTTATTTATAATCGTTGTGAAGTATTCTAATGACTTGTCAAGCTGGCCAACATAATAGAGCGCACACGCATAAGTGTATATATTGAGGTCATCATCTGGCTCGATTTTCATCGCGCGCTCTGCATATTTATAGGCTAATTTGAATTGAGAAACACTATCACAATAAAGAGTTGCAGCCAATTGTTGGTAAATATAGTATTCATTAGGATATCTCATCGCATACCTTTTGAGCATTCTTATCATTCCTGTCCAATTGGATTCACTCTTCAAAGACTCCAATTTTGATTGAAATATCTTACCGGTCCTTGCCGCCATGTATCCGCTTTCAATTTCTGTAGTCATTTCTAAATTCCGATTTATCTTTCAGTTATTGCTGCAAAGATAGTGATTCCTCACGATATACGCTGAATCTGCAGTTGACATTGTGAAGAGGAACATCATGACTTCATGGCAAATCTTCTTCCAAGATCCTGACGGCTTGCCGATAGAATTGTATGAAAAGTAAAATCCGGAAATGTGGTTAATTAGTCCGACGGGCATAAGCCTTACGAGACCTCAATCCATCTCTTGCAGCCAATCGGTAAGCACCTCGCAATACTCCTCATGAGCATCCACGAAACACATATGGCGGGAATGGCGGAACAGATGCCAACGGCTGTGAGGAATGTGCTCGTAGAGCGAGGCGGCGACAACGGGCGTACAGATGTCCTGCGTACCCCCCAACCATAGAGGTAAGCCTCTGAACCAGCACGCTTCGGACGTCTGAGACACTCTGGCGAGTGTTCATCGACGCTGGTCACGTAAAGCTCAAAATAGTGCTCGTTGGCACGCAAGTAGTCTGGGTCATCCCATTTCCCTGTAGCTTCTGCCCGTCTGATGGCCTCCTGATCTTCGGCCGACATATACTTGATGAGCCGATGCTGTTCACTGGCCCACAGCGAACTGGAAGCATGACCAGACGAGAGAATCAGCGACTTGATGCCAGCAGGCTTCTGATCTATCGCATACGCAATAGCCTGCATGGCGCCCCACGACTGTCCGAGAAGGTGAACGGCATCCAGATGAAGATGTTCGCGGATGGCGATGAGTTCGTCAATCCATGTCTTCAATGTCCACAGTTCCGGATGCCCGTCGAGATAAGAATTGCCGCAGCCGATCTGGTCGTATGAGATGACTTGCCGACCCGTATCGGCGATGCAGTCGAGCACCTCGAAATAGTTGTGTGTACTGCCCGGACCGCCGTGAAGCAGCAACAAGGGAGCCTTCTCTGAAGGTTCGCCTACGATACGATAGTAGGTCTGGTAACCCATAAAGGGCATATAGCCCTCAGTGATGTGATTGTTCATATTAATATTCAACGTTTTAGTTATCTTCCGTTTTAGGATGCGAAAATACGGGAAAAACTCCAGACCTGCAAGCGTTTAAGGGATTATTAACCTCGATTGTCTTTTTCTTGTATGTCTAAATAGACAGGTACTTATGGCTTTCTTCGGTGTGACAACACCCACTCGATCCTTTCGGGAGTGAATGCTGCAGATGTTGCTTCGTGATGGTCCAACCCTTCCAGTAGCTGGAAGACGGCATTGCCTCCAAACAGGTTGATGTCATCGATCAATTGCTTCACTTGTTCGGATCTCGTTTCTAACGTACCTCGTGTACAAATTATGGGAGTACGAGCCAATTGTGTGGTATTATATCCCCGATATCCTCCCGAGGCCACCATGGCGGCGGCAAAAAAGTCCGGATAGTCGGCAAGCAGATACCAAACGCCTTGACCGCCCATCGACGAGCCGAAAACATAGATGCGAGTTGAATCGACACCGAACTCTCTTACATAATAATCGGCCAAAGCCTTGACATACTTGTTGTAGGCCTCACATTGCTGTGGCTCGCGAGGGCGACGCTCACCAGGCGATGGGCGACCGCCACGATTGCGCTGCCGTGGTGCATCTCCGTTCCATGAAGCGTTGCTCGGACATTGCGGCACGAGGTAATAGGCTTTGATGTTGTTCCCGTTCAGGTAATCGTAAATCTTGCCCACAGCAGGCGACATCATCTGTTTCTTGTTGTCACTTCCGCCGCCGCTACCGCCATGCAGGTAAATGACCAGGATGGGTTGAGCGGTGTCTTGAGGAGCGGTTAGCACTTCGCGATACCTTAACTTTTTGCCCTGTAATTTCGTGGCCTTGTCGCCAAAAATACCGAGTAAGTCTGACTCTGTTTGAGCGTTGGCCCCAAACAACAGTGAAGTGAATATCACCATTAATGTAAATGAAATGATTCTGTTCATGTTGCAAATTTAGGTGTTTTCTTTGAGAATCAAGCATTTTTCCAGTGGTTTGCACTTGGCTCTTGTCCAGTATCATGCACGGTGGTGGCTCCTTCTCGCTGGGTGCGCTGTAGTTCAAGAGGTGCGGAACACGTGACCGCCATCGCCCATGTCATAGTCTGGCATGAACAGCTCTCGGGCTTACCAGTGTCCGCCGCCTCCAGGTTGGGTATTGGTGAATTTATAGGTGGTGATCATGTTGCTCAGCGTGAGCGAGGCAAGCGTTGAGCCGCCAGTGACGCTAGCGCCGGTTACCAAGCCGTCAAAATTGCTGCCGCCGCTGATGGTTGCTCCCGCCGTCAAAGTGCACTTGCCGCCCTTGGTCATGCCTGGTGCGCTCACCAGCAGTGTGTAACTGTTGTAGCCGCGTGGCACGGCAAAAGCAAAGATGTTGCTGCCGTCATTGCCGGCAAGGGCGATATAAGTGCCACTTGTCAGGCTGCTGCCGCCGACAATGGCCACGGGCTGGGTCGTGCCGCTTGTGCTGGGTGTCGAGGTCGTTCCGCCGATACCCAGAACCGTACCGCCGGTGATGGTAAAGGTGTTCTGGTCACAGTCGATGCCTTCCTCAGGCGAGGTGGTGCCGCAAGCGACAACCGTGCCGCCGCTGACGGCTATGTTACCGTTGCTGTCGATGCCGTCGTTGTTGATGGCATAAGCAAACACCTGGCCACCACTGATGGCGATGCTGCCCTTGGCATTGATGGCGTCGTCGTAGGCATAGACCTGCACCTTGCCATCGGTGATGTAGAGTTTGCCCTTACTCTCGATGCCCTCGCTGTTTTCGCCTCCTGTTGCCCGCACCATGACGTCGCTGCCCGCCAGATAGATGTCTCCGTCGCCCTTGATGCCCTTGGGCGACGTGCTGTAGCGTCCATTACTATAGACCGTTCCCGTGGTGATGACCTTAACAGTGCCGCCATCGAAGTGCATGGCCTGGTCGCAACTGATTCCCTTGCCACCCTGGCCGGTGCTCATCAGGCACAGCGTTCCGCTGCTGATGGTGAAGGTGCTGTCGCACTTGATGCCGGCACTGCCGTTTACGTCATTATCATCGCTGTCCCATTCGCCGGTGCCCGTGGTGATGGCCGTGAAGCGTCCCCCGTCAATCTGGATGATACCCTCACTCTTCATGCCCTTGGCTGCCACACCGCTACACTCCACGTTGATGACGCCGCCTCGCATCAGGATGGCGTCATTGGCCTTGATGCCGTTGCTGGCAGTGTTCTTGACGTAGATGTTGTTGCCCGGTCGGAACAGGATATAGTCATCGCTGGTGATGCCGCCCTTGCAGTTGGCAAGCACCTTGAGATGGCCACTGCCGCTGAAGAGTAGTTTGCCCTCGCTGAAGAGTGTCGCCTTCATGTCCTCGTCGGCAGGCGTGTCATAGCTGCTGCCATCCTGCAGCGTGTTCCATGTGCCGTCGGCCAGTTCGATATAGCCACGCTTCTTGCATTGGCTGTTGATGGCAGCACCTGTGGGATTGGTGATATTCACCCCGTTGAGCCGCAAGGCATACTTGCTCTCGCCATAGAGCTTGAATGAGCCGTCGCCTGTCGTGCCACTCAGGGTATAGCGCACGCCCTTGACCGTTGACACCACTGTGACGTGGCCGCCGCTGACGGCGACGCTCACGCCTGTCACCTCGCCGTTGACCGTGGCATTCTGGGTGCTGTTGTAGCGAATTTGAATCTCCTTGTCAAACGTGTTGTTCTCGATGTAGTCTTCGTCGCTGGAGTCTATGGTCTCACTCTCGTTGAGCCCGGTGCTGTCAACTGCAATCGTGAAAGAGGTCAGTTCACCGATAGAAGCAGTGGAGCCTCCACCCGTATTGAAAGGAGACTCGCCATTCGGGTTGAAATCGGGTTCAAAGGGTGATTCCTCTGCACACGACAGGAGACCTGCGACCAGCAATGCCGTGATTAAATACCTTGTTATCTTCATCGTCTAGCCCTTTCTTAATGTAAATGTGTTAAACTTGAAACTATATGCGCCTATCGGCGGATGTCTATCTATTTAACGTAACAAAATACGATATCTATATGCAACTCTACTGCCTTTTCAATGTATAGTGTCTTTCTTTCAGTGAAACCCGTTTTAGGCACCGTTGACTGTTCGTTCCGTTCCGGCCAGGACAAAGAGAAAGAGGCTGTTGCAAAACTCTACTTGACAAAGTTTAAATCGGCCTAACGGCCGAGAAATCAAAACAACGTATAAAATCTAAAAATAATAAATTTTTATTATAATTTCATTAATATTTTCACGAAAAAATATTAAAAATTCGCGTTAAATTGGTCCAATTCGTGTAATTAGCATTAGCTCCGCAGGATTTTGGGCCAACAGCTATATCATTGCAAAAAAATAGTTATTTCTTGTAGTTTTTTGACGGGTCTCTGCGTCTAAAGAGTGAAATTAATAACCATTAAATACGAAACATTATGGAATCACAAGAATTAACCAATGAGAGAGACAGGCTCTTTGAAAATTACAAGAGCTACTTCTCAAGGCAGGCCAAAACAAGCACAATAACCTTTGTCATTTTTTGCGTGCTTGCTGGATTGTGTATATTCAGTGCAGTTATCGGGTATTGGGACTGGCTAATCGGTATTGTAGGTTGTATTATATTCTTAGTTGCAGGGATTCATGACATGATTTGGTACCCAAAGCTTGCCAAAGCGGACGATGCACAAGAACTCTTAACCATCTACGACAAAAAGAGAAAGATTGAGAAGTGGACTGCTTTTATTCAAGCACTATTCATAATTGCCTCCATTATTATGCTAGTCATTTTTAAAGTAGATATATCAACAGTCATTTTTTGGGGCGCAATATTGTGTTTATTTTTATCTTTTAGATTTTGGAAAGATCCTGAGATGAAAGGTATCGAATGGTTGCGTGAACTGGTGCAACAATCCTGAATAGTATATGCAAGAAACATAGCCGGGCGTTCCCCATCGATGGGGGCGCCCGGCGCCGGTTCCGGTCGGCGGACTATCGCTCGCCCACATGGGGAATGGTAGGCCTTAAACCTCGTGCTCGATGTACTCACTCAGCTCCTCCAGTTGGGTATTCAATGTGAGTGACATCTTCTTCATTCGCCTTTGGCGCAGTTTAGAGTTTAGTGAAAATCATATCACAAAGGCAGATTTCCCATGTAAAATGCTAAAAGACACAAGATTTGCACCACCAAAGACTCCCTTTAAAATAATTATGGTTATATTTGCAGTCACGATAATTACTGAATAAACAATGGATATAATGAAATCATTAAGAACTATGTCATCCAAACCGCTTTGCGGAATAATGATTCTTGCTGTGGTAGCAGTCATTGCTCTTTCATTTTCATGCAACAGTGCCGTAAACTATAAAAGCAGCAAAGTACAAAAAGATGCTGTGTCTCAAATTGGTTTTTATGAAACATACTCTTGGGATGAAGTTGCCGAAGCATTTATAAACCTGAATAATGAGGTTAAAAAGCAAAACCTCAAGCCTGATGAATTTACGCTTGAGCAGTTACTAAATACAAGAAGTCATACGGAGGACTGGAGCAGACCGGAATATAACAACCCAACACCTGTAATCGGTCATACTCTTGTTGTAGACACAGCAAGAGTAAACAGCATAATAGCTCAGTATGGAGCTAATTTCCTGCCTCAAGACTTGAAACTTGCGTGGTCTATCAAGCCCTACAAGCCCTTCCGTGATTTTCAAGGGCCCGAGTGCTATGAGCTTATTGCGCTCAAAGTTCTTGATAGCAAGCCTTATATGACTGGAGAATTTATAATCAGTGCAAAGAAAGAGACCACGCCTAATGGTCAGTATTGTATGTCATTCAGATTTGACGATAACGGTACACAACAGTTTTCTCGATTAACTGCACAAAACATCAATCGCTACTTAGCAACTGTGATAAAAGGGAAGGTATATTCTTATCCTATGGTGATGTGTCAAGTGGAGAATGGAAATGTTCAAGTTGCAGGTAATTTCACTGAAGAAGAAATTGACGACCTTATCGGTTTCATATATGGGAAATAACAATTAATCACTGGATCGATTGCAAGAAATAAAGCCGGGCGGTTCCCTTTTCAGGGAATCGCTCGGCGCGGTTTCAATCGGGAGGGCTGTGCCCTCCTGCGGAACGGGAGGCCTCATGGGACACAGGGACGGTTCTTTTGTCCCAAAGAAACAATATTTTGGGACAAAAGAACCGTCCCTGTGTCCCACACCCCTGCCTATAACCTGACAGCCTTACGGGCTTAGAAGTAAGCCCCTTAAGATAAAATTGCCATTAAGGTTCTGATATTCATCCGTTTATTGAGTTTATCAATTATTTGCCAGACAGTATTAAAAGATTTTGTATCTTTGCAGAAAAATAAAGACTTATGAGAATGAATGCTAAAGTGTTGGTGGCGGTAATCGCTTTTGTCGCCATTGGGCTGGCAACAGCCAGTGCACAGATTACACAGGAACAGTTGCGGACTGGAAGTGACGAACAACTGCTGAGAGAATGGACAAAGGTAATTTCCAGTGATGAGTTTGGCGGAAGAAAGCCCATGACCCCCTATGAGGACAAGACGGTGGAATATCTTGCCAAACAGCTGGAAGTAATCGGTTTGGAACCTGCCTTCGACGGCAGTTGGTTCCAGCCCTTTGAAATGATTGCCGTCACGGCCAAGCCCGTGGGCGGCAAGCTCACCGTGAGCGGGAAGAAGAAATCGATGCTCCGCTATCCCGACGATTTGATCATCTGGACGACCCGCGCCACCAAGAAAATCGACCTGAAGAAGGCGGAGTATGTGTTCTGCGGTTTTGGCATTAACGCGCCTGAATACGGCTGGAACGACTACGAGGGCATCGATGTGAAAGGCAAGATCGTGGTCGTGATGGTCAACGACCCTGGCTTTTATGACAGTCAGCTGTTCAGAGGACGCAATATGACCTACTACGGTCGCTGGTTATATAAGTTTGAAGAGGCCCAGCGTCAGGGTGCCGCCGGATGTCTGGTCCTCCACCATACCGAAGCCGCCAGTTACGGGTGGCATGTCTGTGTGAATGGCCACCTAAGTGACAATCTCGCCATCTATGATCCGGACACCCGCAATGCCAACGAATTGGCCGTCAGGGGATGGCTGCATGAGGACGGTTGCAGGAAGCTGTTTCTCACGGCAGGCATGGACATGGATAAGGCGCTGGCTGATGCCAAAAAGCCGGGCTTCAAGAGTTTTCCCCTGAATGTGAGAGGCGATGTGAAGATGAATGTGACTTACAACATTCAACAGACGCGCAATGTGGGCGGCATCATGCGAGGTAACGGTCAGGATGGTGAGGCCGTCGTATTCTGTGCCCACTGGGACCACCTGGGCATCGGGAAAGCCGATGAGCGCGGCGACACGATATACAACGGTGCTGCCGACAACGCATCGGGCATGGCTGGAGCTTTGCTCGTCGCCAAGAAGTTCAAGGAGATGTCCCAGACGCGTCGAGACCTACTGTTCATCTTCCCCTCGTCCGAGGAGAGCGGACTGTTCGGCTCGGCATATTACTGCGACCACCCTGCCGTACCGATGGCGAAGACCGTGGCCTGCCTTAATTTTGAGAGTATCGGTCCTGCCGAGCTCACGCACGATGTTGTGATTCTGGGTGGCGGGGAGAGCGACCTGGACAATTATTATGTGGCTGCGGCTGCCGCTCAAGGCAGGTATATCTACTTCGACGATGACAACTCCGACGGCTGGTTTTTCCGTTCCGACCACTATAATTTCGTGAAAAAGGGTGTACGTGCCGTGGTGCTGGAGAACGGCCTTCATCCTGTGGATGTGAGCAAACCCAATAAATATCCCATGCCGGTGTGGTATCACAAACCATGTGACGAGTATCGTGAGGATTGGGATGTTAGTGGCACTTTGTCCAACGTGAACCTGATTTTCAGCATCGGTCTGTCCTTGTCCAACAATCCCCGATAAGGCATACTTTGTAACGTAGCAAAGTTTTTCGCCAGTATGGATGAAGGCTAGGTTTTAGGACTCTTAGTTGCGATTTCTCCTATCTTTAGGGCAATTAGAACGAATAAAATACCAATTATTTGGTATTGCTATGAATGTCATTCCCATTGTACATTTGCAGCCAACTAAAAAGCTAAATGATATGGGAATATTAAAATCTTTCTTTACTAATTGTGCACATCCTAGAGGGATGATGGGGAGAATGATGCTGCGGTTCATGAACTTCGGTCACGCGCCGCTGACAAACTGGGGACTTGACCTAGTGGAGTTCCAGCCTGGCTGGACAATGCTTGACATCGGCTGCGGTGGCGGTGCGACATTGAAAAGACTGCTCAAGCGCAGCGATGGAGCACAGGTCTATGGCATAGACATCTCGGAGGAAAGCGTGGCAAAGGCTCGCAAAGTGAATGCCGTGGTGCTCGACAAGCAGGTGTTCGTCTGCCAAGGGTCTGCCGAGAAACTGCCCTACGAAGACGGGAAGTTCGACCTCGTGACAGCCGTCGAGACGGTGTATTTCTGGCCCAATCTGCCCGGTTGCCTACAAGAGGTGCGACGTGTGCTGAAGCCAGGTGGCCGTTTCGCCATCATGGTGGAGGTCATTGAAGGTGATTCGATGTGGACTGACGTGGTTGAGGGCATGACCGCCTACTCGCCAGAGCAACTGAAGAACTTGCTCGACAAGGCAGGCTTCATTGATACTGCCATCCACCGCAAGAAACCCTCGTATGCCGCCATCACCGGTCTAAAACAGGCATCGAAGGAATAGTCATGACCATTCTGGTTATCGGTTTACTCATCCCCTTGCTGGGCACCATGCTCGGGTCGGCCTTCGTCTTTATGATGAAGGGCGAGATGTCCGCAAGGCTGCAGAAGGCTCTGCTGGGCTTTGCTTCGGGCGTAATGGTGGCTGCTTCGGTCTGGTCATTGCTGATTCCTGCAATGGAGATGGAAACATCAGGGGGCGCATGGGCAGTGGTGCCCGCTGCCGTAGGATTCCTCTTGGGCATCGGGTTCCTGTTGCTGATTGATGAGCTGACCCCGCACCTGCATCTCGGGAGCAGCAAGCCCGAAGGTCTCCGTTCCCACCTGTCCCGCACGGCGATGTTGGCCTTGGCGGTGACCATCCACAATCTGCCCGAAGGCATGGCTGTGGGCGTGGTCTTTGCCGGTGCCGACAGCGGTATCACAAACATCTCGCTTGCCAGCGCCATAGCGGTATCGCTGGGTATTGCCATCCAGAACGTCCCCGAGGGGGCCATCATCTCGATGCCGATGCGCGCGGCGGGAAACAGCCGCTGGCGGTCTTTCCTCATCGGCTCGCTGAGCGGTGCCGTTGAACCCGTCGGCGCCCTTGCGGTCTTGTTGCTGTCTTCCCTGGTTTTGCCTGTCCTTCCTTATATGCTCGCCTTTGCCGCGGGAGCCATGTTCTACGTGGTCATCGAGGAACTGATACCCGAAGCCTCAAGCGGCCAGCACACCAATGTCAGCACCATAGGTTTCGCCATAGGTTTCGTCCTGATGATGGTGCTCGACGTCGTGATGAGTTAGCGATGGTGTGTCATAATAGGCTTTTAGGGGTTTAATCGGCCTTGCGGCCGAGAAATCAAACAAAAATTAATATAAAAATTAACAAGACGGTATTTTTATTTAATTTTATTAATAATTATTTGATTTCTCGCGCGAAGCGCGATTCAAATTGTGACAAATAAATTATGACACAGCCTCATGGAAGATGGACAGAAGGCGGCTCTCAATGGTTTGCCGGAGAGAATGGGCACCGCCGTCCGATGCACTGGTTGTTCCTGCTTGAATAGCGGCAGATGACCTCGGGCCGTTCCATCTCCACACCGAAGTGTTCCTTGACGAAATCGACGGCTGCGAGAATGGAGAGGAACGAGTCGCGCTTGCAGCAGCGCGGACCGCCGATATGGCCTATCTCTCCGAGGGACTTTGATGTCATCTGATGCGACAGGGCAAAAGGCTCGTTAGCGAGCGGTGTGGACTTGGAGACAATCGACACGAACATCCCCGTGCTGATGCCTGCACCACAGGCGCCCCAGAAACCGCATGCTCCGCCAGGAACACTCTTACCACGGGACATCATCTCGTTCAGGGCTTTTGGCAGGTCTATCCCACCCCCGGCGTTCTTGTAGGCCGTGAGCAAGGCCGCCCCCACCATCACGTGGTGCTCGGGGCCGTGCATGTGGCAGAAAGGCTGCGCCATCATCTTCTCGATAATCTCAACTGGGTTTCGGGACATCTCGGCGAGGCATAGCCCGACGATGGTGTCCAACCCTGCCGTGTGGCAGTCGTTGCAGACGTAATGGCCATGGATGCAGCGGGTCTTGCTGCTCTCCTTCTTGTGGCAGATGGCACACTCCATGAGTTCATCGTTCTCAAGATACTCCAGCGGAGCCTTGCAAATCAGACACTCTTCTTTCATCATCTTTATTGTTTTACTTTGCCAATGCATAGCCCAGGGCAACGGCTATTATACCAAGAACGACACTGCCCAAAGCGTACAGTACAAACGTGGAATAATTGCCAGCCTGCAAGAGGCACAGGCTCTCCCTTGAGAATGTGGAAAATGTGGTGAAGCCACCACAAAACCCCACAATCAACAACAGATTCAACTGCGACGAGGCATTGACGCGGTTGAATGCCGCCCAGAGTAAACCGATGAGCAGACAACCGACAATGTTGGCGGTCATCGTTGCCCAAGGGAATGCAGAACCCATACCCTTCATCGCCAACGATATCAGGTATCGGGCGATGCCGCCCATAAAACTACCTGCTCCAACAAGAAAAATGTCCTTAAAGATGCCCATACAACAGGGTGGTTTTCCTTACTTGATGATGTATTTCTTGCCTGAGTTGATGTAGATGCCTGGAGCCGTGGGTTTGGAGTTGTAAGAGCGACCGAGGATGTCAAACCATAGGTCGCTGTCAACTGCCGGTTCATCGCACTCGATACTGTTGACGGCAGTGGTTGCCTTCTTGATGTATTCAATGCCGGCTGCAGCATCTATCTTGCCATAGCCCCACCTGATGGGGTCGTCGACTGTGAACTCGTCGTTGCGCGAGGTGGCGGCGAGCACTTCTTTGATGTCATCTAATGTGAGGGTGGAGTCGGCTTGAAGCCACAGGGCGATGATGCCGCTCACCGTAGGGCACGACATCGAGGTGCCACTCAGGGCACCATAGGGATACCCCTGCCACTGCATCCACTCGGCAATCTCCTGGTAACAGTTATAGTGGTTTAAAGACGAAACGATGTTGGTGCCTGGAGCGGCAACAGTTGGTTGAGCCACACCGTTTATCGACACGCCGTGGCTTGAACTGAGACTAATATTGTTAAGCGTGTAATTGCCGCTCACATCTGAGACATTGCCAGTGTAATCTCGCTTGGTGGTGTTTGCCACATAATCGCCTACGCTGATGACATTTGGGGTGGACGTCCAATCGCCACACGAGATATCGCTGTCGCCATAGGTGTAACCCTCCATGTTGTCAAATGCATCAAATCTTTCTGACGTTTCCCACAAGTCCATCTCGATGGGTGAAGATGACGACAGCGAAATGAAGAAAGGCCATCGTCGATCGAGAATACCATTCACAATAGTATGCAGTTCAAGTTTGCCATCAATGACGTTGCCATAGATAAACACTAAGCCACCATGCATATATTCTCCCAGTATCTCGTCATCGTCACTCAATATTTCAATATAGACCTCCTCCTGTGACGGGGTGATAGTTAATGGGGCTGTTTGCCACACAATTTCGTCACTGCTGCGATTTAGCATACCAATCTGTACACTTAATGTATCATTCTCGCTCAACGCGTTGCGTGAATAGCCACATAGTGCCGAGTCAATAGATCTTGAGATGTTGCCTTGTTCGTCAAAGAAAGGAAACGGTCGAGGAAGAAACGCCTTCAGGCTGCTATTCTCTTCATCAAATGCCTTGTAGATGTGAAGCGTTTTATCACCTTCATTTCCAACACTGAACACGGGAATGACATGATGAGACAACTCATCAATCAGTTCCGGCATTGTACCGGTGCCATTGTGGGGACCTTCGTGTGAGTTCATGCTTGCGCTAAGCACTACGGGACCTTCGATTTGCTGGGCGTAATGAGCTACAAATTGGAAAGCTATCTCGTTCGCATCGCGCTCACCCACAACCGACACAAGCACGATGTCGGCATCGGGAGCCATGCCGCCAAACCCCAGCGGCGAACGTGTGCCTGCTGCAATACCGGCGGTGTGAGTGCCATGTGTAAAATCCTCGGCATCGGTGGTGAGCGTGGCAATGAGTTCGGGCGTATCGAACACCGAGCCGGGATACTCTATCGTTCCGGCCTCGTCATCCTCGACGATGAATTTGCGGCCGCTGTCGTTACCCGGGAGATAGACGCAGCGCAGGCGGCTGTTGCCGTCGGCATCCTTGAATGCCGGGTGCTGGAAGTCGAATCCCGCATCGACAACGCAGATGGTGACGCCCTTGCCGGTGTAAACCTCTTCAAGGCCGGGAATGGTGCCGTCAATCAGGCTCACGCCAGTCTCCACAAGTGAGACATCGGTTTTCAACTCACCTTTACTGGTCGCGTCCACCTTGGTCACGCCCTCGATGGCAACGAGGGCATCAACCTTGTCGGCAGGGATGCTGATTACTGCCTGATGCCCGAGTTTTGACAACACGGTAGCGCCTGCCTCGCGGATTTGGGCATACGTGCTCGCCGCATCTTGGGAATCAACCTCTACCACAAGTCTGATGCTCGGGTTAGCATCAAGTGCATTTACTCTCTTGCCGTTTGAGTCATATCGTGCTGCCTGTTTTTGCAATAACGACAGCTGCGCGTTAGGGCTGAGTTTACTGTGCGCACTCGACATGAGAGCGCAAGAGCAAGCAACAAGGGCCAATAAAACAATTCGAAATAGCCTATTCTTCATGATTGTTTTGTTTTTTCCTTTGTTTGATTCTCTGTTTGATTGCTTGAAATTTCATTTTCAAGAATTGGAATGAACTAAGTTTCTTCTTCCCCCATAGCTCAAATGCTATTTTGCTGATAAACATACCAACAAGAATGGGTACCACCGAATAAAATGTCAGATCTTTTATTGCTATGAATTCATCAGCATAGGATTTGGGTGTTGCCGTCAACAGATCGGTTATTGACAATGCCAGAGCTGCCAACAAGAAACCGCTTCCCAATGTAATAGCCACTCTCCAAAAGTTTCCCCAGTAATCATAGCCAAACAACTGCCTGTAGACATAAAAATAGCATAAAGGAATCAAAATATAGAAATAGTAGCCAAACAAGTCGATAAGACATTCCACAAAGAGGGCCAAAATGGCCATGAACACTGTGATGAAAAAGCCTTGCGGCAGTGTATGCTTGGTGTTGCGTGGCGCATAGCGGAAGAGACACCATGTGGGAATCAGGAAGAAGCCTGTCAAAACAAACCATCCCCATCCCGGACTTCCCTTAAGCCAGGTAAAGAACTGAGCGGACAATGACGTGTCGCCTTGAATAGCCTTAAATTCATTGATGCCGAACAATTTATCAATGAGGACACTGAACACTCCCACGAGAACCAGCATTTTCACTGGCGGGAACGACACTTGCCGCTTGCCATTGATATAATCGCTGATGAAATACCCGGGACGCCAAATCAGTTGCCACAACGAGTATAGCAACGAACGGTTACCCATTCCCCACACCTCGGCGGTGCTTTGAAGCACACTCTTCCACGATACCTTTTTCAAACCGGCCTTTTGCGAGCAATGCGGACAAAACTTCCCTGCGAAGTCATACCCGCAATTCACGCAATGATGGCGCTCGTTCTCGTCATAGCTCCAATCGAAGGGATTGAGTTGCCATGCCTTGAATCGTTTATATCTCTCTTTTATAGTCATCAAAAAAATCTTTTTGCAAAGATACTGTTTTTTCTTCAAAGCAACACTCACTCAATAACTTTCTCAATCAGAACCATCCTCCCTCCCACCCTGTCCAGCCCGTCCAGTATGTGGCGTTGTCAACGCCACCGAGCCACCGCGACAGCGTCCCTCTATGCCGCGGCTCCTGCCGCGGCCACCCCCGCCGTCCAGCCTGTCCAGCCTGTGGCGTTGTCAACGCCACCGAGCCACCGCGACAGAGTCCCTCTATGCCGCGGCCATCCCCGCCGTTCCATCCCGTCCAGTCCATCCGCGACAGGGTCCCTCTATGCCGCGGCTCCTGCCGCGGCCACCTCCTGCCGTCCATCCGTCCCATCCGTTTCCTCCGTCCCATCCGTTTCCCCCGTTCCATCTCTTTAAACATCATCCTTCATCCACGGCGGCAGCCGTTAATTAACACAAAATTAGAAGATTTTTTTGGAACGCAAAAAGACTGCGGTCGGCCATATTTCCTTTGCAGTGTCAAGCGGATATGGCTCCGTAGCTCAGTAGGTCAGAGCACCACACTTTTAATATGGAGGTCCTGGGTCCGAGTCCCAGCGGAGTCACAGTAATGAAGTAACCTAAGAAAAGATAATATGAAGAAGTTTAGACAGTTATACATAAGATGGTTGGTTCGTCGGGGAAAGGCCATAGAAATCTGGTCACACAGCGACTATCCCTCCCAAGTGTTATCCAACCTGTGCAGCAATCCCTTCACCTTTGACGGAGTGGCGTGCGGAAGCATGGAGGGCTTTCTCCAGTCCTTGAAGCAGCAGGACCGAGACAAGCAGCGGCAGATATGCGCCATGAAGGGCCGCAATGCCAAGAGGGCGACCACCACAAGATGGCAGGCCGACCAAATCGTTTGGTGGAAGGGCATCGCCATAGACCGACAGTCAGAGGACTTCCAGCAACTGCTCCGCCATGCCTATCAAGCCATGTTCGACCAAAGCGAGCGGTTCCGCGCAGCGCTGATGGCGACACGGGGCATGAAGCTCTACCACAGCCGTGGCAAGAGCGACCCGTTCAAGACCATCCTGACCGAGCAGGAGTTCTGCCAGATACTCACCGACCTGCGCGACAACTACGACCGCCGCGACAAGGGCCTGGGACACCGCAAGCTCATCTTCGTCGAGGTGGAGTACGAGCCTACCGCCCAGGACGGTGAGAACTAAGTTTACCCCAATAAAAGCGTGAAGTGCGCCCCAAGAGTTTTGTGTCCATACTTTTGGGGCGCCTCAACAATGCAAGAAAATTTGTTTTTTCTTGCCATTGCGCTCGGCTTGTACTACCTTTGCAGTCAAAGAAGCTATTAATCCTGCGCAAAGGCCTAGTGCCGCGCCCTAAAACCATTTCACAACTTAATATGAACAGATTCACAACACTTGCTCTGGCAATAGGCCTCGCCTTTGCCGGCTCAGCACAAGACCGTTCTCAGGGCGGTATCAGCCCCGACATGATGCGCCAAATCGTCGCCACCTCGGCTGGTAGCCAAAACAAGGCCGTTAGCAATGCCATGGCGGCAAATTCCATCGACGATCTTGCCAGGAACTACCGCAACGAAAAGATCACAGACACTTACTTCAGCATCGAGACGCCCAAGCAGACAATCCACAACCAGCGGCAGAGCGGGCGTTGCTGGATGTACTCCAGTTTCAACGTATTTCGCGCCAACTTCGCCCGTCGTCACGGCGACTCCATCGCTGTGGAGTTCTCTCACGACTACCTCTTCTTCTACGACCAGCTCGAGAAGGCAAACCTGATGCTTCAAGGCGTGATTGACTGTGCCGACAAGCCCATCGACGACACGCGCGTGCAGTTCTTCTTCCACCATCCCATGAACGATGGCGGCACCTTCTGCGGTGCGGCCGACCTCGCCGAGAAATACGGCCTCGTGCCCGTTGAGGCACAGCCCGAGACCTATTCGGCTGAACGCACCTCTCGCATGAGCCAGCTCGTCGACTCCAAGCTGCGCGAGTTCGGTCTGGAACTGAGGCAGATGGTCGCTGACAAGAAGAGCAAAAAAGCCATCAACCAGCGCAAGACCGATATGCTGGGCACCATCTATTCCATGCTCTCGCTCGCACTGGGCGAACCCATCAAGTCGTTCACCTACGCCTTCCGCGACAAGAACGGCAAGGCCGTGGGTCCCGCACGCACCTACACCCCGCTGGAGTTCTACCGCGAGACGGTGGGCGGTCCCGTCAACGGCACTTTCATCATGGCGATGAACGACCCCCGCAGGGAATACTACAAGACCTACGAGGTGGAATATGACCGCCACACCTATGACGGTCACAACTGGCGCTACGTCAACCTGCCCATGGAGGACATCGCAGCCATGGCCATCGCTTCGCTCAAGGATTCCACCAAGCTCTATGCCAGCTTCGACGTGGGCAAACAGCTCAACCGCGCCAACGGATACCTTGCGCTCGACAACTTTGACTATGCCACCCTGTTCGGCACCACATTCCCCATGAACAAGGCCCAGCGCATTGCCACCTTTGACAGCGGTTCGACCCACGCCATGACAATCTGCGCCGTCGACCTTGACGCTGACGGCAAGCCCATCAAGTGGAAAGTGGAGAACTCCTGGGGCGGCGACAGCGGTCACAAGGGATACATCATCATGACCAACGAGTGGTTCAACGAGTATTCCTTCCGCCTGGTTGTGGACAAGAAATACGTGCCGCAGCACATCCTCAAGGCCGCCGAGACCAAGCCCGTCATGCTCATGCCCGAAGACCCCCTCTTCGGCACCGATGACTAATCATTGACCGCTATCTAAACGTAAAAAAACTCCTGCCAGCAACCGCTGCAGCAGGAGTTTTTGCATCTATAAGCAGATAGCATGAGATTGCGCGTTCATTAAATGCCCGTAACATGAATCATGCTATCGCACGAGAAATCAAAGAAAAACATAAATACAAATAACACTTTTTATTTGATTCTGATGCTATTCTTTTTGATTTCTCGGCCGTCAGGCCGATTAAAAACACCGAAGCAGATGATGGCACAGCCCCATTCATTCTATCCGTAGTTCAGCAGGGCGGTGAGCCGCTCCCGCACGAGCATGAGCACGTCCCGCATCTCGTTCACGGTTGCCTTGCCGTCGTCGTCAAGCATCTCGACAGCCTGCTTGAGCAGACGGCAGTCCTCCTCGGTCAGGGGCATTCCGTTGATGGAGTAGTTGGGGTCGGCGTACCTGTAGTATATCTTATCAAAGACCTCAATCGGGGCGTTGTAGCCCAACTTGTCGGACCGCATGATTTGGAGGTCGCCCTGCACGGTCCGCACCGACACTCCCTTGGTGATGCCCTCCATCTCCTGCAGGGCATCCGAGCAAGCCTCGGTCAGGTCGTCTATGGTCCACAGCCGGAACCTGTTCCGCAGGCAGCGGTCTATAGTCTTGTAGCGTATTAACGCGTTCTTGTTTGCAGGCATTTTTATATGATGTAATTGATTTGTCCATAATGATTGTTGTTTAAAATATCAGGCAGTGCACTGGGCGGAATTTATCCGCGCAGCACTTCTGATAATGGTTGATATGTTTGAATGAATAACTCATTGTTTTCGGCACCTCTCTAAGTCTCATCAGTCTTAATCTGTCCATAATGTTTGATTGGTTTTATGCGCCCCTATCAAGCGCCAGTTAATAATTATCCAGGCGTAAGCCCATTAGTATAATTCGATTAAATTGAACGCATAAGCCTCTCTAAACCCTAAACTCTAAACCCTAAACTGCGAGCAACGCGAGCATCAATGCGGATGCCAATTAGTAAAATTCGCGTAATTCGTAGTTTTAAAAAACTAATTCGTAGTTTATAAAAAAAGCGGCTGGAATGTCTTTGCTTCGACTTTCCAACCACTCTTTATCGTTCGCTTGAGAGCAGTGTCTCGGATATGGGCTACACGTTACATCACCATGTGAGTGTCATGTTGGCACCGGGTCCTGAAAGTCGTTGAGCATATTGCGGGCTTTGCATTATCTGGCGTGCAGATATGGCGATAGCCTCCAAACCAACTCGTGGTCTGAACGCTTTTACCTTTCAATATGTCAACTCTCAGTGTCAGCATGATAGCCTTCTCTTAAAATTGGCCGCAAAATTATACCTTTTTGCCAAAACCGCCAAATCCCCGACAGATTATTTCACTCCCGACTTCTCTTCGGGCTATTGCAAACCCAATCGCCCAACAGAACCAATCAGAATTGCCACAACGACCAGTGTACGCCGATTCCTGCATAAGGAACAACCTTGCCCTCGGTCGTTACACCCACACCGATTTCAGGACCGACGCCGAAGTGCTTTGTTCTCTTTTGCGTTTTGCTCGGTATAGTGAAGCCTGTGAACTCATCAAACTTGACATAGGGGTTCTTTGATTTGATGTACACTTTATTATCCTTATCGGTCACGACAGTGTAGTCAAATCTCGTTACATCCTTGGTGATTGCCATCGACAGCGATTCATCGGCATAATTCACATTTCCTTCCAGGTCGCGCCATTCATCATTGAACGCGAAATTATGGTTAAATCCGTTTTTAATCGTATCATATTGAACCACATAGGTCGTATCATGCAACACATGGACGATTTCACCGCTGAACTGGGTCGCAGAGGTCACGTCATTAGGTTTCACAAGGTTTTTCATGTCCTGGATTTCATTGTATAAGTCTTCATTCAACTGGCGCAATTCTTTGATTTTCTCAAGCACAAAACCTTGTTTCTCACCGACCATATCGCCCGACTTGCTCTTGTAATACTTGATGCTGTCGGTCAACGCCTTTATATTGGTTTCATATCGGCTTTTGTCTTCATTACACGAACGCATTGAAGATGCCAACGCGCCAAGCAACGCCAAGATGATAACAATAAAAGCCACATCACGTACCCTTAATTTTTTAAGGCCAGATACACATTTATCCACTATCTGTTTCATGTTCAAGTCCATAATCCAATCGTTTAATGTTATTGCTATCTTGTTTTTGCAAAGTTACAAGGTTTAATTTGATTTAGCAACGAAATCAAGCAGAAACCTTAACACCCACCCCGAAAAAAACACTGCACTTCCCTTAATCGAAACGAACGAAAAAAACAAAATGAAAACAACGGGTACAAGAAAAGCCGCCTAACAAAAAGGCGGCTTTCCTCTGTAGCAGTAACAGGATGTGACGTACGGTCAAGGCTTATCGCCTGAGCATCTTTTTTCCGTCTTGGATGATGATGCCGCGTGTTTCGCTAGTGGCGGGAACACCGGTGATGGTGTAAGCCCTCGAGGTGCCGACGGGAACGATGACCTCTTTTGCCTTGCTTGCGCCCTGGGTTTTCTCCCTGAATTCCTGCTGCGCCTTTGCCAGCTGTTCACGGAAGCGCTCATTGCCCTGCAATTTAGCATACAGCACCGAGCCACCCAGACGGCCGGCATCCACGTCGCTCTGCCAGTGATATCCGGCGATGACGCGGCTCTGCCCGTACTCATAGCCGCGAGCCAGCAGCGCGTCGGCAACGGTGGGGTTGATGTCCGACAGCAACAATGCCATCGTCCAGCCCAGGACGGTGTGTCCCGAAGGATAGGAACCGTTGTTGATATGCGACTCTTCCTGCTCAGGCACCAGGGTCTGCTGGTTGTAGTACACAAAGGGACGCGTGCGCATATACTTCTCTTTCGCACGGTTGCTGATGCTGTCGCACGTTGCTCCCACGTCCTGCAACAGGGTGTACAGCTCGGGCGTGCCTTCCTTAGTAATCATGAGGCCCAGGATGGGGCAGAACTCATCGATGATGGTTTGCATTCCATAGACAGCGTCACGGATAGCCATTTCGGCGCGCTCCTGATTCTGGCGCTGACGAATACCCCACAGGTATTGCGTCTGGTCGGCAGCAAAGCGTGATGACTCGAATTCGGGAGGTGGCGGCAGGAAGTTTACCATGTTAGGCAGTTCCGACTGCGTGAAATAGGCATGGCCGTTTTGCTCGTCCTGGCCTGCAAAGACCGTCATTGCGCCACACACGACAAAGAGGGTGGCAAAGATAAATTTGTTGAATTTACTCATAACGATTAAAAAATAAGTTAATGTTGTTATAAAAAACTGACGATTGTCCGATTTTCACTGCAAATATAGTAAATTCCTACGAAAAATAAGCAAAAAAAACACCTATGTTTTTCAGTTCACCAATTACCGAAAACGCCACCGGGATTAAACTTGAGCATTTCTCTAACTCAGCCTCATTCATCCAAAATCGTGCAAAATTAAATGAGGTGAACGATTTTTCCGTCCACCTCACTAAATCTAAGAGCTAGCCCTTGTGCCTTACCAGTTGAGGGGCTCTTGAAGGATGATGCCGTCGGTCATGGGGCTGTCGGCCTCGGTGAACGGGGTGGCCTTATACTGGATGCAGAGCATCGTCAGGTCCTCGTTGCCCGTGTTCTTCAACGCGCGCTTGCCGTTGGGCGACACGCGAATCACGCTGCCCTCGCTGACGGGGAAAATCTCACCATCGACCTGGTACTGGCCCTCGCCACGCAGGATAAAGTAGAGCTCCTCGTGGGTCTTGTGGGTGTGCAGGAAACCGCTGTCCTGTCCGGGAACGAGCGTCTGGAAAGAGAACTCGCTGGCAGCGGCGCCAACGGCCTGTCCGCCGAAGACCTTGCCCTGAATCGTGAAGTCAGGGCCCATGGGCAACTCGTGTTCAATAATCTCACTGATGCGGCCAACGTTGATGGCGGCATAATTTGCACCCTGTGCAATCTTTTCAATCTGTTTCATTGTGTAGTAAATTTGATTAATGGTTTTTATTGGATGAATATTTCTTGCGGTCATTCAAGATGTCGGCGAGGTTGGCCAGCGCCCACTCAATCAGGCTGTTGATGTGGGGCATCAGCGACTTGCCACGCTCGGTGATGCTGTATTCCACCCGTGGCGGAATCTCGGCATAGGCCTGCCTCAGTACCAGCCCGTCGGCTTCCAGGTTGCGCAGCGCCACGGTGAGCATCTTCTGCGAGATGTCGGGGAGCGCTGCGAGGATGTCAGAATACCGCATCGGCGTGTCCTTGCCGTCGAGCGTGTACAGTATCAGCATCGACCAGCGGTCGCTGATGCGCGACAGGATATTGCGTATCGGGCAATCAGGAAAGTATGGATCAACTATAATGTCTCGTAACATATTTCGTTCTGATTATCAGTTATACTAACTTTTCTCTCGTTTCGGTTGCAAAGTTACTAACGATGTTCCGAACCGCAATGAACCGCCCGAAATGTTCGCTACGCACTTTAATGTTAGAAATGGAAAAATCAACAGATTAGAAAACTCACTTTTATGTTTTGTTAAGACTTCAACATCAATACCGCAACTAAATGAATCCAGGCAAATGAAATACCGCCCGCTGCGTCCGTGCCGTTCTGTATTGCGGGTTGCTAACCCGCACCGCCCCCTGCGTCCGGCTGTTCTGTATTGCGGGTTGTTAACCCGCACCCCACCCCACGCGTCCGTGCCGTTCCGTATTGCGAGTTGTTAACCCGCACCCCACCCGCAGCACCCGCCCGCAGCATCCCCGCCCACCGGGCGGTTATAATTCCAGCAGATGAAGAAGGGGGCGACGGGAGAAGACACTCGTGGGGATGCAGACAAATATCTGCACCCCCACGGGAAAATAGTTCAGAATCTATCGTCTGGCTTACTTGACGAAGACCTTCTTATTGCCAATCAGATAGAGACCGTTCAGGCCCTCAAGGCTGGTGGCCTGGCGGCGCACCAGACGGCCATCAATGGTGTACACATCAACTGGCTTGCCATCCTGGGCAATCTCGGTGATACCACTGTGGATGTCCAATACAGCCGTAGCGGGAGCAGACTCCCTGCCGCCCTCATAGACAGCCGTCACGGCAAACGTGTGCTGGCCACTGGACAGGCCCGTAGCAGGCAGTTCATAGGACGTTTCAGGGGTACTGCCGACCAATTCGCCATCGACATAGATGTTGTAACCCACAGGAGCCGATGCGCCACGCTCGAAGGTGACGTCATCAATCATGAGGCCGAAGACGTCTTGAGCCTTGTGACGGATGGCAAAGTACTTGGCGCCCTCGGGGAGCGTGAAGGTGTACTCGGTCCAGTCGGTGGCATCGAACCATACCTCTTCGAGCGAGATAAAGCTATCGATATCGCCACGGGTGGCAGAATAGAGCACCTCAAAGCTCTCATGGCCATAATCGGCAGTAATCACGCGGGCGAAGAAACTGATTTCCTGCTCATTGCCCATCAGTTCGGGAGAAATCAGCCAGTGGTCAGTGCTGGGAATCGGATCGCCATCTGACACACAGGTGGACAGCAGCAACTGGTTGCCACTGTGAGGCTCATAGATTGAACCCACCTCAGCGGGGAATCCCTCATACATGGAATTGAAGACCATCCAAGCCATGGGGTCACCCAGGTTGGGAACCTCAAAGCCCGAGAAACTATAGCACATCAATCCATTGCCGTCATAAAGCGACCAGTCACCCAGGGCACCATCGTGCTGCGTGGCGGTGATGCCACCCAGGCTGAACTCGGGGAAGGCTTCGGTATCCTCAAATTCCTCGGTCACACGCATTGCGCCTTCGGTATCGGGAGCCGTCCACGAGAGTGCCAGGTCGTTATCGGACATCTTATCGACATGCAGGTCGGTGGGAGCAGGCACAGCAGGCTCAACAACGGTGATAGAGGCGTGAGCCTCGTTGTTGGCGAGCTGTTGGTCCATGTCATAGACAACACTAGCCACAATCTCGACATCGCCGGCTTCGTCAAGAACCGAGGTCGGGAATTCAACCTGCTCAGTCCATGACATGAACGAGGCGAGTGTCTGGTTGGGAGTCACATCCAGCAACTGCTTGTCACCGGCGGTAATCTGTACACTGAAGCCGTTAGCCACATTCTCGCCCTCGTTGGTCACGGTAAACGAAATTGTAGCAGTGTTTCCGGCAACAACGCTTGAGGGAGCATTTACAGCGATTGACAGGTCATGCTCATACAAGTCGGCAATATGGATATTGTCCACCAGGAGCACGTCGCCAAGCGAAACCAACTCGTTCTCCCAATGGTCAATCTCGGAGGCGTTTTCATACCTTGCCAAGAGGCAAATGCGGGCATATCGACCGCCTTGCAGCGTCGTGAGAGGCACCTTCACCTGGTTGAACGAATTGCTGACCGTGATGTTGTCCTGAAGGATAGCAAACTCGGCACCGTCAACACTGCCATAAACTGCCAGCGAACTGATGTCGGGACTGGCGACGTCAAAGACGAGCGTCGGGTGAGCAAGTCCCTCAAGGTTGAGTTTGCCCGAGTTGAAGTACACCATGCCTGCCTCCTCGGTGAGCAGTGCCAGCGACGAGCCGTCATCGTCGGTGGACTGAGGCGAAATCATAATCGCGCCGTTGGTCTCCCACAGGTAATGCAGCTCATCATCGGTGAAGCCCTCGACAAGGGGCAACTCATAGGGAGCGCCCACCAGCAGACCCGTCGTGGCAGTCATGCCGTCAAACTCGGCATTGGCCTCATTCTTGGTCTCAACAATCCAGTATTCCACGCGCTGTTCGCCCTCGTTGGTGTCGAAAGGCACGTCATAGGCGTCAGCATCGGTGAGCGTGGCAAGCAGTTCGTTCTTCTCGATGGAATAGTCGACCCATCCCTGGTCGATATAGGTGCTCCAGACGAGATAGTTCACCGTGGCAGGATTTACGGGGCCGCCATTCTCGCCGGTGTTGCCCACCTTGTCCCAGCTCAGCGCAACGATGTCGCCACCATCGGCAGCAGTGAGGTTCTCAACAGCACTCGGAACATCGGGACCGACATAGACAGTCACCTTTTCACTCTTCAAGCCCTTGCCCGACTCGTTGTAAGGGATGGCTTGGTAGGTGTGGTCACCCACGTAATCAGGTTCATCAACATAGACTACACTCGAGCCGGGAACGACATGCTCAACGCTGCCCACAACGGCACCGTCACGCAGGATGTCGATGCGCTCCAGGTTTGTGGTCAACGCATCGCCGTTGAGTGCAGTATTGGGGGCTGTCAGGGTGATTTCGGCACGCAATGCGGCTTGCTCGTCGGCAACAACGCTGATGCCGGGTGCGGCAGGAGCCGTGGGTTCGGGACCGAACTCAATGCTGAGGTAATTCACCGTGAGGCGATACTTGTCGGCTTCGCTGATGGCATGGATGGCAATGTAATACTTGCCAGCCTCATTCACCGTGAACAGGCCCTCGTATTCCTCGCCCATGTCGTCATAGGTGGTGACATCGGTGGGTCCAATGACCGTGATGGTCAAGGCATCAGCAGTGGGCTCGGTGCCCAGCAGCACCTCAAATCGCTCGTCGATGCCTGCATTACGGGCATTAACGACCACATTGTAGTTCTTGCCTGCCTCGAGTTGAATGGGCAGCGTGACAAGGTAGTCATCGGCGTCATTGTCAACACTGTAATTGTAATTGGTCAGATAGTAATCAACGATTAAATGATTTTTATAGTTGTTTTTATAAAGAATCATTGCTGCCCGATAAAGACATTCAACATCGGAATAATTCGCTATAAATGAGCCGAATAAGTATTTTCGATGTGGCATGGGCTTAGATTTTGCCTCGTAGAGGCAGGTCGGGTCGAAGACTCGACTTTTATGGAAAACACCATGCAAGCTCATCGAAGATGAGCGCAGCTTGGTGACTGCCATATCCAAGTGGAAAGTGCGTCGTAGACGAACTTCTACATCCGCCAAAAGCCTTCGAGGCACTTGCTATGTTCAGTTCATTACCAGATTATTCAATATGTTTTTAAAGAGCACCGATGCCGTTAGCTTGTACCAGTTCGATGGCTTGTTTGCCGGACAGGTGTTCGACGTCCAGCCGCAGGAGCAGCACGTGGTCCAGCGACTTGTCGATTTCGTGTTGCAGGCCGTGCTCGTCACCTGGCGAGTAACGGCTGCCCAACAAGCGCAGGGCTTGCACTTTCTCGTCGGTGCCTTCCAGGATGCGGATCCGGCCAAATGCTATCACGCTCCTGAAATAGGTCGTGAACTCGGCAGGCTTGATTTCGTCCTGCTCGATGACGCAAAATGAGCAACGGCTGTCACGCCTGATGGCATCGACTTTGTGCCCCTCCACCGCCGAATGAAAGATAATCGCCCCGTCGGCATACACATAGCTGAGTGGCACGGCATAAGGATAGCCGCCGTCGCCCGTCACCGCGAGCACGCCCGAGGTGCAACGCCCGAGGATACGTTCACATTCTTCTCTGGATAACTGCTGCCGATGGCGGCGCATGGGTCTGAATTCTGTCATGATGAAAATGGTGTTTGCGGTTATTTCATTCGTTTCTCGAACACGAACAGGCCGTCGCTGGGGTCAAACTGCTCGGGCATGTTCGGGTCGCGGTGGTGTGAGTTAAAGAACTCGATGGCATGGAAGCCGCAGCAATTGATATAGAAGTGGATGTTGCGGCGGTCGAAATAAGGGGTGCAGGTCTCCCACACCTCAACCTCGGGGTGCATCGCCTCGATAGTATTCCAAATGGCTTGGCCAATGCCCTTGCCCTGGACGCCGACTTTCACATAGAGGAACGCCAGTTCCCCATGATGCTTGGCGCTATCGATGGTGACGATGGCACCACCCACGCGCTTGCCATCGGCATCGACAGCCTCGTAGGCCTCGGCGCCCTCGGCTTGCATCGCCTGGTAAAAGTCCCCATCAGGCAGCACCTGCCATTGGTTGGAGTTATCGGCATCGTCTCGGATATGCCCCTGAAAGCCGTTCTCAAATGCCTCCTGCATCTCCTCTTTGAAGGCGATAGTGCGCTCCTCAGCGAGCCTGATAAGTCTGATTCCTGTTTCCATTGTATTTCGCTTCAGGTCTGTTCTTGATTTCCATAAATACCAATCTATCTGTTCGCTTTGTCTAAGTAATCAAATAGGTCGATAGTGCCGACGACGCTATCGACATCAAGCGCCGGGACCGTCTCCACCATGCGAGTCTTGCCACTGGCTTTATCGACAAAGAAATACACCAATGCGCCCGTATAACTGCGGAATATCACCTGATATTCCGTTTCGGTCTCCTCCCCCATCGTGACAGACATCATCGAGGGATTCTCTTCGGCAACGCTCCAGTCATATTCGCTATGGCAATATTTGTTTACCCCCTCGTAGGCCATTTCGGCAGTGACGCGTGGCAACTGTATCACATCGGTTTTGCTCCTGTTGCAAGCGCAAAGCAGCAAGACCATCAATACGGATGTTATTACGATATGTTTCATATTTCAGGATTTATTAAATTTTCTCTATAATCATCTCGGCGGAGCCTTCTTCCAGCGAATTATGCTCATCATAATGGATGTGGCATCCGGCATCTGAATCAGCCAGAGCCATCAACTGCCTCGCCAACGAGAGCATGCCCCCTTTGTTGGCACAAACCACTACCGCACCGTCATCGACCTTCACTTTGATAGTGAATCCGTCTTCCCATTCTATATCCATAATTCACGTTTTGTCTTTCTCACATTGCTGCAAAGATAGTGTTTTTTCGCTAAGAAATCATCTCTGATACCCCTATTGAAACTGTTTTCTAAAATACCGTCAACCATCACCCGAAGGGTGACCTTTGAATAACCCCCGATAAATCAGGCGGTTGAGCAAAGCGAGGACGTCTCATTCATCGGGGGTATGATGCACTGCGACCTGTCGCCAATGGCGACCCCTTCATCAACGGATGGCGCAAATGGAATCGCACATTCGTCATAATCTCTTCTTTTTCATTTCATCCCGCCAACACTTCTTCTGATATTGATGTCCGTTAAAAAATATGCTGTATTTTCCCATTATGAGTTATTTTCCCTAATTTTGTGGCTGCAATCATAGCGGCAGCTCTTATCATGGCACGCCATGCAATGGTTGCTGTTTTGCACACCGTTTTTTATTATCACATTTACTCACGTCAATTAATCTAAACCCGTTGGCGGAATTAATTGTACAAGTAGGTAGAGTGTACGTGAAAATGCCTAGGTGACTATGGCAAAAACGCCCAAAGGGCGGTCATTTGAGTAACCGTGGGTGATGCAAACTGCTGAGCGGTAGCGAAGTGGTTTGCAT
>CACZAC010000031.1 GCA_902779125.1 uncultured Bacteroidales bacterium | reverse complement strand
GCACCCGCTTCGACGCCCAGATGGCGGAATCGGTAGACGCGTTGGTCTCAAACACCAATGGGGTAACACCCGTGCCGGTTCGACCCCGGCTCTGGGTACAGAAAACAAAGCGTAAGGTACTGAAACTCAATGAGTTTCAGCACCTTTTTCTTTTTCCAGTTGGAATTTTGCTGGATAATTTTGCTTTTAGTTTCATCTATTTGTTCTATTTTGTAGATACGGATTTTCATCAAAAAGACTGAAATATTGGGCAGTTATATAGACGAATATTAAAGATTCAATTAACCATCAATATTGACATATTCTTGTTGGCAAGTCAGTGGTAGTGGTGGTTTCCTTGTGGGTTCTTGACAAATACTGTTGTGTTCATTAATCATAAACCATAATTTTTATACTGAAATTTTGATTATTTTTAAATCATTTATTATCTTTGCCAGAAACTAGGATAACATAAAATTATTGGATTATGGAAAAGAAATACATTTATCGATTATTTGTTGTGACAGTGTGCTTGCTGTGTTCGGTGAGCACCTTTGGCCAGGAGGCTTATGCAGTGTACAGACCGGACTACACGAGACTGACGTTCTACTACGACGACTTGAGAGCTACTCGAGGAGGCACAAGTTATGACCTGAATACAGGATCTGTCAATCCTGGCTGGTATTTGGACGGGACAATGTCATCGGTGACGCGGGTAGTATTCAACCCGTCGTTTGCCGATGCCCTTCCAACATCAACATTTGGTTGGTTTTATGGGATGGAAAACCTCCAGTCCATCTCTGATATCAAATACCTCAACACCTCCAATGTGGAAGACATGACCAACATGTTCAGGCTCTGCTCTAAATTGACAAGCCTTGACGTGAGTCACTTCAATACCGAGAATGTGACCAGCATGGCGAACATGTTCTGGCAATGCAAAGGCATAACGACCCTTGACGTGAGCGGGTTCGTCACCGACAACGTGACTTCCATGAAGAACATGTTTATTTATTGCGAAAATTTGAAGAACCTTGACGTGAGCAACTTCAACACCTCGAACGTGACCAACATGGCTGATATGTTCCATGACTGCAGGTTATTGACAAGTATTGATGTGAGCCACTTCGACACACGGAACGTGACAGACATTGGTGCCATGTTCCAAAATTGCAGTCATTTGAAGAGCCTCGACTTGAGCAGCTTCAACACCTCGAACGTAACCAACATGAAGAGCATGTTTGTAAAATGCTCAAATTTGACGGGTCTTGACTTGGGCAGCTTCAACACCTCGAACGTGACCAACATGCAGAGCTTATTCTCTCAATGCAGTCGTTTGACAAGCCTCGACTTGAGCAACTTCAACACCTCGAACGTGACTAACACGTCTGGCATGTTCGAATCCTGCAGCGCGTTAACAACAATCTATGTCGGTATCGGCTGGAGCACAACGGCTGTTACAGTGTCTAATACGATGTTTTTGAACTGCAACAACCTAGTGGGTGGGCAGGGTACAACCTACGATGCCAACTGTATCGATGCGACCTATGCCCATATCGACGGCGGCCCGAACAACCCGGGGTATTTCACGGCTAAAGACAGCTCCAGCCTGCGTGGTGACGTGAACGGCGACAATGAGGTCAACATTGCTGACGTCACCGCCCTAATCGACTACCTCCTCAGTCAGGATTCATCCTATATCAATGTGGATAATGCCGATGTCTCCCAGGACCAGGAGGTCAACATTGCCGACGTCACCGCCCTTATTGACTACCTGTTGTCTGGTACCTGGAATTAAGCTATCAAACAAAGTCAAGTTTTATCCCTCGTGCTCAGCCTGGGTGCGAGGGATTTTTTCTTTTCACGTATCCAAAAGATCTTGCATTGTAATTGAAGCGAGAAAAGCCATCGGACCATTATCAGTAGTGTTGGGCATTGTTTTTAGGGGGAACAAGTGGTTGGGGTTCAGTTTTTGAGGGATGGTGATGGGTGGGTGAGGATTTTTCTATAATTTTGCAGTGGAATCGATTATGGATTCCGTTTCTATGATAAATGAATTGGCAATCTTTAAAAGAGCAATACGAGCGTTTCAAGCGTTGGCAACATGAGCCGATGCGATATGTCCAAAGCGAGGAGGAGCACCGCTGCAACAACTGCGGGTTCACCTTCACGGGCTACTATTGCCTACCTGCTCGCAACGGTCAAGCATGGGGCGCATCGGGTGGCACAGCGTGCACCAGAGCGTGATGGACATGTGGGGCTTGGGGTCGCGTTCGCGCTCTGTCCTGTATAGCGTGTGGCAGTTGCTGTTTCGCACTGGTACTTCATCGGTGACTACATCAGCGGCAAGCGCCAAGTGAGTTTTCCGCCCGTGAAGATGCTGTTCATTCTCGCGGTGGCCTATGCAATCATCTTCCATTGGTTGTTACCGGAGTTTAAGGGACTCGGATATGGTTTTGATTTCCGTGAACTTGGCTTTACTGTGGATGAGGGAAATGACATGGTAAATGTATCAAAGCCGTTTTATGAATGGTATGAAACGCATTTCAGCTGGTCCATGCTGATATTGTCCTTTGCTACCATCTTCCCTACCTGGGTCTTTTCCGCTACTCACCGCGCCACTCGCGGCACACGTTGCCCGAGGGGTTCTTTATCCAGGTCCTTTTTGCCACCCTGATGGTGTCTCTCTTCCTGCTGATGATGCCGTGCTGGTTCATTTTCAAGCAGTTCACAGTCCTTTCGATCATATTCGTCGTCGTGACGCTTTACTATATCATCGGTTACAGGCAGTTGTTCGGCTATGGCTTGTGGGGCACCGTGTGGCGCCTGTTATTCGTTTTTGGCTTTGTGTATTGTGTCGCATTATTGCTAGCGCATTTGGCGTTTTATTTGGGACTTACCCGCGATATACATTTAGCAGAATATACATTGCCGGCCAAAATCTTTATGCCTAGCTTCTATGTCTTCTTCGGAGTCCTGATTCTGCTCACGGGCTACCTCATCAACCGCATCGCCACGCGCAAGGCTAGACGGCAGCAAAAACGCTAAAGAGTGTTTTTGATACAGTAGTTGAACTTGTAACACAACGCTGCTTCCATTGAGGCTGTGCTGATGCACAGAAACTTTTTCAATCTTTCTTCACTGGTGTCCCGTTAAAATCAGGAAATGATAAAGATGTGCCTCTAAACCCTGCGGGGCTAATGCGAATTTCACTAATTTCATGCTAGTATTTTAATCTATTTGTGAGATTTGTATAATTAGCGCAATTAGCATTAAAAAGAAACAGAATCAAATTGTTATTCATGGCATAGTAATATCAAATCCGTGCGTTTGAAAGACTTTTATTATAAACTGATTATAAACAACTTACATCGGTCTTGTCGATTTTTAACGGGACACCAATGATCTTTCTTTATTTTCCCATCCTCAGGGCGGCTAATATCGTTGCACTCCTAAAGATGATGTCATCTAAAGAGAAACCATACCTATTTCATTTATAGTTATTCATGTTGCGACGAGGAAGACACAAAAAGATTCGGTATTTTGGTGGATTTGCGTTGATTTTTGATTAACTTTGCGCCATGACAACAATGGCGGCGACAATTTTGACCGTCATCGATATCACTGAGGACATTACTGAATTTTTATAAAGACATTCCTAACCCATATTGTTACTTATGACTGTTATAGTAAATAATTCCAGCATTAGAATTTTCAGTGGTGCTACAGCCGGTGATGCGGTTTTGCGTTGGGCTGTCCGCAACAAGCTGGACATCAGCAAAGTATCATCGCTACAAGTTACAGACCAATGGGGACACAAAATTGGCTTTGAAGCCCCCTTGAGTGATAATCAGATTATAAAAGTAATAAACCCCTGACATCATGAAAAAGTTATTTCTGTCCATCGCGTTTTTAGTGTCGGTCTCGATTTGCGGCGTAGCCCATGGTGAGACCGTGAGGATTCTGTCAACCAACGACATGCATTCGGCGATTGAGAAGATGCCTCAGTTGGCTGCTATCGTCGATAGCATTCGGGCGATTGATCCGTTTTTGTTGGTCTTGTCGGCAGGTGACAATCGCACGGGTAATCCTTACAACGACCTGTACGAGCCATCCACCTATCCCATGATTTCGCTGATGAACCTCATCGGCTTTGACGCGTCGGCCCTGGGCAACCATGAATACGACGCGGGTGTACAAGGTCTTGCCAAGGTAATATCATTGACAAATTTTCCGCATCTTGCCGCCAACATCACTTGCCTGCCCGAGAGCGGAGTCAGAGTACGTCCCTACATGGTGTTTGATGTCAAGGGGCTCAAGGTGGGCGTGCTAGGCATTACGCAAGTGGGCACTCTGGGCATCCCTGACACGAGTCCAAACAATGTAAAAGGACTAACATTCCAGCAGCCCGAAGAAGTCATTCCGCAGTATAAATGGCTCACGGCGCAATGCGATGTCAACGTGTTGCTCACCCATGTGGGCTATGATGTGGACATTGAGTTGGCCAAGCAATTTCCGTACTACGACCTCATCGTCAGCGGCCATACCCACACCCAGCTCGAAGGCGGCGAAGTGCACGATGGCGTACTGATTACCCAGAACGGTTATCAGATGCCCCGCGTCACGCTCACGACCCTGGAAGTCGAAGGCGGCAAAGTGGTGAGCAAGAAGGCCGAAAACATCTTTTTGGACAAGTTCACAAGCCGCAGCGAGGCTGCCGATGCGCTGCTCACGCATTTCAAGAGCAGCCCCGAAATGGAACGCGTGATTGCCCAGATGCATAGCGACATTAACAGTTATGACGCCCTGGGCGTGATGATGTGCGATGCCTGGAAGGAAGAGTGCAACTGCGACATCGCCCTCGAGAACTATGGCGGTGTGCGCTATGATTTCTTCCCAGCAGGTCCCATTACGGTCAAGGACATCATCAACCTAGACCCGTTCTTGAACAGTCCTGTGGTCATGACTCTGACCGGCAAAGAGTTTAAAGAACTGCTCATCGCCTGCCACAAGATTGACCGCAACCGCTTCCCCGTCACCAGCGGATGCTCTGCCGTGGTGACCTACACCGACTCCACCAAGTCATCTATCAAAAAGCTGGAGCTTTTTGACGCCAACGGCAAGAAACTCGACATGAAAAAGAAATACCGTGTGGTGACCAACAACTATGTGGCATCGACAGCCGACTCCCCCCGCGAGGACGAGGGCGAACGCGGCGCCGTGACCACAAGTGACCTCATCATACAATGGCTCGAAAAGAAGGGAACGGTCGACTATCAAGGCCGCTCCAGTTTTACCGAAAAATGGTAATTTCACCACTTTTTCGCATCTCGGTGCAGAGCAGTTTGTGCTGCACCGAGATGCGGGCTATAGGGCGGTTTTTTTGAGCATTGTGACTGATATCTCAATTATTTTGAGTAGGTTTGCAATTTCATTTACAACCTTCAACCGTTGACCCGCTATGACCGAGCGCAAAATCCCGCATCCACTGGTTGCCGCGATACCCGTCGTGGTACTGATAGGCTTACTGGTTGTTGTCATCACGCTCTTTGGCAGTGATTCGTTGAGCGGTGGCAGCCAGATTGCCTTGCTGCTGGGTTCGGCGGTGTGCGTGACGATTTCGATGGCATTTTACCATGTGCCGTGGAAGGCGTTTGAGCGGCAGATGTGCAAGACCATCGGCGACATTTCGGTAACCCTGCTCATCCTCATGACGGTGGGCATGTTATCCGGCTCGTGGATGATTAGCGGCGTGGTGCCCACGCTCATCTACTATGGCGTACAGATTCTTTCCCCGCAATTCTTCCTGGTGAGCGCTTGTGTCATCTGCGCACTGGTGTCGCTGCTCTCGGGCAGTTCGTGGACAACGGTCGCCACCATCGGCGTGGCATTGTTGGGCATCGGGCACGCCTTGGGCGTGAGCGAGGCATGGACGGCGGGCGCCATCATCTCGGGTGCCTACTTCGGCGACAAGATGTCCCCCCTGAGCGACACCACCATCCTGGCGTCATCGTCGGTGGGAGTGGACATCTTTGAGCACATCCGCTACATGGTCATCACCACCACACCATCGATTCTCATTACCCTGATTATCTTCTTTGCGGCAGGACTGGGGCACGGCAACGACGGTGTCCTGCAGGTGGAGCAATATACCCATGGACTCGCTTCGACCTTCCACATCACGCCATGGACGCTGCTCGTGCCACTGGTCACGGGCATCCTCATCGCCAAGAAGGTGCCGTCGCTCATCGTGTTGTTTGCCTCATCAATTCTCGCCGGCATCACCGCCCTCATTTTCCAGCCCCACATCCTGACTCAGATTGCTGACGATGCCTCGTTGAGCCTGCATGCAGCACTCGCCAAAGGACTCGCCATCACCTACTATGGCTCGACAGCTATCCAAACGGGCTTTGACTCCCTCAACGAACTCGTTTCAACCGGAGGAATGCAAGGAATGCTCAACACCATCTGGCTCATCATCTGCGCCATGTGCTATGGCTCAGCGATGGTGACCAGCGGCATGATAGAGAGCATCACCACTGCGATTCTCCGCTTTGTCAAGACAAGAACGAGCCTTGTCACCTCGACTGTGGGCACGGGAGTGTTCCTCAACCTGACGACAGGCGACCAGTTCATCAGCATTGTGCTCACGGCCGACATATTCCGCAACGTCTATAAGACTGAAGGCTACGAGCCCAGGCTCTTGAGCCGAACCTGCGAGGACGCGGCAACCGTCACCTCGGTGCTGGTGCCGTGGAACACCTGTGGCTTGACACAGGCCACAGTGCTCGGCGTCCCCACCCTCACCTACCTGCCCTACTGCTTCTTCAACATCCTCAGCCCGCTGATGACGATTCTCATCGCCGCACTCGGCTGGAAAATCCGCCGCTCCACCCCACCTACTGCCTAGAATTGTTATCTTCGGCCCTTAAATGAAATCCGTACTCCTGAACTCACGCTAAGGCGCGAAGACGCGAAGATTTAAAATAGAAAACAATAAATACAACAAATACAAAGCGGATGCCATTGTAATTATTGTACTTATTGTCTTCCTTCTATCAGTGCGAATGCCAACTAGGCAAAGTGCTGTTATCGTTGTGGTTATATATACATCATTAAAAAAAAGCGCTGAAAGGGGCATAACATTGCCGTTTTTTTTCTATATTTGCAGCCTATTATGACATAAACCAATACATTCCAAAACATAAGCATTATGAACAAACAAATCACATTGGAACAAGCCGTTGAAAAAGTACAGGACGGCATGACTATTATGTTTGGCGGTTTCTTGGGTAACGGCAGTGCCACCCAAATCATTGACGCCATTGTTGAAAAGGGTGTTAAGGACCTCACTATCATTGCTAACGACACCGCCTATGACGAGGTGGCTCACGGCAAGCTGGTGAGCAATCACCAGGTTAAGAAGGCTATCGTATCCCACACGGGTACCAACAAGCAGACCGCGTTGCAGAAGAACGAGGGCACGCTCATCGTGGAATACGTTCCCCAGGGCACCCTGGCAGAGCGCATCCGTGCGGCAGGTGCAGGTCTGGGCGGCGTGCTGACCCCCACTGGTCTGGGCACCATCATGGCCGACGGCAAGGAAATCATCAAGGTTGACGGCAAGGAGTTCTTGCTGGAGAAGCCCCTGCGTGCCGACATCGCCTTCCTGCGCGCCAACATCGTTGACGAGTTTGGTAACATGGTATTCCTGGGCACCACCAACAACTTCAACCCGCTGATGGCCACCGCTGCCGACTATGTAGTCGTTGAGGCCGAGAAGCTGGTTCCCGTGGGCGAAATCGCTCCCGAGCACGTTCATGCTTCGGGTATCTATGTTGACGGCATCTATGTTGAAAAATAAATAGTTTTACAGTTTTTCAGTTGTCAGTTTTCAGCGGCATCCGCAATCAACTGACAACTGAAAACTGACAACTGAAAACTCAAAAACACATGGAATACAAGACAATGATCAGACTGCGCATGAGCGCAAAGGATGCCCACTACGGCGGCAACCTGGTTGATGGAGCACACATGGTACACCTGTTTGGTGATGTAGCAACAGAATTGTTGATTATGCGCGACGGCGATGAAGGCTTGTTCTGCGCCTATGACAACATCGAGTTCCTGGCACCCGTTTATGCCGGTGACTTTATCGAGGCCGAGGGTTGGATTGACCGCGAGGGCAACACCTCTCGTCACATGGTATTTGAGGCCCGCAAGGTGGCTCAGGCCCGTCCTGACATCAGTGCATCGGCTGCCGACATCCTCGAGGAGCCCGTTGTGGTTTGCCGTGCCTCTGGCACCTGTGTAACTCCCAAAGATTGCCAACGCAAATAAAATAGTTTTGCAGCTCTCAGTTTTCAGTTGTCAGCGCTAACGCAATAGGCCACAACTGAAAACTGAAAACTGCCAACTGAAAACCGAAAAACTAAAAATGGATAAACTGATTATCACTGCCGCCATCTGCGGCGCCGAGGTTACCAAGGAGCAGAATCCCAACGTACCCTATACCGTAGAAGAAATCGTTCGTGAAGCCAAGTCGGCTGTTGATGCCGGTGCCGCTATCGTCCACCTGCACGTGCGCTGGGACGACGGCACGCCCACCCAGGACCGCGCCCGCTTCCAGGAGTGTGAAGAGGCAATCCTCAAGGTGTGCCCCAACGTCATCCTCATCCCGTCAACTGGCGGTGCAGTGGGCATGACGCCCGACGAGCGCCTGCAGTCCACCGACACGACCCCGCTGCCCGAGATGGCAACGCTCGACTGCGGTACCTGCAACTTCGGCGACGAAATCTTTGACAACACGATGCCCACCATGCGTGCCTTCGGCAAGCGCATGATTGAGCGTGGCATCAAGCCCGAATACGAGTGCTTCGAGATGGGTCACCTCGACACCATCCTGAACATGGCCCGCAAGGGTGAAGTGCCCGGAGCCCCCATGCAGTTCAACTTCGTGCTGGGCGTGCCCGGTTGCACCCCCGCTACCGTTGCTAACCTGTGCTGGCTCGTGAACGGCATCCCCGCTGGCTCCACATGGACCGTGACCGGCGTTGGCCGTCACGCCTTCCCGATGGCTGCTGCCGCTATCGCCATGGGCGGTAACGTGCGTGTGGGCTTTGAGGACAACCTCTACCTCTCTAAGGGCGTACTCGCCAAGAGCAACGGCGAACTCGTCGAGAAGGTGGTACGCATCGCCAAGGAACTGGGCCGCCCCATCGCCACCAGCGACGAGGCCCGCGAAATCCTGGGCTTGCCCAAGAGGAACTAAGCTTTTAGCTGTTAGCTATTAGCTTTTAGGGACCTTAAAGACCTTAAAGGCCCTTTAAAAAACAAAGAAACCAAAAATTAACAATAATCGTTTAACACTTAAACCAAATTAAAACAATGCAGAAACACGGAAACAGATTCGGTACGCACCGAGTAATCGAGCCCAAGGGCATTCTTCCCCAGCCCGCCAACAAGTTGGACAACAACATGGACGAGATCTATGACAACGAGATCCTTATCGATGTACAGACCCTGAATATCGACTCCGCTTCGTTCACCGACATCCACAACTATGCTAAGCAGCAGGCCAAGGACCCCAACAACGAGGCCGAGGTGATGGAGGAAATCAAGAAGGAGATGCTCCTGAACGTCGAGTTGCAGGGCAAGCACCGCAACCGTCGCACCGGTTCGGGCGGTATGCTCCTGGGTAAGGTAGAGAAGATCGGTGATGCCCTCAAGGGCAAAATCGACCTGAAGGAAGGCGACCGCATCGCTACCCTCGTTTCGCTGTCACTGACCCCGCTGCGCATCGACGAGATTCTCGAAATCCGCGCCGATGTTGACCAGGTGGACATCAAGGGTAAGGCTATCCTGTTCGAGAGCGGTATCTATGCCAAGATTCCCGATGACATGCCCGAGAAGCTCGCTCTGAGCGCCCTCGACGTCGCTGGTGCTCCCGCTCAGACCGCCAAGCTGTGCCAGTATGGCCAGAATGTTGTTATCCTGGGTGCCGGTGGCAAGAGCGGTATGCTCTGCTGCTACGAGGCTAAGAAGCGCGTAGGCGTTACCGGTAAGGTTATCGGCCTCGCCAACAGCCCCAAATCGACCCAGCGCATCAAGGACCTCGGCTTCTGTGACGTTGTCGAGAGCGTTGCCGGCATGACTCCCGTTGAGGTTTACGAGCTGGTTTACAAGCTGACCGACGGTAAGATGGCCGACACCACCATCAACTGCGTGAACGTGCCTGATTGCGAGATGACCGCTGTGCTGTGCACCAAGGATGACGGTATCGTTTACTTCTTCTCGATGGCCACCAGCTTCACCAAGGCTGCCCTGGGTGCCGAGGGTATCGGTGCTGACGTGAACATGATTATCGGTAACGGCTACACCAAGGGCCACGCCGACTTCACCTTGCAGGAGCTGCGCGAATGCCCCGAGCTGCGCAAGATCTTCGAGGAACTGTACGCTTAATCACGAAATCTGATGCACTGGGGTGCGACGCTGTCGTGCCCCAGCCAGCATAATCAATCATAATTCATTATGGTAGAATCAAGAAGAAAACAATTATTTCCTGACGTTACCGACGAGCAGTGGAATGACTGGAAATGGCAGGTGAAAAACCGCATCGAGACCCTTGAGGAACTCAAGAAGTATGTGATCCTGAGTGCTGAGGAGGAAGAGGGCGTCAAGCAGACCCTCAAGACCCTGCGCATGGCTATCACGCCCTACTATCTGAGCCTCATCAATCCCGATGACCCGCATGACCCCATCCGTCGCCAGTGCATCCCCACAGGCGCCGAGACCCATCAGGCCGCTGCCGACCTGCTCGACCCCCTGCATGAGGATGAGGACTCTCCCACGCCCGGCTTGACCCACCGTTATCCCGACCGCGTGCTGCTGCTCATCACCGACATGTGCTCGATGTACTGCCGTCACTGCACCCGTCGCCGTTTTGCCGGCCAAACCGATAACGAGTGCGGTCTGGACCGCATCGAGAAGGCGCTTGAGTATATCCGCAACACCCCCACCGTGCGCGACGTCCTCCTCTCGGGTGGCGACGCCCTGATGGTGAGCGACAAGCGACTGGAATACATCATCTCGGAACTCCGCAAGATTCCTCATGTGGAAATCGTCCGCCTGGGCACCCGCACCCCCGTGGTTTGCCCGCAGCGCATCACGCCCGAGTTGTGTGACATGTTGAAGAAGTATCATCCCATCTGGATCAATACCCACTTCAACCACCCCAACGAGGTGACTCCCGAGTCGAGCCGTGCTTGCGAGATGCTCGCCAACGCCGGTATCCCCCTGGGCAACCAGAGCGTGCTGCTGCGCGGCGTGAACGACTGCGTCCACGTGATGAAGAAGCTCGTGCATGAAATCGTCAAGATTCGTGTACGTCCCTACTACATCTATCAGTGTGACCTGTCGATGGGTCTGGAGCACTTCCGCACCCCCGTCAGCAAGGGTATCGAGATTATCGAGGGCCTGCGCGGCCACACCAGCGGCTACTGCGTGCCCACCTTCGTGGTGGACGCTCCCGGTGGCGGCGGCAAGACGCCCGTTATGCCTCAGTACATCATCTCCCAGGCTCCCGGCAGGGTGGTATTGCGCAACTTTGAGGGCGTCATCACCACCTATACCGAGCCCACCGATTACCACAGCGAGTGCAATTGTCCCGAGTGCCAGGCCGCCCGTGCCAAGGAGCAGGTGGCTGCCGACAAGGCCGTGGACGGTGTTATCTCGCTGCTCGAGGGTGAGCGCATGAACATCGAGCCCAGGGCGCTGAAGCGTCACGAGCGTAACGAGAACCGCGACAAGAAGTAATTGAGACTGCATCCGTTGGCCTGTGAAGGCGCTTGAAGGCGCCTTCACAGCCACCAGCGGAAATCATTGCGTTTAACAGGGAGTGCCCTTCATCAATGACATATTGCGATACGATAGCCTGTCTATCGTGGGACTGGAGAAGAATACAGGCAAGACCGAGTGCCTCAAGTATGTGCTTGAACGATTGCCCGTCCAGACCAAGCGCATCGCCGTCACATCAATCGGCATTGATGGAGAGACTGTGGACCAGGTGACACGTACCCAAAAGCCCGAAATCCACCTCCGCGAGGGGATGTACTTCGGCACCAGCGAGGCCCATTATCGCCAGCGGCGGCTGGTCTCGGAACTCATCGATGTGAGCGACGAGAGCACCTCATTGGGACGGGTAGTAACCGCCAAAGCACTCACGGGAGGCAAAATCCTCCTGTCGGGTCCCTCGTCGGCCAGCAGCCTCAGGCGCTGGATGAACGAGATGAAGCAGCGTTTCGGCATCGACCTGGTCATTATCGACGGCGCCCTGTCACGCATGAGTTCGGCATCGCCTGCCGTGAGCCAGTCGATGATTCTGGCTACCGGGGCCGCCTATTCGGCCAGTATGAGTACACTAGTCAGCAAGACCGCTCATGTGGTGGACCTCGTCAACCTGGACTTGACCAATGAGCGCAATCTCCAGCGGCTCATGCCGCTCGATAAGGGGCTGTGGTTCATTGACAAGGACGGCGAACTGCACTCTTTGGACACGATGACCTCCTTGTCCAAGGATATACACTTCCAGGGAATGGACGGCTGTGAGACGCTGTATGTGGCAGGAGCACTGGTTGACGGCTTCCTCGAGAAGGTGAGGAAAAACAAGAGCCTCAAGCAGGTGGAACTGGTGGTGAGGGATTTCACCAAGATTTTCGTCACTCCGCAGCAGTTCAGGCTGTTCATCAAGAAGGGTGGACGCATCAGGGTGCTGCAAAAGAGCAAACTCATCGCCGTCACCGTCAACCCCACGTCGCCCAGCGGCTATGTCCTTGACTCGGACACCCTGTGCGCCAAACTCAGCGAAGCCATCGGGCTTCCCGTGTATGACCTGATAAAAAACAAACAATAACAGTGAAACTGAGGAATGTCATAGAATCGCCTTGCGGCATCCGCTACATGCTCGACCAGCTGGAACTGCAGTCGGGCTTTGCACGCCGTTGGCTCCTCGACTCGTCCATGATGACCGATGTGGACGATATTAAGGCATCCTATGGCGTCCTGCAGCGTTTTGCTGACTTTGTCAAGCGGGTTGAACCACTGTTCATCAATACCCTGAACCACAAACTGTGCGACCTGAAGGACATCCGCACTACCATCAAGAACCTGCACAACGGTGCGGTGCTCGATGATATCGAGTTGTTTGAGGTCAAGCACCTGGCCATTCTGGCATCCGATGTTGCCAAACTGCTCGCACAACACGGCATGGTCGACGTGGTGGAGATTCCAGACCTCGGCGAGGTAATCAGCATCCTCGACCCCGACGGAATGAAAATCGCCACCTTTTATATATATGATTCCTATTGTGCACAACTCAAGGACCTGCGCGCCTACATGCGCCAGCACCCCGAACAGCAGGACGACCTCTTGCTGCAGGCCAGCGTGCTTGAGGATGGTGTACGCAAAGACCTGAGCCGGCAGTTGCATCCCTTTGCAACCGCCATCGAACAGGCACAAGAGGCTCTGGCACAGATTGACGTGAACCTGGCCAAGGCCATACAGATGAAACAGATGGGGTTGACCTTCCCCGTCCTGTCTCAAGACGGAACAACAGCCTACAAGGCCATGTTCCACCCCCAGGTCAAAGAGGCGCTAGCTACACGCGGCCGTGAATTCCAGCCCGTGGACATCGCCTTCGGTGGGCACCCCACCCTCATCACGGGTGCCAACATGGGCGGCAAGACCGTCGTGCTGAAGACGTTGACCTTGTGTCAACTGCTCTTCCAATTCGGGTTCGGCATCCCCGCTGCTTCTGCACAAATTGCCGTGAAAGACGAGATACACTTCTGCATCGGTGACGAACAGTCGGTCGAGAAAGGCCTGTCGTCGTTTGCCGCCGAGATGAAGAACATCGATGCCGTTATCAAGGCATCGCGCGAGAACAAGAAACTGCTGGCGTTGATTGACGAGCCCGCTCGCACCACCAACCCCACCGAGGGCGCCGCCCTGGTGACGGCCTTGCTCCAGGTGCTGGCAGGCAGGGACATGAACCTGGTCATGACAACGCACTACGATATCGAGCCGGGAGATGCCCGCTGCCTCAGGGTAAAAGGCTTCGAAAACGGCACAATGGACTATCAGCTGGTCGAGGTACAGGACGGCGAGGTGCCCCACGAGGCCCTCAACATCGCCCAGAGCCTGGGCATCGACAATGAGTGGATAACTACTGCGAGAACTCTGCTGGAGGACTCACTATGCAAAAGAGCAAGTTAGGATTAGATTTTGAAAAAGTTGAGTATGCCAGAGGTCTTGCCAAAGGCATCGCCGAGGACGTGCAGTCCTTTGTGGAGCAATACACGACTGTTGCCGTCGAGCGCACACTGTGCCGCTTGATGGGCATCGACGGTGTTGACGACAATGACGTGCCCCTGCCCAATGTGGTGGTAGAAGCCCTGAAAGACAAGGGCGTGTTGAACGAGGGAGCCTTGTTCTTCATTGCCAATGCCATGATTCAGACTGGATTGAACCCCCAGCAGATTGCCGAGAAGGTTGCCAAGGACGAACTGGATATCACCAAGGTCGTCACCCGCGACCCCAAGCAGATTGCCGATGCCTTGCAGCCCGTCATCGACGAGAGCATGACCCGCATTCGCAATCGCCGAGCACGTCGCGAGCACTATCTTGAGACCATCGGCGAGGGTCCCAAGCCCTACCTCTACATCATCGTAGCTACAGGTAACATCTACGAGGACGTGGTACAGGCTCAGGCCGGTGCCCGCCAGGGTGCCGATGTCATCGCTGTAATCCGCACCACGGGCCAGAGTCTGCTGGACTATGTGCCCTATGGCGCAACGACCGAGGGCTTCGGCGGCACCTTCGCCACCCAGGAGAACTTCCGCATCATGCGTAAGGCGCTCGATGAGGTCGGCGAGGAGCAGGGCCGTTACATCCGCCTGTGTAACTACTGCTCAGGTCTGTGTATGCCCGAAATCGCCATCATGGGTGCCTTCGAGGGACTGGACGTGATGCTGAACGATGCCCTCTACGGCATCCTCTTCCGCGACATCAACATGCAGCGCACGCTCATCGACCAGTACATGAGCCGCATCATCAACGGCTTTGCCGGTGTCATCATCAACACGGGTGAGGACAACTACCTGACCACCGCCGACGCTGTCGAGGCAGCACACACGGTGCTGGCTTCGGACCTCATCAACGAACAGCTGGCACTCATGGCCGGTCTGCCCGAGGAGCAGATGGGTCTGGGACACGCCTTTGAGATGGACCCGATGCTCGAGAACGGCTTCCTGCTGGAGCTGGCTCAGGCACAGATGACACGCGAAATCTTCCCCAAAGCCACGCTCAAGTACATGCCGCCGACGAAGTTCATGACGGGAAACATCTTCCGTGGCCACATTCAGGACGCCCTGTTCAACATGATTGGCATCTGGACCCACCAGGGCATCCAGTTGCTGGGTATGCCCACCGAGGCCATCCACACCCCGTTCATGAGCGACCGTTACCTCTCAATCGAGAATGCCAAGTATATCTTCAACAACATGAAGAGCATCGGCGAGGAGATGGAGTTTGTTGAGGGTGGCATCTGCCGCAACCGTGCTAAGGAAGTCCTGGGCAACACCATCAAGTTGCTTGAGGAAATCACTAAGGAAGGTCTGTTCACCGCCCTCGAGAAGGGTATCTTCGGCGACGTGAAGCGTCCCAAGAACGGCGGTAAGGGCCTCGCTGGCGTCACCATGAAGGGTGAGAACTACTACAACCCGTTTGTGGAACTGATGAAAGGCAAGAGATAATAACAACACATCACTATAAGGTTACGATAAGACTATGAGCGAAGGATTATATAGCATGGAAGCTAAGGATTTTGACAAAACCTTAGACTTCACCAAGATTAAACCATACGGCGACACGATGAACGACGGTAAGGTGCAGCTCAGCTTTACCCTCCCCGTACCCTGTGGCGCCGAGGCGGTAGAGGCCGCCAAGCAATTACTCCGCAAGATGGGTCTGGAGAATCCCAGCGTTGTCTTCTACAAGGAGCTGACCCCGGGCTTCACCTTCTTCAACTGCTACGGCAGCTGCACCCACACCGTGGACTACAGCACCATCTACGTCCCCAAGGTGGAGAGCAACACGATGGACATGTATGAGACCGATGAGTACATCAAGGAGAACATCGGCCGCAAGATTGTCATCGTGGGTGCTTCGACCGGTACCGACGCCCACACCGTGGGTATCGACGCCATCATGAACATGAAGGGCTATGCCGGACACTACGGACTGGAGCGCTACGAGATGATTGAGGCTTACAATCTGGGCTCACAGGTGCCTAACGACGAGTTCATCGCCAAGGGCATCGAGCTCCATGCCGACGCCCTGCTCGTCTCGCAGACGGTGACCCAAAAGGACGTCCACATCAAGAATATGACCGAGTTCATCGAGCTGATGGAGGCTGAGGGCCTGCGCGACAAGATGATCTGCTGCTGTGGCGGCGCCCGCGTCACCCACGAGCTCGCCAAGGAGCTCGGCTTTGACGCCGGCTTCGGCATGAACACCTATGCTGACGACGTGGCATCGTTCGTCGTGCAAGAGATGGTCAAGAGAGGCATGAAATAAATCAAGTAGCGGCTTGCCGCAGCTTGAGGATTAGTGATTAGAGATTAGTGATTGGCTAGTCGATAATCTTGAGGAAACAGAATGAAATAAACTTTTTAAAAAACATATAATTAATCTCAAATAACTGTTTTCATTATGGATAAATATCAAATGAGAGAAGTCATCGCAAAACGTGCTGCCAAGGAACTGCATGACGGCGATGTTGTGAATCTGGGTATCGGTATCCCCACCTTAATCCCTAACTACCTGCCCGAAGGCGTTTCTGTAACCCTGCAGACCGAGAACGGTGCTATGGGCATGGGCCCCACGCCCGAGGAAGGCAAGGAGGACAAGAACCTCATCAACGCCGGTGGCGGTGCCATCACGTTGAATCCCGGTGCTTGCACCTTTGACTCGGCTACCTCGTTCGCCATCATCCGTGGCGGCCATGTGAACGTGTCGTTCCTGGGCGCGCTGCAAGTCGATGAGAAAGGTAACCTCGCCAACTGGATTATCCCCGGCAAGATGGCTCCCGGTATGGGCGGCGCCATGGACCTCGTTGTAGGTGCCAAGCGTGTAATCCTCACCATGGAGCACACCCAGAAGGGCAACCCCAAGATTTTGAAGGAGTGCACCCTGCCCCTCACCGCTGCCGGTCAGGTCAACATGATTATCACCGAGATGGGTGTCATGGACATCACCCCCGAGGGCATCGTGCTGCGTGAGTTGCATCCCGAGTTCACCGTCGAGGACGTACAGGCCGCTACCGAGGCCAAGCTCATCATCTCGCCGGACCTGAAGCCCATGGACGTTTAATTCCTTGCCTCCTGTCATGGAATATAATTTCTTGAAGGTTGAGCGCAACGAGGGCGTCACCGTGATGAAAATCTCGGCGCCCAAGTCGCTGAATGCGCTCAATTCCACCATCTTGAAGGAGATTGACGACTTCATCGGCTCTCTCGACGCTACCACCCGCGTGCTCATCATCACGGGCGACGGCGAGAAGTCGTTTGTCGCCGGTGCCGACATCAGCGAGATGGCGCACCTCGACGAGCCTCAGGGCTTCGAGTTCGGTCGTCTGGGTGCGCAGGTGTTCCGCCGCATCGAGACGCTGCCCATCCCCGTCATCGCCGCTGTTAACGGCTTTGCACTGGGTGGAGGCTGCGAGCTGGCGATGTCCTGCGACATCCGCATCGCGTCAAACAAGGCTAAATTCGGCCAGCCTGAGGTCGGTCTGGGCATCATTCCGGGCTTCTCGGGTACCTATCGCCTGCCTAAACTCATCGGCCAGGGCTATGCCAAGGAGATGATTTACACGGGCAAGGTAATCCGTGCCGACGAGGCATTGCGCATCGGACTGGTCAACGCCGTTTATGAGCCCGAGGAACTGATGGACAAGGCCATGGAAATGGCCCAGATGATGCTCAAGAATGCTCCCGTGGCCATCAGCCTCGCCAAGCAGAGCATTAACGAGGGCTATGACCTTGACGCCGACGGTGCCATCGGTCTGGAGAACAAGCTCTTCGGCAAGTGCTTCGCCACCAGCGACCAGAAGGAGGGTATGGATGCCTTCCTCAACAAGCGTAAGGCCGCATTTACCGGTAAATAAGAATTAACATTAAATCATTAACAATCAATAAAAATCAGATTATGAAAATTTGTGTTATTGGAACAGGTACGATGGCTAAGGGTATTGTCAAGGCTTTTGCCGCCAAGATGCCCGTGGTCATGAAGAGCCGCACCCAGGAGAGCCTGGACAAAGCCATGGCTTCAATCTCCAAGGGTTACAACAAACTCGTCGAGAAGGGTAAAATCACCGAGGATGCCATGAAGGCCATCCTGGCAAACATCACCACGACGACCGATTATGCCGACTTCGCTGATGCCGACCTCGTTATCGAGGCTGCTGTCGAGAACATGCAGTTGAAGAAGGACGTCTTCATGGAGCTTGACAAAATCTGCAAGCCCGAGACCATCTTCGCCACCAACTCATCGTCGCTCTCGATTACCGAGATTGCCGCTTGCACCAGCCGTCCCGCTCAGTTCATTGGCTGCCACTTCTTCAACCCCGCCGACCGCATGGCGCTCGTCGAGGTCATCAAGGGCCAGCTCACCAGCGAGGAGACCGCCAAGTGCATCGTTGACCTGACGACCGAAATCGGCAAGACCCCCGTGCCCGTTAACGAGGCTCCCGGTTTTGTCGTTAACCGCATTCTCATCCCGATGATTAACGAGGCAGTAGGTATCCTCGCCGACGGCATTGCCAGCGCCGAGGACATCGACAAGTGCATGATGCTGGGTGCCAACCATCCCATGGGACCCCTCGCACTCGCCGACCTCATCGGTAACGATGTGAACCTCGCCATCATGGAGGTGCTCTACAACGAGTTTGGCGATCCCAAGTACCGTCCTCACCCGCTGCTGCGCAAGATGGTTCGCGCTGGTCTCCTCGGCCGCAAGACCGGTGAAGGCTTCTACAAGTATTAATCAACAAGTCGTCAGTTGTCAGTTTTCAGTTGTCAGCGGCATCCGCATCGACTGAAAACTGACAACTGAAAACTGAAAACTAAAAAGAGAATATGGATTTTAGCTATTCTAAGACAGAACAACTGTTCCTGCAGATGGTTCGCTCCTTTGCAGAGAACGAGGTGAAGCCCCTTGCCGCCGAAATCGATGAGCAGGAACGCTTCCCGCTTGAGACGGTCCAGAAGATGGGCAAACTCGGCATGATGGGTATTCCTATTCCCAAGCAGTATGGCGGTGCCGGTGGTACCGTACAGATGTATATCATGGCTGTTGAGGAACTCTCCCGCGTGTGCGCCACGACGGGTGTTGTCCTTTCGGCACACACCTCGCTGTGCATGGCTCCCATTCTGGAGCACGGCACCGAGGAGCAGAAGATGAAATACCTGCCCAAGCTCGCTTCGGGTGAATGGATTGGCGCTTTCGGTCTCACCGAGCCCAACGCCGGTACCGATGCCGCCATGCAGCAGACCACCGCTGTCGATGCTGGTGACCACTGGGTGCTCAACGGCTCCAAGATTTTCATCACCAACGCTTCTAACGCCCACGTGTTCATCGTGATGGCCATGACCGACAAGTCACAGGGCACCAAGGGTATCTCGGCTTTCATCGTCGAGAGGGATATGCCCGGCTTCTCCATCGGTAAGAAGGAGTTGAAGATGGGTATCCGCGGCAGCGCTACCTGTGAGCTGATTTTTGAAAACTGCATCGTGCCCAAGGAGAACCTCCTCGGCCAGCTCGGCAAGGGCTTCAAGATTGCCATGATGACCCTCGACGGTGGCCGCATCGGTATCGCCTCACAGGCCCTCGGTATTGCTCAGGGCGCCATGGACGAGACCGTGAAGTACACCAAGGAGCGCAAGCAGTTCGGCCGCTCGATTGCCAAGTTCCAAAACACCCAGTTCCAGATGGCAGACCTCAAGACCAAGGTCGAGGCTGCCCGTCTGCTCGTGCGCAGTGCTGCCTGGAAGAAGGACATGCACCTGCCCTACAGCGCCGATGCCGCTATGGCTAAGCTCTTTGCCGCCGAGACCGCAATGGAAGTGACGACCAAGGCCGTACAGTTCCACGGTGGCTATGGTTACACACGTGAATATCCTGTTGAGCGCATGATGCGTGATGCCAAGATTACCGAAATCTACGAGGGTACATCCGAGGTACAGCGCATGGTTATCGCTGGTCAATTGTTTAAATAAATCTAGTTGTCAGTAGCCAGTTGTCAGTTGTCAGCAGCATTCGCCGGCACTGAACTGAAAACTGAAAACTAAAAACTGAAAACTCAATTATGAACATTATAGTTTGTGTAAAACAAGTTCCCGATACCACTGTTGTCAAGATTGACCCCGTGAAGGGTACTTTGATTCGTGAAGGCGTTCCCAGCATCATGAACCCCGATGACAAGGGCGGCCTTGAACTCGCTCTGAGGCTCAAGGACCAGTTTGGTGCCAATGTCACCGTCATCTCGATGGGACCGCCACAAGCCGACGTGATGCTGCGTGAGGCCCTCGCTATGGGTGCCGACCGCGCCATCCTGCTCAGTGACCGCAAGTTCGCCGGTGCCGACACACTGGCAACTTCCTATGCCCTCTCCGGCCTGTGCCGTGTACTGGACTATGACCTCATCATCGCCGGCCGTCAGGCTATCGATGGTGATACCGCCCAAGTGGGTCCCGAGCTCGCTGAGCATCTCGACCTGCCCCAGATCACCTACGTCGCCGACGCCAAGTTGCTGCCCAATGGCAACCTGCAGGTCGACAAGGAGAACGAGGACGGCATCCAGGTGCTCGAGGTCGAGGGCAAGTGCCTGTTGACCGTGCTGGCTTCGGCTTTCGAGGCTCGCTACATGAGCGTCAGCGGCATCATGGAAGCCTACGACAAGGAAGTCGAGGTTTGGAGTGCCGACAAGATTGACGTCGAGGAAGGCAAGCTCGGTCTCGCCGGCTCGCCCACCAAGGTGTTCAAGTCGTTCCCCAAGGCCATGAAGGCTCCTGGCGAGGTTCACGAGGTGACCCCCGAGGAGGCTGTCGAACTGATTGTTAACCAACTCAAAGTTAAACACATTATCTAAAAGTAGTTTCTAGTCCCTAGTCCTTAGTTGTTAGTTGTCAGCTACTGGCGGATGCTGACTAGGGACTAGAAACCAGGGACTAGAAACTAAAGAAAACTGAATATTATGGATAAGAAAGATTATAAAAACGTATTCGTTTTTGCTGAGCAGCGCGAAGGAGTCATCCAGCCCGTTGCACTCGAACTTTTAGGTAAGGCCCGCGACTTGGCCGACGCCCTCGGCGAGAAGGTGGTAGCCATGCTCCTGGGCGAGGGTATCAAGGACAAGGCACAGATGCTCATCGAGTTCGGTGCCGACGAGGTTATCGTGGTCGATGCCCCCGAGTTGAAGGACTTCCTCAGTGAACAGTACTCACAGGCCGTTGGCCAGATTATTCTGGAGCGCAAGCCCAGCATCGTGCTCTATGGTGCCACCACCATCGGTCGCGACCTGGCTCCCCGCATCGCTTCCCGCCTCAAGACGGGTCTGACTGCCGACTGCACCAAGCTCGACATCGAGCCCGATAAGGACAACGAGCCTGAATTCCGCATGACGCGTCCCGCATTCGGCGGCAACCTGATGGCAACCATCATCTGCCCCAACAACCGTCCGCAGATGTCAACCGTACGTCCCGGTGTGATGCAGAAGATGCAGCGCCAGGAAGGCCGTCAGGGCGTGGTAACCGAGTTCGCTCCCAAGTTCGACGCCAGCAAGTTCAAGGTAAAACTCGTCAAGACCATCAAGGCCGACAAGACTGTTGCCGACATCAGCGAGGCAAAGATTCTCGTCAGCGGTGGCCGCGGCGTCCATGACAAGGAAGGTTTCGACAAGCTGCAGGCCCTCGCCGACGTCCTCGGCGGACAGGTGGCTTCGTCGCGTGCTATGGTCGATAACGGCGTGATGCCCCACGAGGTACAGGTCGGTCAGACAGGTAAGACCGTCCGTCCGGGCCTCTACATGGCTTGCGGTATCAGTGGTGCCATCCAGCACCTCGCCGGTATGGAAGAGAGCGACTTCATCATCGCCATCAACAAGGACAAGTTCGCCCCCATCTTCAGCGTGGCTGACCTGGGCATCGTTGGCGACCTCCACAAGATTGTACCCATGTTGACCGAGCGCATCAAGAAGGGACTCGAGAAGTAAACCACAACACCCATCAACAAATCAGGGCGGGCGCCACACAACGGCACCCGCCCTCTTTTTCTCTAATAGGAAAACAATAAGTACAACAAATACAATAATGTCCATAAATGGTCATGAATAAATAAGATTTTTGGGCATTCGTGGGATTTCATGGAAATTCATGTTCAATATTTTGCCATAATTCCTTAATTTTGCGGTGTTATTGCATTAATACAGGAGTTTATGAAAAGATATAGACTATTTCTCGCCACCGGTCTGTTGATGACCATTGGCATGTTAACTGGTTGTAAGAGTGCCCAGAATGTAGCCCAGGTGCTGGACCCGACGTTGGACTCGAGCCAGTTTGTCACAATCACCGATGTCGTGCCCGACGCGATGCTGGACATACGCTATTACGGCACCTACAACTTTGTGGGCGCGCGCATGGACGGATATGAGCAGCCCGTGGCATTGTTGACGCGCCAAGCCGCCGACAGCCTGCGTGCCGTGAGCGACGACCTCAAGCAGCATGGCTATTGCCTGAAAATCTATGACGCTTACCGTCCTCAGCGCGCCGTGGATCACTTCATGCGGTGGGCGCAGAATTTGAATGACACCGTTACCAAAGCCTACTTCTATCCCTACTTGACCAAGAAACGAGTCTTTGATGAGGAGTATGTCGCCACTAAGAGCGGCCACTCGCGTGGCTCGACGGTCGATTTGACCCTCTTTGATATGAAACTGGGCAAGGATGTGGACATGGGCGGCACCTTCGACTGGTTCGGATCCGAGAGCCATCCTGATTACTGCGGTGACCCCGAGACGCTCGAGTACCGACCCGTGGAGGGCGGCATCACCAGCGAGCAGTTCTACAACCGCATGGTGCTGCGCTCAGCAATGATGCGCCACGGCTTCAAGCCCCTGGACAACGAGTGGTGGCACTTCACATTGAAGAACGAGCCGTTCCCCAGTACCTACTTCAATTTCCCAGTGCGCAAGCTCTCCGAATAAAAAAAATCACCCTCACGGGTGATTTTTTTTGATATTTCTGAAACTTTTTGACCTGCTCGTGCGTCTATAGGGTAAAGAACAACATTAAAACAAGAGGAAAATGAAAACAGAAATGAAGAAATTGATGATGTTGAGCCTCGTGGCTCTGGTAGCAATGACGATGACGTCATGCATGCATGTGAAAATCGGCGACAAGGATTGGTCCTTAGGCAGCCACACCAACGACACGCCCACTCAGGTGCACCAAGTGGGCAAGGCAACCGCCATGTCTCCATTTGACAAGGTGGACGTTGCCGGCCCCTTCAACGTCATCCTAGAACAAGGCGATTCCAACACGGTGCGCGTCGAGGGCACAACCGAGCAGCTCAGCAAGATTACCATCTATGTCAAGGACGGTAGCCTCTACATCGACCAACGCAAGCAAGAGGACGGCAACATATTTAATGGAATGCAGATATTCGTCACCTGTCCGATGGTCAAAGGAATCGAAATCGCGGGTTCGGGAATGGTGACGACACCTCAAGCACTGAATGTCAATGACATTTATATCGAGGTAGCGGGTTCGGGACGCGTGACACTCGCCAAAATGACGGCACAGGATGTCAAATGCGAGATTGCAGGCTCGGGCAATATCACCATCGGCATGCTCCAAGCCAATGAAGTCAGGAACGAAATCGCAGGCTCGGGCAATATCGACATTGCAGGATTGACCTGCAAGAACGTAAAGAACGAAATTGCCGGCTCGGGTGACATCGTCCTCAGCAACATCAATGTGGACCATGTGAAAACCGAAATCGCAGGCTCGGGCGATGTGACCCTGCGCGGCAAAATCGGTACCCACGATGAGGACATCGCCGGCAGCGGCAAAGTCCACATCAATGAATAGTTATTTAGTTAGGAATTAGGAGTTAGGAGTTGGCATCCTCACTTCTCACTTCTCACTTCTCACTTCTAATTCCTAACTGAAGTAGCATTTCGGCGGTGGTGCTGTGGCGCTTGCCGTTGAGGTCACTGAGATAGGCGTTCACGTCGGTGGGCGCCATTTTTCGTGCGTTGTTGAAGCGTTCGGGGCGTGTGATGCGGGTAAACACTACGCGCTGGATATCGTTCTTGTGGCAACGACCCACGCTGTAGCCCATCTGCTCGGGATGCTTGCCAGGGCCGTTGGATGACCAATAGGTCACCGAGTCGCCCTCACAGCCCATAAAGATGACGCTATGGCCAGCCTCCTGGTCGGCATCACGGTCGTCATTGCAGCCGATGATGGCACCGCTGTCGCTGCCACGGCTCTCGTTGCGGTTCCAGAAGATTTTCATCAGGTCACCCGCCACGGCGCGCTGCCACACGTCGAGGGCGCACCACTCGGCATCGGTAAGGTAACGCTCATCAGGTGTCTCACGGTTTCGCTCGCTCTTGGCGCCACGATAGGCGGTAAAACTGTAGCCAGCATCCAGTTCGTGCACCAGGACGCCCAAGCCGGGACCATTGGCGTTGGCACGGCCCCAAAAGCCTACCCCATCGTCTTGTCCAATACCCTCGGGGTTGAATTCATCGGCAATGCCCACGCGGGGCTTCATATTAATCCACGCCTCACGCTTGATTTTGTGCTTCGTGTCCCAGATGAGCAACGCCTTAATAATCACCGAATAGGTGGCGCTGGAGCAAAACGACGGCTGCGCCTGCTGCGGGTCAAAGCGCGGGCGCTCGTCATGGGCGGTCATCTGGTAGGCATCATGCAGTCCTCGCCATGTCGTCTTGGGAAACAGTTCATTGGGCTTGCCGCCCGTGTAGTAGCCGCCTCGCTCAGGGAACGAGTCAATGGCGGCGAGCATCGCCCGCTGCCAGCCCTCGTTGACCTTATCGCCAGCCCATGCCGCACCAGTGAGACACAGCGCTGCCAATAGAGCCAGTGCAACCCGTCTCATTCCTCGTAGCGGGCTGCCACTACGTCCCAATTGATAATCTGCCACAGGGCAGCCAAGTGGTCAGGACGGCGGTTCTGGTAGTCGAGGTAGTAGGCATGCTCCCACACGTCCATCGTCATCAACGGACGCAGGCCATTACGGATAGGATTGGAAGCATTGGGCTCCTGAGTGATTTTCAAGTTACCTTCGGCGTCGGCCGAGAGCCATGCCCAACCCGAACCGAACAGCGTGGCACCAGCCTTGGCAAAAATCTCCTTAAAGTCCTCAAACGAGCCGAACTCGGCATTGATAGCCTCGGCCAGGCGTCCACTTGGCGCATTGTCGGCCTTGGGAGCCATAAACTGTGAGAAATACAGGTTGTGGTTCAGTATCTGACCTGCATTGTTGAGCACACCGCCCGTGGCCTGCAGCACAACATCTTCCAGAGATTTGCCTTCAAGCCCGCTGCCGGGTAGCGCAGCATTCAGATTGTTGACATAGGTCAACAAGTGCTTACCATGGTGAAAACCCAACGTCTCGGCGCTGATGACAGGTTCCAACGCATCGGGCGCGTAAGGCAAAGCCATCAACTCAAATTTTCCATCTACTGGCATCGTCTGTTTCATAGTCATATCTCTTTGTTAAACAGTTACTATAGTTGAGAAAGGCAAATGTAATCATAATCATCCAAACCGCCATCAAAAAACTGACTGAAAAAAGAAAATAAACACGCCAGCATAGCTATTAGGGCAAAAAGAAGTACTTTTGCAGCCGTGATTGGAGATAAGGATAACAAGGTCAAGACGCTCTATGTGAGCGACCTGGACGGGACGTTACTGAACGAGGATTCGCAACTATCCTGCAAGACTGTCGCCACGCTCAACCGCATCATCGGGGAACTGGGAGGACTGTTTACCGTTGCCACGGCGCGCACGCCGGCGACAGTGGTGCCGCTCATGCAGGAAGTTCACGCCACGTTGCCGTTTATCGTCATCGGCGGCTCGGCAATGTGGAATCCCGTCACGGGCCGCTATGAGCAAACACGTGGCATCGATGATTTGACGGTCAATGCTGTGGCCGACGTGTTTGACCGCCATCAGGCTCATCCGTTCATCTACCGCCGTCACGGCAGCAGCCTGCTGCACACCCATCATTACGGCCCGCTCTCGCCCCAGGAGGAACGATTTGTCACCCAACGCCAGCATCTGTCATTGAAAAAGTTCTTCCTCAACGACAGCGACTACCGCCACAGCGACGACGAGGCGCTGCTCATCTTTTCGCTCAACAAGTATGCGGTGCTCAAGGCCATTGCCGAAGACCTGCGCACCACCGTACCCACCTGCTCGGTGATGGTCTATCACGACAACTTTGACCCAAGCGATGGTTACCTGGAGATTTACACTGCCGGCACCAGCAAGGCTGCCGCCATCCGCAGTTTGGGCCGCAAAGTGGGTGCCGAGCGCATTGTGGTCTTCGGCGATAACCGCAACGACATCGCCATGATGCAGGCTGCCGACTACAGTGTCGCTGTGGACAACGCCTTTCCCGAAGTCAAGGCCGTAGCCAGCGAAGTCATTGGTCCCAACACCGACGACAGCGTGCCCCGCTGGATTGAACATGAGTTAGAAGTTAGGAGTTAGGAATTAGGAGTTGGGAAAAACTGATAGCAGGCAAGCGACAACTGAAAACTTTTTTATACCTTTGTCCTTCGTTAACGACAATCGACCATATCAGCATGGCTAACCTGAGCAACATATACGACTCCCGACGCATCTGGAAGGTGGTTTTCCTTGCCATCTCGCTGGTGCTGGTAGCGCTGTTCCTCTATATCTCCAACAACCTGGTGAAAGACCTCGCCGAACAGGAGCGTGAGCGCATGGAAATCTGGGCCGATGCAACCCAAGAGTTGGCAACGATGGGCAACAGCAGCGCTGAAGACGAGAACGGCAACCTGTTGAACTCGGCGACCGATGTGGAATTCCTGTTTGGCATTATCGAGGGCAACCACAACATCCCCGTGCTGCTGGTCGATGACAAGGACAATATCCTGGACCATCGCAACTTCCAGTTGCCTGACCCCGAGGGCACCCTCGAAGACTCCCCCGCCAACCGGGATTACCTCAACAAAAAACTGCGCCACCTCAAGAATAGCGAGAACAAGATCGAAATCAAGATTGACGACGAAACCATCCAATACCTCTATTACGAGGATTCCACCCTGTTGCGCAGGCTCTCCTACTTCCCCTATATCCAGCTGGCAGTGCTCATCCTCTTCTTTGCCATCGCCTATTTTGCCCTCATGAGCATCAAGCGAGCCGAGCAAAACAAGGTGTGGGTCGGACTCTCGAAGGAAACCGCCCACCAGTTGGGCACGCCCATCTCATCGCTCATGGCATGGACACAGCTGCTCGAGTCGATGGGTGTGGACAAGAGCATTGTCACCGATATGGATAAGGATGTGAAACGCCTATCCACCATTGCCGACCGTTTCTCCAAAATCGGCTCCATGCCCGACAAGGAACTCACCTCAATCAACGAGGCTGTAGTGAGCAGTCTGGAGTATATGCGGGCACGCATCCCCAAGCGCGTGAAACTCAATATCCACACCAATGACCAGACCAACAACGGCGTGATGCTGAGCCAGACGCTGTTTGCCTGGGTGATGGAGAACCTTACCAAGAACGCGGTCGATGCCATGGATGGCGAGGGACAACTGGATATCACTGTCGAGGACAGCCCCAACAATGTTGTCATCCTGGTCAAGGACACGGGCAAGGGCATCGCGCGCAAGAACTTCAAGAATGTGTTTACCCCTGGATTCACCACCAAGAAACGCGGCTGGGGTCTCGGCCTGACATTGGTCAAACGCATCATCGAGGAGTATCACAACGGACAAATATACATCAAGGAGTCTGAAGTGGGCAAAGGTACCACCTTCGGCATCGAACTCCCCATAGTCAAACCACGATCATGAGTGTATCCCCAAACCACACATCACGCGTCACCATGCTTGGCACGGGTAATGCCATGTGCGTCAACTGCTACAACACCTGCTTCTACCTCCACTCTCCCGAGGGCGGCATGCTCGTTGACGGCGGTGGTGGCAACGGCATTCTGCAACAGCTCATCAAGGCGAAAATCCCCTTTGAGAACATCCGCCACATGTTTGTCACCCACAGCCACACCGACCATATCCTGGGCGCCATCTGGATGATGCGCAAGATATCACCCATGATTTTCAAGGGAAAGCACAAGGGACCCTTCACCATCTATTGCAACGACGTGGTGCGACAGGCACTCTACACGATGGGCGAACTGATGATTCCACGCAAAATCTTCGATTCCATCGGACAAACCATCATCCTGCGCGAAGTGCATGACGGCGAGAAAATTGAGATTGACGATATGTGGGTCACCTTCTTTGACATCGCATCGACCAAGGTCAAGCAATACGGTTTTGAGGCCAAAATGCCAGACGGGCAGCGACTGGTGTGCCTCGGCGATGAGCCTTACAGCATGCAGAGCGAGCCCTACGCCCGCAACTGCGACTGGTTGATGTGCGAGGCCTTCTGTCTCTACAAGGACCGCTTCGTGTTCAATCCCTACGAGAAAAGCCACAGCACGGCACTTGATGCCGGTATGCTCGCCCAGGAACTGGGTGTGAAGCACCTCGTGCTCTACCACACCGAGGACACCCACCTCGACACCCGCGCCACAACCTACTCCACCGAGGCCGCCCAATACTACAAGGGCCCCATCCTCGTCCCCAACGACCTCGAGTCCTTCTCTCTCGAGTAAATCCACCCATAACCATCAGTATCGGCCGTTAGGCTGCTAAACTCATTAAAGAACCGCAAGTTTAGCCGCTTTAAGCCCAATTTGTGAGATTTTGATAAAATGACTACCTTTGCAGTTCAGTAGAATGAGGAATCGTTGGACATATTGGGTTGTTACGGTTGCAGTGGGGCTGTTGCTCGCGGCATGTGCCAGCATCGGGTCGCCCGAGGGCGGGCCGCGTGACTACACGCCACCGCAAGTTGTAAAAATGTCGCCCATGGCCAATTCCGTCAATTTCAAGGGCAACAAGGTGGAAATCACCTTTGACGAAATTATCAACCTCAAGGACCAGCAGAAGAAAGTCATCATTTCACCGGCACCCAAGACGCAACCGCAAATCCGCACGGTGGGCAAGAAGTTGACCATCGAGTTCCGCGATGAACTGGAAGAGAACACAACCTACGTCATCGACTTCTCCAATGCCATCGAGGACAACAACGAGAGCAACCAATTGGACGGCTACACTTTTGCTTTCTCGACAGGCGATGAAATCGACACACTGGCCGTTTCGGGCATTGTGCTGCGTGCTTGCGACCTGGAGCCGATGCAACACGTCATCGTCGGGTTGCACAGTAACCTCGATGACACCGCCTTCACCAACGTGCCGCTGGAACGCGTGAGCCGCACCAATGACCGCGGCAAGTTCACCATTCGCAACTTGAAGCCCGGCAACTACCACGTGTTTGCCCTTAGCGATGTGGATGGCGACTACCGCATGGCACGCACCGAGGACATCGCCTTCCTCGACGACATCATTGTGCCCACGACCAGCGAATATACCTCTCAGGACACCGTCTTCACCTTTGACCACCGCGTGGACACCGTGATGACAGGCACCCACACGCTCTACCTGCCCAACGACCTGTTGCTGTGCATGTTCAATGAGGGCTACCGCTCCCACTACATAAGGCAGACCAGCCGTCCCGCCGACAACAAGCTGTACATGCTCTTCGGTGCCCCCAATGAGACGCCGCCACAACTGGAGGTGCTGCATCCCGCCCAGCATGCCGCCGATTGGTACCGTCTGCAGCGCAACATGGAAAATGACTCGCTGTTTTACTGGATTACCGACTCGGCAATGATCAAGGCCGACACCATCACCGTCGCCATGACCTATCTGCGCACCGACACCGCCGACAACCTCGAGCAAGTGACCGATACCATACACTTCGGCTACCGCAAACCCAATTCCCAAATCAAGGAAGAGGAAAAGAAGGCCAAGGAACGCGAGAGCCGTGCCAAGCGACTCACGCAACTGCTTGAAAAACAAGAGAAAGCCGCTGCCCAGGACAAAGGACTCAGCGAGGACGAACTCGAAGAAATCAAGGAGCTGCAACGCGTTGACCCCAACGAGGTCCCCAAACTCAACATGGAACTTGCCAAGAACGGCACCATCGACGTGGGGGATTCCATCATCCTCAAGTTTGACGCACCTATAGCCAGCATCGACCAGAACAAAATCCATTTGGAAATCAAGCGCGACACGTTATGGATTCCCATCCAGAGTAATGCACTGCGACAGGTCGATGACTGCAACCCGATGCGTTATTGGCTTCCGTTCTCTACCCTGCCCGATTCCACCTACCGCCTGACCATCGACAGCGCAGCAGTGACCTCGGTCTATGGCCTGCACAATGATGCGTTGAAAAAGGAGTTGAAAGTCAGGGGGCTTGAGGAGTATGCCAACGTCTATTTCAAGGTCAATTACACGGGCAAGGCCTTTGTCGAACTGCTGGCTTCTGGCGAGAAGGTGGTGCGCACGGCAACGGTACGCAACGGTGCTTTCGAACTCCTCAATGTACCGCCTAGCACCTATTATCTGAGGCTGATTATCGACAACAACGGCAACGGCAAGTGGGACACGGGCAATTACCTGAACCACCTGCAGCCCGAGGAAGTGTATTACTACCCCAAGAAAATGAGGCTGCGCGCCAACTGGGACATTGACGAGAACTGGAACATCTACCAGACCGCACTCGACCTGCAGAAACCTGAAGAAATCAAGCGCAACAAGCCCGAAGAGGTCAAGAACAAGGTCGAGAAGAAGGAGAAAAACAAAGATGAGGAAGAGGAAGAAGACGAATTCTCAACCGGCGTCAACACCTACACGGGCGACAAGTACAACGACACCAAAAATCGGCGCCGCCAACGCTAGAAAGGTTTTTGGAACGGCGCACCTGCAAGGCTGATGGCGCAACATCCATGGCCAAATCCATGGTTAAACAAAACTTTTTTCAATTTTTTCTGCCAAAATGCTTGTATATTAAAAAAAAGTACTACCTTTGCACCGCTAAACGCAAAACGTATAGCGCAAACCACAAGCCCAGGTGGCGGAATTGGTAGACGCGCACGTTTCAGGTGCGTGTGCCGCGAGGTGTGCGGGTTCGAGTCCCGCCCTGGGCACCAACAGGAATCCTTGACAACCCGATGGTTGTTGAGGGTTTCTTGTTTTATACCCCACCCTGCTATCATTACAGCAAGTGGGCAAGCCGGAATTCATCGGCTTGCCCACTAAACTGCACGGTCGCATGTTGTCATGCGGCTTTTTGGTTTAGTTTACATCATTTTCTTCTCGGTGACCACCTTGCCGTTGGCATAGCGGGTCACAACGATGTTCATGCCCTTGAAGGGCTTGTCGCTAGATGTACCCTGCAGGTTGTAATAAGTCACATTATCAATCATGGTGCCATACATTTCCTCGAGATAGGTGGGCACGTTCTTGAAGTTCACACTTGCGCGCTGCTCAACCACGACATAGTCCTTACCGCCGTGCTCAGCAATACGATGGTTGTGGTCGGGAACAATGATATCTGACGTGTAGCCTTCAATATAGGTGGCATAGAGTCGTGCGATATAGGTCACCTCAAAGTCATCGTCTTCCTCCTGAGTGTAAGGTTTTACAATGATATCGCACACATCTATGGGATTCTCGCCAGGATAGGTTTCCTGGATGCTGCTATAGATGGCTTGCCAGTAAGCAGGGCCACCAGTCTGAGTGTTGGTGCCAGTACCGCCAAAGTCATCCAGTTCGTTGAGCAATACCTCGGTCTCCTCGCCGTCAACCACACGCCACACACGATAGTAGTAGGCATAATTCATTTCCTCGGTAAGCACCGGAACGAGATTGAGGTTGACAGTATAACCCTTGCTGAGGTAGAAGTTGCCATCATCGTCCAATTGCTTGAAACTATTGGATTTCTCAGCCGAGATGCTCAGATTCAACTGAGGATAAGACATGTCCAGGATGTTACAGCCATAGGTATTCATCTTGTTCAGGTCACCGCCGAAGAGGGTAGTGATTGTGGGGACATAACTGCTTACACGCTCAGCAACAGAGCCATACTTATCGATGAACGTGATGGCCTGGGGTTCATCATTGTAACCGATATTAACTGTCTGCTCCAAGTAATTGAGGTATCCTTCGGCACCGATGCCGATGACATGATACTCGCCACTGTTGTTGAAGTTCTCGGCCTTACCCACCTTATACTCATCCACAGGATGGTACTCCCTGTTCACGCGCATCACGTCATACTCTACCAAGTTGGCAGTCGGGTCGTAGCCGGCGGTAAAGGTAATCATGTTGGTAGGCCTGGGTTGCAGGGTATGCTCACGGTCAGCAAGCACCTCGTCCCTGGTGTAGCCCTCGGTCTCGACTGCGTTGGTAGTCTTGAACACGGGAACAGTCAAGGGGTTACTGCAGGCCGTCTCGAAGGCTTCGTCGCCATGACCTTCCAATTCCATCTGCTCAAAGTTGTAGATGTAATGGTCATATTGCTCATTCTCTTCGGTAGAAGCACGGAAACGGTCATAGATAACCATATTATCTGTTGCGCTGGCGATGACGCCTTCGGTGACGATATTGCCGTTATCGAACAGGACATTAGCAACGTCTCTCTGCGTCTCGTCAACATAGTCCACTTGATAATGGAAGCCTATTTCACCAGTTTTCTGGCTTAAATTTACCTGAGCGATGGTTTCTTTCAGACCATCAGGATCGGTGCGGGTCACACTATAGGTGCCCTTGAAATGCTTGATGGCTTCAAAGGCCGCTTCATTGGCGGGGCTAATCGCAATCTTGTTGCGATAAAAATTCTCCTCTGTGTTCACATTATAGAAACTGCGGTACTCCAGCAACCTCTGGAAGAACGGCTTGCCCAGCGGCGGAATGACCACGGTGCGCACTGGACTCACGGCTGTGATGGTCACCAGCGGCTTCTCACAATCGACATTCAGCGTGTCCATGCCGTCCATAATCATGTTACCATCCATGTCATAGTTGATGGGATGGGCGGTGATAACATAGTGGAATACCTGAGTCTCGTAGGTCTGAGGAACCAGATAGTGACCTTCGCGCTCTGCCACTGGCTCATTCTCTCCCAGCAAATCATCAATCCTCACCCAAGAGCCGTCGTCCTGCACGATATACACATAGTAATGCTCAGGGACATGGGCTCCGACTTTTTGGTCGGTAATGGAGGTGATCCAGTCCAAGTTCACCTGGTAGTGGTCTTCCACATCCGAAGGCACAGCCTCAGCATTTAGGTCGGCAGTGTACATGAACACCTTAGGACGAATTATCGAATCCTGTGTCGAGTTCCCGTCCTTGACACCATAGTTGGTATAGTATTTTCCCTGGTCGTCATAACTGCTCAATTCATCCTGCACAGGGTCCATATTCTTGCGCTCGTTCTCGAGACGGCGGTCAGGTACATACAGGCACAGGTTCTTCAGGCTATAGGCCTCACCTTCATTAGAAATCGTGAACCAGTGACCAATGGGGCGGTTATTCTCATCCCTCTGGTTGAAATAGGTCGCCACATCAACGCAATCATGGAAGCAGTAATAGACCTCACCCGACTTCATCTTGGATATGAAGTCATTGGTGGTCGTTCCCGCATCGCCCTTTACCGGGCTGATCTGCTCATACAAGCGATACAACGGTGAGGCACTGCAGCCCCTGGATTTACCCTTGGAGATGAAGAAGAACTTGTTGGTGGCTGCGCCATCGATGGCAAACAGATAACCGGGGTTATTCACATCATGGACGCGAGTGAAAGCAGTGACCACCTTGACCGACGAATAGGCCGTATCTATTGTTTTGCGCGCATTATTGATGAATTTTGCGCCCCAAGGCTCAGTCCAACTCTCCTTTAACTGGACCAGCATGACAGTCATACCATCCTGGGTGGTCTCTTCGGGCACTACAATGCCCGCATTCTTGTCCAAACTGCGCGCCCAGGTATTATTCGGGTTACCGCCGCCACCATTAGGATACTCACTCCTGTCACTATGCGAAGTATAATTGTAACGGTAGTTCATCTTGCGATTAAGCAAGAGTTCACCTGTTTCAGGGTTACGCCACATGTATGCATAGCGTATGCCGGGAATATCAGCATTGATATAAACGGCACGCAGCAGGGCGATGATGTGATCGGTAGTGTTGGCCTCGTCGGTAAGCTTGACGGTTTTGGTTTCTCCTGTTCTGGCTTCAGTATAGGAAAAATCAAATACAGGGTTCGCCCAATCAAATTGGGTCATTTTAATCCCAAGCTCCTGGGCCTGAGCACTCATAATAAAAGTAATAAACAACAAAAAAATAATAGGCTTCTTCATCTTTTAAAACTATTAAACAAGCATTAGCAAGTAGAGTAAATATCTAATACGAATACAAACATAATCAGCAAATCTTTAGAGAATTGCAAAAGATTGATGTAGCAAAGATAATGCCATGCTACCACATTATCCTTAAAAATTTACAAATTTTAATATACTTTGACGTATTTTCGATAATTTTCACGGTTTCCAGTAAATGGCCAACATTCATCTAGGAATACTAATAAGGTCATTCCCAGATATATCTGGAAATGACCTTACCTAAAACCGTAACTAAATGATTCCTTACTTTTGGTGCATCTTCTTGAGCCACAAGGCAAACCAGATGACGGCAATGACGATAACCGCCAGCGCCACCCACGGAGTGAGTTCCCCGCGACCTAATGCCTCGGGTGATGCAATTAAGAAGGAAGTGCACACCACAGTCATGAAGATGGCGGGAATCAGCGTGATGATATACGCCTTGTGATTGCGGGCCAGATAGACAGTAATCATCCACAGGGTGAACACCGACAAGGCCTGGTTGGACCAGCCGAAGTATTGCCACAGCACATTGAAGCCATCACGGTTCTCCATTTGCCAGATAAGCAGCAGCAACGAGGCAACGAACAGGGGTACACTGATCATCAGGCGACGCACCATGCTCTTCTGCTCAAAATGCAGTGCCTCGGCAATGATAAGGCGCGCGCTGCGGAAGGCTGTATCACCGCTCGTGATGGGGGCTGCCACCACACCCAGCACAGCCAGCGTGCCGCCAAAAATGCCTAGCCAGCTACTGCACACCCAATTCACCAGCTGGGGCGCATCAAAATACTGAATCAAGTTCTCGCCGTTGGGCAAATGTACCTGAGCCATAAATTCGTTCACGGCCTCGGGGCTAACGACCTCTTTCCAACCGCCATAGTAGAAGAAGTAGGACGAGACAGTGGCCCAGATGAGTGCCACAATACCCTCGGTAATCATGGCGCCGTAGAACACCGGCCTGGCCAGACGCTCGCTCTTCAGGCAACGCGCCATCAAGGGGCTCTGCGTAGCATGGAAACCGCTGATGGCACCACAGGCTATCGTGATGAACAGGCACGGGAACCAGGGATTCTTCTGCAGATAACCAGCCACACCCAGGGTGTCCTTACCGTCCACGACCTGAGAGCCCGTCCATTGTGCCATGTCACCCATGTTCCACAACTCGGGCAGGTGAGGCATCTTCACAAACAGTCCCACGAGCAATCCTGCAGCCATCACCAGCAATGCAATGGCAAACAGCGGATAGACCCTGCCGATGATTTTGTCGATGGGCAGCAGTGTGGCAATCACATAGTAGGCAAAAATGGCTATAATCCACCAGATGGTAGTGTCATTACCTCCCCACATATCCTTGAGGATGAGCGCTGGGCTATAGACGAACACAGCGCCTACCATCATCAGCAGGAACACAGTGAACACCAGCATCACTACGCGCGTACCGTTACCCAAGTACTTGCCGATGAGCGTCGGCAGGTTGGCTCCATCATGACGAAGCGACAACATACCACTCATGAAGTCGTGCACCGCTCCGGCAAAGATGCAGCCCAGCACAATCCACAGATAGGACGCAGGGCCGAACCTCATGCCCATAATGGCACCGAAAATCGGGCCCGTTCCCGCAATGTTCAGGAACTGAATCATGAACACCTTCCATGTGGGCAGCGCCACAAAGTCCACACCGTCAGCGAGACGAACAGCGGGGGTCTGACGGTCATCGGGACGCATCACGCGCTCCACGATGGCACCGTAAATGAAGTAGCCCAGCACAAGGGCAATAAGGCTGATAATAAATGAAATCATAGTCTATTCTTAATGTCGTTGTTTTTCTGTTTTATCCCTCAATGAGTTCCATGATGCGAGTACCCAGCACAGCGATGAGGTGAGCGGTGTGGTTGTCGGGGACGCCTTCGGCCTTACACAATTGGGCACGCGATGCAAGCCACTTGTCGAGCAGGACAGTCACTCTATCGGCATGCTCACACATCTCCTTGAGCGTCTCACGGTAGCCTTCGCCATCATACATTTCCTCGTCCATGGCACTATCCAGGCTTTTGGCATCGGCGAGTTCCTGGATGAAGTCAGCGCGGGCTTCGGCTATAGTCAATGACTCACTGTTGGCAAAATGGCCGTCCTTCTTGAGCTGGCAGTAATCCTTCTGGCGCTCTTCGGCCATATAAGCGAGCGAGCCGCTAGAGGTGACATGGGCAATCGTGCCGCCCCAATTGGCCAGATAAGCCAAATTGACATAAAAGCTTCCCAACTCATCCTCCAGCGCAAGCCAGTCGCGCATCTCGGCCTGATAGAGCGGATTTCTGCTGTATTTTTCACAATAGTCCTTGGCAATGAGATAATGGGACATACCGCGCTCGATGCGACAGCTCATCACCATATCGAACGTGCTGCCACCCGACAGGCTGTCGGCCAACGCCTGCAAATCACGGAACACGACTTCGTCCCAATGGTCAGCGTCCTCTCCCTTATGGTTCAAAAGCCCGTAGGATTTTACGGCAACAGCCTGTTGCTTATAACGGTTGACAAACTCGTCGACCGTTTTGGACGAGAATTCTTCCATCATGTAGTCGACCAAAGAGTCAATCGAGGCAAACCTCATATCTGGCTCAAAAGCATCAGCAGTCGTAGCCTCTTGAGTGTTGGCTGCTACCTTATTCTCTTTTTCTCCTCTACATGATAAGAAAGTGCCCAGCAAGCACAGCAATAATGCACTCCAATAAAGTTTATTATTCATGATTTTATGTTTTATCTTGCTTGCAAATTTACAATAAAAAACTAAAAACACATTCCATCTGCTGATTTTTGGCTCGATTCAATCCACATCGGTGATAAGGGCAGCATTGCGGCGCAAGGTCTTGTAGCGCAGACGGGAAATGGCGCTGTGGGCGAAGGTGCGCTTGAATTCGCCTGCGGTCATTGCCTCGATGCGCTCTCGGGTGAGCGTCATCACCGCCTCGGTAGGAGCGAAATCCTCGACTGTGGTCGCCACAGCATGGGAATTATGGGGGCAGCACAACTGGCACTCGTCACAGCCCACCACCCTATCGCCAATCACCTCGCCCACCCAAGCGGCCAATTCATCGGCATGGTTCTCGATGAGCAGGCAGGACAGGCAGCGCGAGGCATCGACGGCTCCCTGTTCACTCAGGGCGCCCGCTGGGCATGCCGCGACGCACTTGCCACAGTCGCCACAGGTCCCGGTGCATGGCTTGTCGGGAGCCAGTTGAGCCGTAGTGACGATTTCGCCCAAGAAAAAGAACGAGCCCTTGCCAGGCAGTATGAGACAGTTGTTGCGACCCACGAAACCGAGCCCTGCCCGCTGTGCCCAATAACGCTCGCGGATGGGTGCCGAATCGACACACGGGCGAGTGGCACAATGGGTGATTTGTTCGATGAAATGGGACAATTCGGTCAATTTCTCACGCAAGACCTCGTGATAGTCGCGCCCATAGGCATAGTAAGCGACCCGCAACGTCCCTGGCGGCTGGAAACGGGCAGGATAGTAGTTCAGAGCAAGGGATATGACCGTGCGCGCTCCATCCAGCAGCATCGAGGGGTCACGACGCAGGTCGCGGTGACCTGCCGCCCACTGCATACATCCGTTGTGCCCCTGTTCTAACCATCGGTCGTAGCGTGCCACCGCTTCGTCATCGACGGGCTCAACGGCAGCAAAGCCACATGCGTCAAATCCCAGGCTTGCGGCCTGGGATTTAATCAGTGATGCAATATCATAGTTCGGGTATGGCATCGAATTTATAGCCTTTACTTTGCAGCCACTCGATGGCGCGTGGCAGGGCATATTTCATGTTTTTCTCGGCCTTGAGCGAGTCATGGAAGACGATAATCGAGCCGTTGCGGGCATAGCGCTTGACGTTGGCCAGCACCTGCTCGCCGGTGAGTTTGCGGCTGTAGTCACGCGTCACCAGGTCATACATGATGATGGCAAAGCGAGACCGCAACACCTTGGACTGTCCCCAACGGAGCAGGCCGTGCGGCGGACGGAACAGTGTGCTGCCTATCAGCTCGTTGGCACGGAAGACGTTGTGCAGGTAGTGCTTGGTGCCCACATGAGCGCCCTGCAGGTGGCTCATCGTGTGGTTGCCCACGGTGTGCCCACGGCGACGCACCTCTTCCAACAGCTCGGGATGCCGCTCCACGTTCTCGCCCACCATAAAGAAGGTGGCCTTGATACCATAGCGGTCGAGCGTGTCGAGCACCCACGGGGTGACCTCGGGGATAGGACCGTCGTCAAAGGTCAAATAGACCGTGTGGTCGCGCTTGTGGATGCGCCACACGGTCTCGGGAAATAACATTCTGTACAACAGAGGTGGACGTTCAACTAACACCGCAATGAAGTTGTATCACACAGTTGAACCCGTTTTATTCCTCTTCTCCACCCATGGCCTCGGCAGGCTCCTCTTGAGCTTGCTGCTGCATCATGGCTTCGTCATAGGACTGCTGATATGACTGCAGGCGCTGCATGTTAACACCGGCGGCAGCCAATTTGTCCATAATCTGCTTGTACTTCTCCTCGCCACACTGCTTGAAGTAGTCTTGGAGCAGATAAAGCATGTACTGACGGTCGATGAACTTGTCATAGGTGCTCAGGCGCTCATACTGTGACGCATCGAGCGTTTGGTAGAAGCGCAGGTAATTGCCGTAGCGCAAGATTTCGCTCTCCAGCAGCGTGTTGCTCTTCTTCAGGCAGCTCTCATCACCAGTCAACTTGTTCAAGTTGTAGTAGATGTTTGCTACCTGCTCACCCATCTGCACAGTGAACGGGCAGGCTGCGGTGGGCAGCTTCTCCATCATCAGGTCAAGGATGTGGCAGGCTTTCTTGTAGCGGTCGGCAGAATAGGACTCAGCGGTCATGCCGGCGGGTATGGCAAGATTGCCCTCCTTGGCCATAGTACCTTCATTGGTCAGGGCCGTAGCAAGGTCAATCAGGGCGCTACGCAGCGTGGTCACCATGCGGCTCACCGTCTCGTCAAGGTAGAGAGTTCCGGGCTTAGCCTTGTCCAGACCACCCCACAGGAACTTGTTCACCACGTTGTCATACATCACATCGGTCGATACCGAAAGGTCACCTCTGTCAGTGCTTCCCATCATAGGGGTCACCTGATAGACAAGACCTGTCAGGCGCAGGTAGGGATCCAATCCCAGGTAGTAGCTATTGGGCACCGTCATAGCGAAATAGCAGGGACGGTTCCAACCCTGGGCGATGCTGCTGGCAATCATGTCGAACGACATCAGCTGGCTTGCGGTCATGCCGCTGCCCATACGCTGCAGGTCGAGATTGATAGACTCCTGAACCAAGTCACGCTGCTCCTCGCGCACGACACCGGCCTTGATGGCCTGGTCGGCATTCACGGGGATATAAACCTTGGGATAACGGATCTCGGTGATGCCGTAGGGATTGTTCTTGCTCTCGGGACCATAGATGAACGCCAGGGACTTGAGCGCCTCGGTAGGCGTATCATCGGGTTGCATGAAGTAGCAGAACTGGCGGTCGTCATAGGCAAAGGTCTCCTTGCCAGCCTGCATGGGAACAGGAGCCGACTCATAGGCGGCACGCTGCATCTGGCTGATATACCAGTCGGTGGACAGGTAACTCAGGTTGACGGCGCGCACGTCGGTGCGGTAACCCTCGACCTCCTGCAGGTACCACAAGGGGAAGGTATCATTGTCACCGTTGCAGAAGATGATGCCGTTGGGAGCAACGCTGGACAGGTAGTTGCGGCCGAAGTCGCGGGCTGCGGTGCGTCCCGAGCGGTCGTGGTCGTCCCACGTCTGGCTTACCATCTGCAAGGGGATAATCAGACCGATGACAGCAGCAACGGCGGCAACGGCAGTTGCTGCACCGCCACGGTTGGAGGCTTCGGCCAGAGCGGCTTTCTCAGCATCGTTGGCGGGCTTTTTGCCTTTCTTCTTGAGGGCCCACATCACGAGGCTCCACAGTCCGGCAACACCCATACCAATCCAGATACTGTAAGCATAGAACGAGCCGGCGTAAGCATAGTCACGCTCACGCGGCTGACTCGGCGTCTGGTTCAGATAGAGCACGATGGCGATACCTGTCATGAAGAACAGGAAGAATATCACCCAGAACTGCTCAATTCCACGACGGCCACGGTAAGCTTGCCACAGCAGGCCGATGATACCCATCAGCAACGGCAACAGGTAGAACACATTGTGGCCCTTGTTGCCCTTGCCCAAATCATCGGGCAGCAGGCTCTGGTCGCCCAAGCGCGGGTTGTCAATGAACGAGTAGCCCGAAATCCAGTTGCCATGGGTAATCTCACCCATGCCCTGAATATCATTCTGGCGACCGGCAAAGTTCCACATGAAGTAGCGCCAGTACATGTAGTTCAACTGATAATCGACAAAGAAGCGCAGGTTCTCCATCATCGTCGGCTTCATCTTGGTCTCGGTGCCGGCAGGGTCACCGTTGGCATCAAGTTGGGTCGTCGCCTGGACCTGAGTGCCTTGCATTCCAAGCCATTCGACATACTCGCGCTCGTGCTTGTCGTCATGGATGCGCGGGAAGAGCATATTCTGCTCGGGGCTGTAGCGGTATGTCTGCTTGTAGCCCAACTCCTTGTAGTGGTCAGGCTGGTCAGGGCTCGTCTTTACCTCGGGAGCATACTGCATGGGACCCTCCTTGACAGCGGGCTGCATGGTGCCTTGAGCCGTCTGCTGGTACATGATGTCGCTGTAGAGCGTGCGGCCATAGAGCAGCGGCGTCTCGCCATACTGTTCACGGCTCAGGTACTTGGCCAGCGCAAAGGTATTGTTAGGCGAGTTCTCGTCGAGAGGCGTGTTCTGCGAACTGCGGATAAGAATCAGCGCATAGCAGCTGAAGCCGATAAAGATGACCATTACACACGACACGATGTTAGTGAACACGCGAACGGGAACCTTCTTGCAATAGCGGAACAGGTAAACACACAATCCGATGAACAGCACCAGGGGAATCAACAGGCTGTCGCCAAGGAACAGCATACCCGACAACAGGATACCGAGGGCGAAAGACAGCTTAATACGCAGGTCGCTCTTGTTGTTGTACAACTCCCACAAGGCCCAAGCCAGAACGGCAAGCAGCACAATGGCATAGAACAGAACGCCGGAGTTGAACGACATGCCGAGCGTGTTGACGAAGAACAGGTCAAACTTCTGACCCATCTCCACGAAGCCAGGCTCCAGACCGTACAGAATCAGGCCCACGATGACAAACGAAATCAGCAGGGTAATCAGGGAGCCCTTAGCCGTCGAGTTCTGGCCCTTGGCACGACACTGGCGGTAATAGAAAATCAGCGCGATGGCAGGGATGCACAGCAGGTTCAGCAGGTGGACGCCAAGTGACACGCCGAACACATAGGCAATCAGCACAATCCATCGGTCGCTGTCAGGCTCGTCAGCACGGTTTTCCCACTTCAAAATCAGCCAGAATACCAGCGCTGTGCAGAATGACGAGAACGCATACACCTCGGCCTCAACGGCACTATACCAGAACGTGTCACTCCAGGTATAAGCCAGAGCGCCGCAGATGCCGCTACCCATCACCACGAGGTACTGGGCCAGGGACATCTTGTCCTCCTCGCCGTCCTTCACCACCAGTTTCTTCACCAGGTGGGTGATGGACCAGAACAGCAACAGGATGGTCAGCGCACTGAAGATGGCCGACATCGCGTTGACACACTTGGCAACCGCCATCACGTTACCGCCGGCAAACTTGCTGGCGAAGTTGGCAGCCAGAATAAAAATCGGGTTGCCGGGCGGATGGCCAATTTCAGTCTTAAAACCTTGGGCGATAAATTCTGGGCAGTCCCAGAAGCTGGCGGTAGGCTCGATGGTCAGCAGATAGGTCACCGCTGCCACCACAAAGATGAGCCATCCCAGCACATTGTTGATGAGCTTGTACTTCTTCATCGTCTTTTCTCTTGTCAAATAGTTTTTATTTTGTTGGTTTTTTGAGATTTTCTTGATACTAAACGGCAAAGGTACTCATATTCTTTTAAAAGCACCCCCAGAAAACCCCGAAATTGACCAAATTTAACCACAATTTAGCTTAGTTGTCAGTTTAGATGGTGTTGTTAACATGCAATCAACAATAATATCCGTGCTAATGCATGGAAAAATCATGCTAAAATGTATCTATAATCAAACTGAATCGTTATACTGCACGCAAACTGTGCAAATTAACAAAAAAGGCCAGCCTTTTCCTTTGACTTAGACACCAGTGGTAGCCTATTTTGGGGGATTTATTTGTTGGTGTGACACATTATCGTTACTTTTGCCACAAAAAAATGCCGCTTATGGATAAACGAAAGCGATATCAGATATTTGTCAGTTCCACTTTTGCCGACTTGAAAGAGGAACGCCAAATGGTTATGCAAGCTATTTTGGAACGTAAGTGCTTCCCTGCTGGAATGGAATTATTTCCCGCAATTGATACTGAACAGTTCGATTACATTAAAAAAGTAATCGATGACAGC
>CACZAC010000030.1 GCA_902779125.1 uncultured Bacteroidales bacterium | reverse complement strand
ACCAACGTGCTTGCTACGTTAAAAGCCTTCAACGCTAAACTTTTAAAATGACGAGACGACTATGAGACCGAATTTTAAGAATATAGATATTGCTAATGATGCTTTTAATGTAAAGCACAATCCCCTTCCCAAGGGCGAGGTGTGGAAGAATGCCGAGTTGATCGATATTAAGCCCATTTACACTCATGAGGACATCGAGGGTCTGGAGCACCTGGAGTTCGTTGCCGGTATTCCTCCCTTCCTGGGTGGCCCTTACTCACTGATGTATCCGTTCCGTCCGTGGACCGTGCGTCAGTACGCTGGTTTCTCGACCGCTGCCGAGTCCAACGCCTTCTATCGCCGTAACCTGGCTTCAGGTCAGAAAGGTCTGTCCGTAGCATTTGACCTTCCCACACACCGTGGCTACAACGCTGACAACCAGCGCGTGGTCGGTGACGTTGGTAAGGCTGGTGTATCCATCTGCTCTGTAGAGGATATGAAGGTCCTGTTCGATGGTATCCCCTTGAACAAGATGTCAGTTTCCATGACCATGAACGGTGCCGTGCTGCCAATTATGGCATTCTACATCGTTTCAGGTCTGGAGCAGGGTGCTAAGCTCGAAGAGATGGCAGGTACCATCCAGAACGATATTTTGAAGGAGTTCATGGTGCGCAACACCTATATCTATCCTCCCAAGTTCTCGATGCAGATTATCGCCAGCATCTTTGAGTACACCTCAAAGTATATGCCCAAGTTCAACTCGATTTCGATTTCGGGTTACCACATGCAGGAAGCTGGTGCTACCGCCGACATCGAGTTGGCATACACCCTGGCCGACGGTATGGACTACATTCGCACTGGTGTGAATGCCGGTCTGTCGGTTGACGCTTTTGCTCCCCGTCTGTCGTTCTTCTGGGGAATTTCGATGAACTTCTTCACCGAGATTGCCAAGATGCGTGCAGGCCGTCTGTTGTGGGCTAAGATTGTGAAGAGCTTCGGTGCCGAGAATCCCAAGTCGATGTCGCTGCGTACCCACAGCCAAACCTCTGGCTGGTCACTGACCGCTCAGGATCCTTTCAACAACGTTGGCCGCACCTGTATCGAGGCTATGGCTGCCGCACAGGGTCACACCCAGTCGCTGCACACCAACGCCCTCGATGAGGCTATCGCACTGCCTACCGACTTCTCGGCTCGTATCGCCCGTAACACTCAGATCTACATCCAGCAGGAGACCTATATCACCAAGGTCATTGACCCGTGGGCAGGTTCCTACTATGTAGAGGCTCTGACCAATGAACTGGTGCAGAAGGCATGGGCTCACATCGAGGAAATCGAGAAGCTCGGCGGTATGGCCAAGGCTATTGAGACCGGCGTGCCCAAGATGCGTATCGAGGAGGCTGCAGCCCGTACTCAGGCCCGCATCGACAGTGGCCGTCAGACCATCGTCGGCATCAACAAGTATGCCCTCGAGAAGGAGGCTCCCATCGACATTCTGGAGATTGATAACACCGAGGTTCGCAAGGAACAGGTTGAAGGTCTCGAGAAACTGCGTGCCAACCGTGACGAGGCTAAGGTTAAGGCCGACCTCGCCGCTATTACCGAGTGTGTCAAGACCGGCGAGGGCAACCTGCTCGAGCTGGCTGTCGAGGCTGCCAAGGACCGTGCTTCGCTGGGTGAAATCAGCGACGCATGTGAGGAAATCGTTGGACGTTACAAAGCAATCGTTAAAACCATTTCAGGCGTGTATTCATCAGAAACCAAAAACGATCCCGACCTGGAAGAGGCTCGTCGCTTGACCGCCCTCTTCGCCAAGAAGGAAGGCCGTCAGCCCCGCATCATGATTGCCAAGATGGGTCAGGACGGTCACGACCGTGGCGCAAAGGTTGTTGCCACCGGCTATGCCGACTGTGGCTTTGACGTGGATATGGGTCCCTTGTTCCAGACTCCCGAGGAGAGCGCACGCGAGGCCGTCGAAAACGACGTGAACGTCCTCGGTGTTTCTTCGCTTGCCGCTGGTCACAAGACCCTCGTGCCCGCCGTTATTGAGGAGCTCAAGAAGTTAGGCCGTGAGGACATCATCGTCACCGCTGGTGGTGTGATTCCCATGCAGGACTACGATTACCTCTACAAGGCTGGTGTAGCTGCTATCTTCGGCCCTGGCACCAACGTCATGAAGAGCGCTATCGAGGTGATGCACATCCTCCTCGACGACGCAGAGTAAACATCACTTTCTAGATTCATTTACAGGACATCGCATTCATTAAGCGGTGTCCTGTTTTGTTTTATGCCTTTTTTCAGACGTTTTACAAGCTTAAATTAGATTATAGTATCCCAAACTAAGAGCGCCGTAGCTTGTGATGCCACGGCGCCCTTAATCTTTAGCGGCACTAAAGAAAATATTATTGTAAGATTAACATGATTCGGTTGTCTTGGCTAAAGGAACCGAAAATCAACTCGTGCTTGCCCTTGACAGCCCATTTCATTTGGTCATTGACAATCCTTAGATTAATCTCTTTAAATTTGAAAGTCACCTTGCGGCTTTCTCCGGGCTCCAGCGTAATACGCTTGAAGCCCTTCAATTGGCGTATCGGTTGTACTACAGGAGCGCCAATGTTCTTCACATATAACTGGACCACTTCATCGCCTTTTCTTGATCCGGTATTGGTGACATCGAATGAGATGCCATCCGTTTCAATAGCCATGTTACCGTACTCAAATGTCGTATAACTCAAGCCGTATCCAAAGGGGTAGAGGGGCTGCGCCGACATTTCCACATAGTCGTGTGCTGCAGGCACCGGCTTGTTGTAATAGACTGGCAACTGTCCCACATGGCGAGGTACGCTAAACGGCAATCGACCGGAAGGATTGTAGTCGCCGAATATCACGTCGGCAATGGCATTGCCACCCTGTTCGCCAGGATAATAAGCCGTGAGCAGGGCATTGGCGTTCTCTGCTGCCCAATTCATGTTGAGCGGTCTGCCTTCGATATAGACAACCACGAGGGGTTTACCTGTCTTTTTCAGCGCTTCAAGTAACTCAATCTGTTTCCCAAGCAAGTCCAGGGTAGCACGGTCGAATCCTTCGCCGCATTCCATGTCGCTGATGCCTTCTTGCACAGCGCTGGCAGCACCTGTGTCCTCGTAGGATGTTTTGAAATCCCTTGCCGATGAGCCACCCACAACAGCAATTATCACGTCGGCCTGATTGGCAGCCTCGATTGCAGCAGGAATGTCGCAGTCCGTCGTGTCGCGGACGGCACACCCTTTAGCATATAGGCAATGGGATTTACCCAACAACGCCTTAATGCCTTCATAGACGGTGACAACTTTTCCATCGGCTTGTGGAGCGGTATAATCGCCCAACATATTATATATATTGTCGGCATTCGGTCCAATCACAGCGACTTTTTTGTCCTTGCTCAATGGCAAGATGCCGTCGTTCTTGAGCAGCGTGATGGATTGCTGTGCCGCTTGTCGTGCAACAGTGATGGCATTGGCATTATTTACTTCTTTTGCAGCTGCTTTGGCATCAATATAAGGATGTTCAAAAAGCCCCATCTCAAATTTCAGTCGCAATACCCGTCGCACGGCCTGATTGAGCACGTCTTCAGTTATCATGCCATTCTTTACAGCATCGACAAGATTCGGGTAGCAGTTGCCGCCCAAATCCACATCAACACCTGCGAGCAGAGCCTGAATGGCGGCATCCTGCTGTGATAATGCGGTACGGTGAGTACCACGCAAACCGTCAATACTAAAAAGGTCACTAACAACAATGCCACGGTCAAATTTCCATTCATCACGCAATACATCGGTCAATAGCTGTCGGTTTGACGTGCAAGGTACGCCGTCTAGCGAATTGTAGGAGGTCATCACCGACAAGGCGCCAGCGTCAATCGCCTGCTTGAACGGTGGAAGGAACACCTGTTTCAACTCGCGAGGCCCCATGATGCTGCGTGCACCGTTTTGTCCGCCCTCGCTGACACCGTAAGCGATGAAATGCTTCAGTGTAGCAATGGTCGAGTAGGGGAGACTCAAATCTCCACCGCCCAGTCCCTTGACAATAGCAGCACCCATTTCGCCACTCAGGTAATTATCCTCGCCCAATGTCTCCTCAACGCGTGACCAACGAGGCTCTCGAGCCAAATCAAGCACAGGACCGTAACTGATGTGGCCGCCTTGCAGCCTGATTTCCTTGCCAATCACTTCACCCACTTGCTGCATCAGTTCTGTGTTCCAAGTAGCAGCCATGCCCAATCCTGTCGGGAACACGGTCGCCCCAATCGCCATGTGCCCGTGGGGTGCTTCCTCAGCAAGAAAAATCGGGATACCTAAGCGGGTATGCTCGATGGCATAACGCTGCATGGCGTTAGCAGCCTCGGCAGCAAGTGCAGGATTTAAGCCGTTGGCAATGGTCTTGCGTGTCCACGGGTCGGCACGGAACACCGCCCAATACATGCCCACATACAAGCTGTCCATTTCATGACGGAATTTCTCGCTTGTGGTTACTTTCTTCCCGTCAATCTGGTAAGAATCCCAGCCCATGAGGCATACAAGTTGTCCCGCTTTCTCCTCAATGGTCATGCGAGAGAGCAAATCCTCTACACGCTGATCAACAGGCAGCGATGCATCTTGATAAGGGTAATTGTTCTTGGCATTCATGCTCATTGCCATGAGTGCCAATGTGACGATTGAGATAAACGAATGTTTTATCATAATTGAACAGTTGTTTTTGAAATATTCATGCCAGTGATTTCAACAATGGGATTGCAACCGCGTGCATCCTCGGCTTTCCATTCGATGCTTATGGTGCGGCTTTCGCCTGGCATCAGGTGGAAATAATTGTCGCTGTAGATGACAGGCAGTATCTGTTCACCGTCATCTCCCTTGAGATTCAAACGAAGCATCACAGCCGGCACCTGACCTTGATTGGAGATTGTGATATTATTACCATCAACGGCTGTGGACACTTGGGTTTGACGCAAATCATGCAATGACTTGCGGTCATTCTCAATAGTGGTGTTTACATAATCGTTCATGGAGCGCATTTGTCCTTTGTCGTCAATCAATGTAAGACGCAGGAAGTAGGCGCCAGCAATCTCGGTTGGCACTTTAACCTGCATCATGTCAAGCGTCATGTCCTCATCGCACACATAGCCTTGAATCTCTTCCCACAAGGTTTCACCATTCAAGTCAATAATCGATGCCTTGACTGTGCCCTGTTGATGACCAGCCGAACGGTTAACCACCTCAACATAGTTGGTTACAGGATTCCACTGCACATGTAGCGGCTCGCAGGCATGCTTCACACCAAAGTAGGCCGCCGTGGGCTCCAGGTAGTAGTCGTAGGTCTGCCACACCATCGATGGCCAGCAGGAATGACTCATCCAGATGAGCAGGCCCATGCGGTCCTTGCTGCCACTCTCGTACATGGCGCGATAGCCCTCATAGTTAATCCACTGTGCCCACTCGCAGAATTCCTCAGCCGAAGTCAGCTCACCAAAGTTCTCGGCAATCAGTTGGTTGAACGAGGCACCGCGTTGTGCTCCTTCCATCGTATAGTCGTGGCGGCCCCAATAGAGGTTTTGCGGCCACAGATGCTCGGCATCGAGCGTGCGGCTCAATCCCTCATAGGTCATCACATTAGGCATGCCGCGCTCAGTGTGCAGTTTGCCCGTCTGTTTCTCGAAATACTCCTTTGCGCTTATCGCCCAATAGGGTCCGTGTCCGCTCACGCCGTCGTCAGCCGAACTGGAAATGTAGTCCAGTCCAGGATGCAACTTAGCCACTGCATCACGCAGACCGTTGTCAATGGTTTTGGGCGGATAGCCCTCATTACGACCGCAGTAGATGCCGATGCTCGGGTGGTTGCGGATTTTCAGCACGAAATCACGGGCATTGTCCATAAACATCGCCTCGTCATCGGGGTCGGGACCGTCGGCGGGATTGGCGAGCCAAAAGTCCTGCCACACCATGATGCCATAGCGGTCACATGCCTCATAGAACTCCTTGTCGCCGGTCATGCCCACCCAGTTGCGAATCATGTTATAGTTCATCTCCTTGTGGTGACGCACGGCAGCGTCAAATTCTCTGCCACGGTAATTCAGGTTATTCTCACTGAAAGCCCAGTTGCCGCCCAGCGGAATGAAACGTCGGTGATTAATATAGATTTTCAGTTTAGTGTCCTTGTCAACGGTTTTTACCTCACGGATGCCCGCCTTGAAATCCACGGCATCGCTTTGTACGCCATCAACCGTGAACGAGAAACTGGCGTCGTAAAGGTAGGGCTCTCCGTAGCCGTTAGGCCACCACAGACGCATCCGTTGGTCTTTCAATTGCGGGAATTCACTTGGATTAAAGGAAGCCTCTATCGTCGCTCCCGCAGCCAAGGTGACTTGCTTTTCAAAGCAGATTTCCCCGATATGTCCATGCAGCGTTCCCTTAACGGCCTGTTCGTTATGATTAGTGAGCATGACGGCAGGCGTCATCGTGGCAAGTGTGTCGCTCTCAGCCAGCGTAGTGGTTATAATAGGGTCGCTCACGGTCACGTCGCGCGACGCAGTCAAGTAAACGTCATCCCAAATGCCGATGTCGCGACCGCGTATGGTCGAAATCCAGTCCCAACCGATGGTAGCATGGAACGTGGGGTTATCGGCACCGAGGATGCCGCCGTTGAAGTCGGTATTCTTTTCGGTCTTGACCTTCACGCCGCCAGGATTGGCATTGGCGATAATGAGCACTTGCAATTCGTTGTTTTTTTCTTTAAGATAGGGCGTGATGTCAAATTTTCCGCGCTTAAACGCGCCATCAATGCGACCTAGGTTAGTGCCATTGAGCGATATCTCGGCCTTCCAGTTGATACCGTCAAAGTTCAAGAATACACGTTTACCTTGCATCTCCTTAGGCAAGTCAAATGCCCGCTTATAGATAAAGTCCCCGTCAAAGAACGACTCCGAAGACAACATCAAGTTATCGTCATGATTCATGTCGGGCAAGGCTCCGGCGTTGACGTAACTCGACAGTACCGTGGCGGGAACTGTCGCCACAAGAGGCTTAGCATCGGGGTGTGAAGCCCGTGTCAGTTGCCAATCACCGCCGTTCAACAGCCACTTGCCGTCTTGCCAGCCGCCTGCTTCATGAGGAACAGCGTTCGTACCACCATTCTGGCCTTCGATGCCTATTTCTTTCAGGCTAAATGGCTGCCCGTTCTTATTGGGCTCAATCATATTGATGCGGACATATCTTCCGCGTGCCTCTTGGGGTAATGTGATGAGTTGAATACCTTTTTTGAACGGCAAGGATTTCTGAGACAATTGCGCAACGGTGCGCCAGTTGGCGTTGTCATCGCTGACTTGGATATTGCCGCTCTTGGGACTGTTTTCCCAATATAAATGTATTCTGGAGAAATCAGCTATGGCTCCCAAATCAACGGTCACCCATTCATCATGGTTGCCCAGGCTACGCCAAGCACTCACGAAATGTTCAGCAGGTAATATGCCCTTAGCACGCTGGCCGTCTTTCAACAGCTTCAACTCGGTGATAGTCCAGTGTACAGCGCTGGGGGTGACCATTTCTAGTTTCATGTGTGAAAACGCCTTACCTTTCTTGAGGTGGAAGGTATGGTCGATATTGCGCGTCGGCAGCAGGTCGTCGCCCGAATTCTTGTTGGGGTCGCTGTGGACGCGAGAGCGCGATGCTTTGCCAGGCAGGTCTTCGCCCATCCATTCGTCAGCCACTTTCCACTTCTTGCCGTCTGTAGACGTGAGCAGTCTTATTTTAAATCCCTTTGGCGCCTCCTCTCGGAAGGCCATGCTGCATACCATCTCCACTTCATCGATGTCGATGGCCATATTCTCCCAGTCATATTGCAACCAAGTATTGCCGCCCATCACTATGTTGCTCGTCCACTCGTTGCCGTCAATACAGGCCTCGCGTTTGTGAGGCGGCAGCGGCCCTTCGGGTGTGGTAACATTGAGCCAAGCGGGCAGTTTCTTATCGATAATGCCATCGGTCAACAGTTGTGACGTGAGGTTAAAATCCCATGACGAGGATTGGTACACCTTGCGGTGTAAAGCAATATCTCGGTATGAGTTGTCTTGAACCAGTGTTGGTCCGTAATACTCGCTCGGATTGCCCGGGTACTGCCCGATGGGGCGGTTCAACTGTTGGGCGCTAACGGTAATGCACAGCAAGGCCATCAATAATAATGTGACTGGATTTCTCATAATTGAACATTGTTTAATTCAGCAAATGTAAAAAATATTCCGCAAATAAGACGCAAAATCAATGATAATTTCCTAATTTTGCATCAATCAATAGCATTGACAAGAAATGACGCTTAACCTTGACGCCCTCAATAATATAATCACATCAATCAACGATGCCCTGTGGGCCTATCTGCTGATAGGTGCCCTCATCTTGTGTGGATTGTATTTCACGATACGCACCCGATTCGTGCAGTTTACCATGATTGGCGATATGTTCCGCCAACTCGTGGATTCTACCTCCAAGAGTGACAAAAAGCATATCTCCTCGTTCCAGGCCTTCGCCGTTTCGATGGCAACGCGCGTGGGCACTGGCAACTTGGCTGGCGTAGCAACGGCTATTGCTGTGGGAGGTCCTGGAGCCATTTTCTGGATGTGGCTCATTGCGCTATTCGGCTCGGCGACAGCCTTTGTAGAGGCTTCTTTGGCGCAGTTGTTCAAGCGCCCGTCAAGTGAGTCATTCATCGGTGGACCAGCCTATTACATTAGCCGCGGCTTACACAACAAGTGGATGGCGGGATTGTTTGCTGTGCTGATTACGCTCACCTTTGGTCTCTCCTATAACTCTATCCAAAGCAATGCCATCTGTGGGGCCTTGAACAAGGCCTTTGGGTTCGATCCATTGGTGGTAGGTTCGATTATTACGGTCATAGCCCTGTTCATCGCTTTTGGCGGCATTCGTCGCATTGCCCATGTGAGCAGTGTCATTGTGCCTTTTATGGCTATCGGCTACTTTATCCTTGCGTTGTATGTCGTCATCACGAACATCAACATGATACCGCATGTGCTGCAATTGATTGTCGAGAACGCTTTCGGCTTTGAGCAGGTGGCAGGTGGCGGCTTGGGCATGACCATCATGGTGGGCATCAAACGAGGCCTCTTCAGTAACGAGGCGGGCGAGGGTAGTGCACCTAATGTGGCAGCAACAGCCGATATCTCCCATCCCGTCAAGCAAGGTCTCATCCAGGCGCTAGGCGTGTTTACCGACACTCTTGTCGTGTGCAGTTGCACCGCCTTCATGGTGCTCGTCAGTGGGCTCTATGACACCAAAGGACTTGAGGGCATCCAGCTCACACAGGCCTCGTTGGAGTCGCAGGTGGGCAGCTGGGGAACAATATTCGTTGCCATTGCCCTTTTCCTGTTCGCATTCAGCAGCATCATCGGCAACTACTATTATGGCGAGGCCAACATCCGTTTCTTGACAGACAAGAAGTGGGCGCTCACGGTTTTCCGCATTTTCTCGGGCGGCGTGTTCGTGTTCTTCGGTGCGGTGGCCAGCTTTGAGTTTGTGTGGAATCTGGGTGACCTTTTTATGGCTTTGCTCACCTTGTGCAACCTCGTCGCTTTGGTTTTCCTCTGCAAGTATGTATTTAAACTGCTTGATAATTATCGTGACCAGAAACGCCGAGGCATCAAGGATCCCGTGTTCCACCGTAGCGACCTGCCAGAGGTAGCCGATGACCTCGACGCCTGGGAGTAATTAATGCTCGCTGCGCGAGCAGTTTAGTGTTTAAAGTGTATAGTTTAAAGAGGCTTTCGCTTTCTAGAGACAAAAACTAACTAAGGACTAAGAACTATATTAATGAAAGGACTCGTTATAAAAAATACCGGCAGCTGGGTAACCGTGCGTCTCGACGACGGCACTACAGTGAATTGTAAAATGCGCGGCGTATTTCGCCTTAAGGGCTTGCGTTGCACCAATCCCGTTGCCGTAGGCGACATCGTGCAGGTTGAGGACAAGGGCGGTGACGCTCCTGTCGTTGGCGCTATTGAGCCCCGCAAGAATTATATCATCCGCCGCGCCAGCAACCTCTCTAAGGAATTCCAGATTATAGCAGCTAACCTGGACCAGGCTGTTCTTGTAGTTACGCTCACCAACCCTGTGACCAGCACGACATTTATCGACCGTTTTCTTGCGACTGCTGAAGCCTATCAAGTCCCCGCTGTCATCGCTTTTAACAAAATCGACCTGCTCACCACCGATAACCTGCAGCAGCAACTTGACGAATTGAAAGCACTCTATGAGAGTATCGGATATCCTGTCATTACCATGTCGGTTGTCACGGGTGAAGGTACTGATTCCATGCGCGAACAACTCTCAGGCAAGACTTCGCTCCTGTCAGGCAACAGCGGTGTGGGCAAGTCCTCAATCATTAACTTACTCATTCCTGATGCAGACGTCAGGGTGGGGGATGTGAGCCACACCCACCACAAGGGCATGCACACGACCACATTCAGCGAGTTGTTAGACCTGCCAGGCGGGGGTGCCATCATTGACACTCCAGGAGTGAAAGCATTTGGCACTATCGACTTTGAACGCGCTCAGGTCGCCCATTATTTTCCAGAAATCTTCAAGGTATCGGCCGACTGCCGTTTCAACAACTGCACCCACACCCATGAACCTGGCTGTGCCGTTCTCTCGGTCATTGAGGAAGGAGGAATTGCTTTATCCCGTTATCAGAGTTACCTCAGCATCCTTGAAGAGGACCCCAATGATAAATACCGCAAGCCATTCTAGCAATCTCAAATTGTGAGCGTTTATAATGTGCTTTCTCTAACTGATCATTTATTCTCAGTCCTTCATATTGGAATTGGGCAATCTTATCATTTGTTGATTCTTTCTTAAATGGTTTTACCCGATTTATTGTAATTTTGTAGCCAGTTTTCAGATAGATAAATTAAATTATGAAAAAAAGATTCACCATTATTGTCTTGCTGTTAACGTCGGTTTTCAGTTTATATGCTCAACGATTGTTACCGCTCTCGGTAGAGCAATATCTTGAAGAGCGCAGCTACAGCAGTCGTTTTATGTCTCAAGCCGACGTTAGTGAGTCATCTCGTTTTTTCCCGTCACGCATCATTGATGGTCGTGAGATGGTTGATGCTTTCATTGCTATAGACAATGAAGCGGTTATCAGCATGTTACAGGCTAACGGAGTTAACGTGAATTGTATCTTTGACGGTTTTTTGACAGCTCAAGTTCCAGTTGACCGCCTTGTCAATATATGCAGATTGCCTGGCGTAACCGATGTGGAAATCAGCCAAAAGCTCTCGTTGTGTACCGATACATCATTGAGTGCAACTCATGTCGACCAAATCCTGGATGGCGAAAACTACGATTTACCTCAAGACTATGACGGCAGTGGAGTGATTGTAGGCGTCATCGACATGGGCTTTGACTATCAGCATAGGGCTTTCAGGTCAAATGAAGACCCATCCAAAACCCGTATTGTTAGGGTTTATTCTACAACAGACAAGACCGGGCACAAAGCTATGTTTAATAATAACATAAAACTACCAGGATCTGTCTTTATGAATGATGAGATTTATGGTCTCACGACTGACAATAAAAAGGAGACTCATGGTACTCATACAGCAAGCATCGCCGCTGGCTCCCATGTCGGTGGATATGGGGGAATGGCTCCTGGTGCCGATATTGTGATGTGTGCAGTTAGTGTTTTAGGCGGAAACATGTCGGCGGTCGAAGTAGGCAATTGTGTTCGCTACATTGACTGCTACGCAGATAGTGTAGGCAAGCCCTATGTAATAAGTATCAGCGTGAGCACATCCAATGGACAGCATGACGGAAAGGATTACTTGTCCAAAATCATTTGCAATACGATGGGACCAGGAAGGGCATTCGTCATTTCGGCAGGCAATAATGCTGGTAAAAAAACTTACACTCATCATCTGTCGACCCCCGACAGCCACCTGAATCTCCTCTTTAAATACCAAAACAGCATTGGTGGCGATTCTTCATATTATTATTCCAATGTGATATCTGATATATGGATGAGGAAAGAAATGGCCAACTTCTATTACAAGGTACATGTTTTAGATTTAAAGACAGGTACTATTGTTTGGGAGACAGAAGAGTTATCGGCCAAGAGAACCATTGATTCTTCTGAGTTTCTTGGATATTATGATTGCTATGCATCAGGAGATACAACAGGATACATGAAATGTACTACAGCCTACTCTTCTGACGGCAAAAAATATCGTCTGAGTGTCACTATCCACAATTTGATAAGCAAAGAGTACACATTGACCAATGGTGTGAAGAAGAGTCGTTATGCATTAGGTCTCAGTATTTATCCACGCAAAACCACCCCATGTGAGATTGATGCATGGGTATGCAACTCAGGGTCCGGTTTCGGCACATACAATGGAGCCATCACCACAATGGATGGTAACACCACTAGAGGTTTTTATGCGGCTTCCAGTGATTCTTGCTCGATAGGCACTTATGCCGTTGGTGATTCCACTATCTCAGCCGGTGCCTACACTGCCAGCAATAAATACTACTCATGGTCAAAACAGAAATACGTTACCGACAACACCGAGTCTGTTGGCGATATCGCTTCATTCTCAAGCTATCAGGTAGAGGGTGCAGGCCCCACAGGTCAAGCATTGCCCACAATCTGTGCTCCTGGTGTATGTGTCGTATCAGCATGTAGCAAATACTCATCTTACGGCAATCCAAACTATACCTATACCAGCTTGGTAGCCGATGGCAGTTACTGGGGTGTAATGTCCGGTACATCCATGGCAGCGCCCACAGTGGCAGGAATTATAGCCTTGTGGATGCAAGCCAATCCCAATCTATCTGTGGCCGAAATCAAAGACATCTTAGCCGAGACTGCTGTGCATGACTCGTATACTATGGGTCCTAAACATCACCACTTTGGTCCTAATGGCAAAATCGATGCTATGGCCGGTATGAGATTGGTTCTTGAACGCATAGGTGTTATTCCTGGAGATGTTAACAGTGACGGTGTTGTAGATATTGATGATCTTGTAGTGTTGATTGATTATTTGCTTACCAGCAATCCTATCTCCAACTTCAATGCAAAAGCTGCTGATATCAACAATGACAATTTCATTGATATTATCGATTTAACCACCTTAATCGATAATATGATGTAGTGTCGATGATGATTCTTATTTCATTTTAATCATTGAATAACTATCGTAATCAATCAAGTTTTAAACTTATATATCAAAAAATGGAGACACCTCGTCATTGAAGTGTCTCCATTTTTTAACATTTGAAGAATCAGTTAACGCCTAAGTCCTTAAGGGTGCGAGGTGCAGGGGTCTTGGGCATGGGCTGGCGATCTTTGAGTTGCTCAAGTATTACCTCGATAGCCTTGTCTAACTGCTGGTCAATACCATTGAACTCCATCACGGGATCGTTGTCGATGATGATGTCAGGATCAACGCCATGGTTCTCGACAATCCAATTGCCGTGGGTGTCATAGTTGGTGAAGAAGGGCACGCGGATGTCGGTACCATCCATGTAGGGGAGGGAACCGCTGATTCCGACAATGCCACCCCACGAACGGGTACCAATGACCGGACCGATCTTGTTTTCCTTGAAACTCCAGGGGAACAGGTCACCGTCACTAGCGCTATACTTGTTCACGAGCAGCACCTTGGGACCATAGAGCGTGCGCTCGGGTATTGTGCCGTTGTAATTGCTGCCACGGTACATTGTCATGCGGTAAGGCTGACGAAGCAGTCGCTCGATAACCATCGGAGAGATGTTACCACCACCATTGCCACGATCATCAACAATTAAGGCTTCCTTATCGGTCTGGGCAAAGAAGTAGCGCGAGAACTCGCGGAGACCTTCAGGACCCATGTCAGGAATATAGATGTATCCTACACGGCCACCTGTCTTCTCACTGACATAGTCGATATTATGTTTTACCCATTCATAATGGTACAAGGGATACTCGTCCTGGATGGGCTTGACAACGACCTTGCGGTTACCGTTGATTGTGAGTTCTGTCATCACACCGGCCTTGTCACGCAACAAGGTGTAAACATTGGCCACGCCCGCTGTGCTGACACCGTCAACTGCTGTAATGACATCACCCACCTTGACATTCATGCCAGGCTCCATCAGCGGTGAGCGCAATTCTTCACGGTCAGGAGCACCACACAGAATTTTGGTGATTTTGTAGCCGTTGGCCACCGGTTGCATTTCGGCACCAAGCATACCGATGTTGTGCTGGTCAGCCATGATGTGGTCACCACCGTCAACATAGGCATGGCCTACAGCCAACTCGCCAATCATGCCGCCGATGACATAGGTCAAATCCAGGCGGTTCTTGACGTAGGGCAACAGGGCTGCATACTTGTCATGCATCGCCTGCCAGTCCACGCCGTGCATGTTCTCCAGATAGAATCCGTCGCGATAAGCACGCCAAGCCTCATTGAAAATCTGATTCCACTCCTGGTCATAGTTGACCGTTGCAATCATATCGTCGAGGTTCACGGCCTCGCTCAGGTCAGCCTTGCGAGGCGACAGGGGAGCGATATACAGTTCACCAGCCTTCATGAAAAGAGCCGTCTTGCCGTCGGCCGTTACGGTCATACGGGCGCGCTCGGCTATCAATTCATCTTTCTGCTCAGCAAAATCATACATGCGCACACTGCCGCGGCCACTATACCACAAGTGACTGCCATCGCAGACGAAGTTGCCATAGCTGCCAGTACCGACGGGCACCTTGACGATGCGGTCGGCTATGCCATCGATGTCAATACGCACAACCGAAGCATTATTGTCAGCCTTGGCGTTGTCCTTGCCTTTCTTTCCCTTGGGGGCATCAGTTGTAGCATCCTTAGTCTTGTCGCCACCAGCATTCACCTGGTCATCCTTAGGCAGGAAGGGCGACGGGGTATCCTTGGCCAGCATCACCAGATAAATGCCTTCCATATCACGATAAGCAAAGTTCCACTCGATGCTGCTGTAGATGGGATTGAAGTCGCGTGATGAAGCAAAAATCAAGTATTTGCCGTCCTTGCTGAACTCGGGCGAATTGCTGTCATACCAGCGGTCAGTAACGGCATATTCCTTGCCCTCGGCGATATTATAAAGGTAAACCACACCATATTCATTCGTACCCTGGCGATAATAGGTGAGCCACTTGCCGTCGGGAGAGAAACTCGGCGTGGGGATTTCGCCCATCTCGTCAGTCAACAGGATTTGCTTATTTTTCATTTTGCTGTTGACGTTGAGCAGCACCATGCGGTTCTTGCGGTCGGTATACACGATTTGGCTGCCGTCGGGGCTCCACTCAAAATCGCGAATATAGGTATCGTTATCAAAGGTCAGTTGCCTAGCCTGGTCGCTGCCCACAGGACGTATCCAAATCTCGGTCTCTCCGGTCTTATCACTAATGTAGGCGATGTTCTTGCCGTCGGGGCTCCATGAAGCGTTGCGCTCATGTACACCAGGAGTATGGGTGATATTACGGGTCACACCATGCTTGGCAGGCACATCAAACACCTCGCCACGGGCACTGATGACGATGCGGTTACCATCAGGGGCAAGACTAGCAGCCGTCAGGTTGTCTTTAACCTTGCGCTGCTCCTCACGGGCGAAATTGTTCTCACTGTTAAGATAAACAGTAATCTTTTCGCTGCGCTTTGTTGCAGGGTCAAGCACGTAGAGGTATCCACCGTTCTCAAACACAATCTTGCCACCACCGCAGTTGGCGAACTTGACGTCATACTCGGTGAAGTTGGTCACCTTCTGAGTTGCACCTGAGCGGGTGTTATAGACGAAGATGTTCATGCGGTTGTCGCGGTCACTCATGAAGTAGATTTCGTCGCCAATCCACATGGGGTCGATGTCTTGCGCAATGTTATTGGTGATGTTGGTAACAGTCTTGGCCTGAGTGTCATAGATCCAGATGTCGTCGGCCATACCGCCCTTGTAGTATTTCCACGTGCGGAACTCACGGAAGACGCGGTTGTAGGCCATCTTGGTGCCGTCGGCATTGTAGCAGCAGAAACCGCCCTCAGGCAACGGCAGCGGTTGCGTCATGCTGCCATCGATGGGGGCACACCACAGTTTGCCGGTAAAGCTGTCGCTGATGCGGTTGCGGTACACCACGCCCTTGCCGTCAGGAGCCCATGTCATGACGATGTTGTTGGGACCCATGCGGTCGCCCCAATCATCACGAGGATTACTAGAGGTATAAGTGATACGCTTGGGTTCGCCACCCGATGCCGGCATGATATATACTTCGGTATTACCGTCATACTGACCAGTAAAAGCAATGGTCTGTCCATCGGGTGAATAGCGGGCAAAAGCCTCATATCCCTTATGGGATGTGAGTTTGCGTGCAATGCCACCACTGATGGGGACCGTATAGATGTCACCAGCGTAACTAAACGCCACTTCCTGGCCATTCGTGCCAGGGAAACGCAATAAGCGACCCTCATCGGCATGACTACTCAAAGCCATGGCTGCGATTGTCGCCAACAATATTATCCTACTCTTCATAATACAACTGTTTATTATTGATATGATGATAATTCTTTAGAAACCAAATCATTATAAACTGATAATCCTGAGATGTACGGGGTCACAAGGAGTGAAGGCTTTTGGTAGCCTCAATAAACTGATCATTATCACATTATCTCCTTTGAGCATTTTCACCCTCACCATATTGCTATAGGCTAGGCCATTAACATCGGGATTATTGCCACTTGCCATCACCACCGTACCCATGGGATGAGAATTGACTGCCACTTTGCGCACATCAAGCGTACCTGTGGGTCTATAACCGATATCTATCAGAAAGTCTCCACCCTGAGCGACACTCACATTAATTAATGCCGTATCATTCATGGCCACAGGGAAAAAAGCTATCTGTGGTGTCAAATGATAATTAATCAAAGGCTTAGACATGAAACCATTGATATATTTACCTGCCACTTCGACCGAGAATTCAGCATAACCATCGATTTTGGGCAGGACAAATACCGAATCGTCCAGGTTGCTCAATTTTCCGTTGACAGACAGCCGATAAGGGATTCCTGGTACAAAGTCCAAAATACGCCCCGTGTCATTGCTCCAAACGACTGTTGGGGTGGGGGGCAGTATTACCTCATTGCGGTGGATTGTAACTTTCTGGCTATGTCGTTTGCCTTGCTTGAGCGTAATGACAATGTGGTGGTGTCCCTCAATGTCATTAGGCAGGAATGCACTCTCCAGCACTTTACCGTTATCGGTAATCGATGCAATGTCATTACCGACACCATTCACTGTGAAGTCCAGCACAGCTTTACGGTAATTCAGACCTTTATAGGCTTTTTTGCCAGGCATACCTACAGGCACAATCGGCTCAAACTCAATGCCCTCAGGTTTAAACTTCATTCCCAGAAGAACACGCAGTATCATAGCAGCATTACTTGCACTGGTACCAAGTTCATCAACGTTCACATCCTTCATGTGAATCCCATGGGACTGATAGAGGGCCTGAGCACGATAAAGGGCGCCCAAGCCTCGTCGCAAGGCGTTCTCATTACCGGTGTAGGCAGCAGCCAGATTCCAGAGAGCCTGGGTTGTCGCCCATGACGAATTGGCAAAGTAAGGTTCCAGCATGTTGTTAGATGGATAAGTGACATTGACGCCTTTATCTGATATGGGAGTATTAGCAATAAGATTCTCGGCTCTTTCATCATCGGCTATACCCCATAAAACAGACATCGCCTGGGAAGTGTTGTCGGTTGTCGGCGACTGGCGTAGTACTGCCATACCGTAAAGGAAAGAACTATAAAAGCCTTTATCCTCATTCCACAAATGCTGATTGATGGCATTCTTAAGGCGCAGAGCATCTTTTTCGTAGGTATTTTCAATGCCCATCTCATCGCAAATTTCACTTAAGATAGCATAGGCATGCGAAGTCAAAATATTATTGCCTAATGAAATGCAAGCAAACAGGTCATTGTAGCCCATCCATGTCATACGCCTTACTCCAAGCGGTCTTGAGGTTGTATAGCCTGCTCCGTGAATCAGGCCCGTTGCTTTGTCCACCAACACCTTTTCATTGATAGAGAGTGTCTTTTCAATGACATGCTTGCAATAGGAGAGCCACTCGCGGTCACCAGTAATCTTATAAACCTCCCAGGCGGCTGTAGCCCAACCGATATGGTCACTCACCACAGGCCATTGACCCTCACGTTGCATGATAATGCTGTCACGGTCAACCATAGCACGCAGTGTTTCCATGGACTGATGCGGCTTGAGACAAGCCAGAGACAGATAAATGGAACAATAGAGTCGACTGATGTTGTGCGTTACCTTGAAGCATCCGTTACCATCGATAGCATCGGATATGCGTTCGGCAGACATATTGTAAAGAGCATCTATCAGAGGTTGGTCACTCTGATACTCTGGTATCATCGAAGGCCGTGTCTGACGCATCCGCCATGGTCTGCCGTGAGTGAACTTGACCCGTTCAGGATCAACGCTTCCATACATACTGTCGAGACGGCTTATCGTGACATTGTTCTCGATGCGGTCAGGTGTATGAGCCACCGCAAACACCGTATCCTCGATAATACTGTCACCCGTCAAGGAAAATGTCTCATTTTGGACAATCACACGATTACTCATCTCATGACGCCCACCACAGGCACACAAGAAAACACAGCTCACAACCGAAGCAGCAAGCAACAAGACAACACAATGCGTCCTTTTTTTCAACATTCCATTGCAAAGATAATGCATTTTCCCACACCATACCAGAAAATGATTGATAAAAACTATTAAATAAAGAAAACCAAAGCGTTCTTAAATGCCCCTCATGCCGTTGTTTTTTGTAGAATAGCGAAAAAATCACTAATTTTGCACCCAATAACAGATCTATCGATATATGAAGACAATACGCAACTTCTGCATCGTGGCTCACATTGACCACGGCAAGAGCACGCTCGCTGACCGACTGCTTGAGTACACCAACACTGTTGCCGGCAAGGATATGCAGGCACAGGTACTCGACGATATGGACTTGGAGCGCGAGCGCGGTATCACGATTAAAAGCCATGCCATCCAGATGGATTACATGAAGGACGGCACAAAATATACCCTTAACCTGATTGACACTCCGGGACACGTGGACTTCTCTTATGAGGTGTCACGCTCGATTGCTGCGTGCGAGGGTGCACTATTGGTAGTGGATGCTACTCAAGGCGTTCAGGCACAGACCATTTCCAACCTGTATATGGCCATCGACAACGGATTGGAAATCATTCCCGTCATCAACAAGATTGACATGGATAGTGCACATCCCGACGAGGTGGAAGACGAAATCGTTGAGCTGCTGGGCTGTGACCCTGGCGACATCATCCGTTGCAGTGCTCGCACGGGTGAAGGTGTGCCCGACATCCTTGATGCCATTGTGGAACGAATTCCTGCGCCCGAAGGTAACCCCGAGGCACCGTTACAGGCATTGATTTTTGACTCTGTTTTCAATTCCTTCCGTGGCATCATCGTTTACTTCAAGATATTGAACGGTTCGATTGCCAAAGGAGACTTTGTCAAGTTTGTCAACACCGAGAAGGAGTATAATGTTGACGAGTTGGGTGTACTCAAGCTTCGTCAGCAACCGTGTGACCGTCTGTCGGCGGGAAATGTGGGCTATATCATATCGGGTATCAAGAATTCTACCGAGGTCAGGGTGGGTGACACGATTACCCATGTACAACAGCCGTGCGATAAAGCCATCGAAGGCTTCCAGGAAGTGAAGCCGATGGTGTTTGCAGGTGTTTATCCTATTGATCCCGAGGATTTTGAAAACCTGCGTGCTTCCCTAGAGAAACTGCAACTCAACGATGCCGCCTTGACTTTCACACCCGAGTCCTCAGTGGCCCTGGGATTTGGTTTCCGCTGCGGTTTCTTGGGGTTGCTCCACATGGAGATTGTGCAGGAGCGCCTCAGCCGTGAGTTCAACATGGAGGTCATCACCACTGTGCCTAACGTTTCCTATAAGGTCTATGACAAGAAAGGCGGGATGACCGAAGTCCATAATCCTGCAGGCTTGCCTGATATTGCTGTCATCGAACACATCGAGGAGCCTTACATCCGCGCATCGATAATCACCCAAAGCGAATACATGGGTCCCATCATTACCCTGTGTCTTTCCAAGCGCGGTGAATTGGCAAAACAGGAGTACATCTCAGGCAACCGATTGGAACTGACCTTCGATATTCCATTAGGCGAAATCGTGATTGACTTCTACGATAAACTCAAGAGCATCAGTAAGGGCTATGCATCATTTGACTATTATATCAATGGCTACCGTGAGTCTAAACTGATTAAACTGGATATCCTGCTTAACGGCCAGCCTGTGGATGCCTTGAGTACGCTGACTCATGTGGATAATGCTGTCTCGCTAGGCCGCCGCATGTGCGAGAAACTCAAAGAACTGATTCCACGCCAGCAATATGACATTGCTATCCAAGCAGCCATCGGAGCGAAGATTGTCGCCCGAGAGACCGTCAAGCAGGTGCGCAAGGATGTGACAGCCAAGTGCTATGGCGGTGACGTGAGCCGCAAGCGCAAACTGCTCGAGAAGCAGAAAGCCGGTAAAAAGCGCATGAAACAGATTGGAACCGTTCAGGTGCCGCAAAAGGCATTCCTTGCTGTGCTCAAGCTTGACTAACATCTGTTACTTTCGACACATCAAGGGGTGGGGACTGTGGCAAACAATGACCTGCAAAATATTGACCTCAACAACCCTGAGTTTCAGGATGCTTGGGATGTGCTTCAACACACCCATCGCTCTGTGTTCCTGACTGGCAAGGCTGGCACAGGCAAGAGCACCTTCCTGAAATACATCCGAGATACCATCAAGAAGAAGACCGTGGTGCTGGCGCCGACGGGCATCGCCGCCGTCAATGTGGGCGGACAGACGATGCACTCGTTCTTTAAGATACCGTTCAAGCCCATGGTGCCTGATGATCCGGACTATTCCAACCCGGCACGGATGCGCAAGATGCTGCGCTATACCAAGGAAAAAGTCAAACTCATCCAGCAACTGGAGCTCATCATCATTGATGAAATTTCGATGGTGCGTGCCGATATCATCGACTTTGTGGACCGTGTATTGCGCGTGTATTCCGGCAATATGCGCGAGCCCTTTGGCGGCAAACAGTTGCTGCTGGTGGGCGATATCTTCCAGTTGGAACCCGTGGTAACCCATGACACGCGTGACATCCTGAGACGATATTACAAGAATTTCTTTTTCTTCAACGCCAAGGCTTTTGACCAGATTAATCTGGTAGCCATCGAGTTGCGGAAAATCTATCGTCAGAGCGACAGTGACTTCATCGCTTTGCTCGACCGCGTGCGCATCAATCGGGCGACGCCAGCCGACATGGCACGCATCAATCAGCGATACAATCCCAATTATCAGGAGATTAACGATGAGTTCGTTATTACCCTAGCGACACGCCGTGACACGGTGGATAGCATCAACGATGAACACATGAAGGCCCTCAAGACACCCGAATTTGTCTATGAGGGTGCCATCGAAGGAGATTTTCCTGAAAACAGCTTGCCCACAGCCTACAACCTAGCTTTGAAAGAAGGGGCGCAAGTCATCTTTATCCGTAACGACAAGGAAGGCCGATGGTGTAATGGCACCATCGGCAAGGTGACGAGGCTGAGCGACACTTCGGTCTATGTAGCGCTCGAGAACGGCGCTGAAATGCTTGTGGAGCGGGAAATATGGGAAAACATGCAGTACACCTACAACGAGAAAGAGAAAAAGGTGGAAGAGAAAGTTCTTGGGTCCTTTGCACAGATTCCCATCAAACCGGCATGGGCGCTCACGGTGCATCGCAGCCAGGGACTGACATTTAACCATGTGGTGATTGACTTTGCTGGCGGTGCATTCACGGGTGGGCAAACCTATGTGGCGCTGTCCCGATGCACATCAATGGAAGGTATCACGTTACTTAAACCGCTCAGTGAGAGAGATATCATAGTCAATCTCGCGGTCGTTGACTTTAGCCGACAGTTCAATAATCGCCAGCTAATCAACGAGGCGATGGAACAGGAACGTGCCAACCAACTCTATCGTCGTGCTGTACATGCCTTTGATAATCAGGAATTTGAAGAATGCGTCAAGTGCTTTACCGAAGCCATGAAGATTAAAGATAATCTTCAAAATGAGACTGTCAAGCGTCTGATATCCAAGAAACTAAACATATTCAAGAAGCAAGCCAAAACTATAGAACGCTTGAAGCAAGTCATTGAGAACCAGAAGAAAACGCTACACAGTCTGGCGTTGGAATATGTATCAATGGGTGACCAGGCTCTGGCTATTGAGGAGAGTGGGGTAGTGGAAGAGGGTAGTGTGGCCTACGGAAAACCTCTGGACGACATCGCTATCCGCTCAGCACTTGCCAATTACAACAAAGCGCTGCGCATCATGCCTGAATGTATCGACGCGATGATTGGCAAAGCACGGTTACTGATAGCGATTGATCAACTCGATGGCGCCGAGCAGGAATTAAATAAGTCGCTTGAGCTGGACAAGAACAATTATCGGGCCCACATGACAATGGGAGTACTGATGGAACTCAACCATGATATCCCCGAGGCCATCAAGTCCTTTAAAAGGGCAGCAAAAGCCGACAAAAAGCAACCACAGCCTCATGACCGCCTCGCTGCCATCTATGAGAGAATCGGCTTTGAAGATTTGGCTGAAGATGAACAAGAGACAGCCGACCGGCTGCGCCGAGCACTCTATAAAGCCAAATCAAAGAAAAAGAAGAAGTGATACGGCCAATTAAGCCTGTAATCATTTGTTTTCCAGATATCTAGCAAACATTTCCACAATCCATTTGGCCACTTCAGTTCCTTGTGGAGAGAGCAACTCCAGTGATTGCAAAGCCCGTTCAACAACAAACGGGTCTTGCTCAGCAGAAAGGTTATGCAGATAATAACCCATATAATAAGGTGTGTACTCGGGGTGGCCCTGAAAAGTGAACACATGGTCATTAATGCGTAGTCCTTCGTATCGGCAGAAATCGCTTGTAGCCAACGTGTTAGCCCCCGATGGAGGTGTAATCACCTGATCATGATGATTATAGAGCAGTCGCATGTGACCGTCAGGAAAGAAAGGCAGCATTGATGAATCCAGTATCTGTGATTCCCTTATACCGGTTCCCCAACCACCAGGATATTTGCTGACCTCACCGCCTAATGCTTGTGCAATGACCTGATGGCCAAAACAAATTCCAACTAAAAACGCATGATGGGCTACAGCGCCACGAATCCAGCTCTGCAAGTTTTCAATCCAGGGAAACGGGTCATAAGCCGAACAAATACAGCCTGGAACCAGATAAAGTTCATCTCCGTTGAGAGACTGAGGCAATTCGCCATCCATTGTCATATAAACCCTGAAACGAACATCAGGAGCTACTCGACGGAACAATTCCTCGTGCAATGAAACATAACTGGGAATGTCATCAGGTAAACGACCTGGGAACGTGTCACACAACAGCACATTAATCTTGATTGGTTCACTCATTTCTTTCATAACTGCAAAAATACTATGTTTTTCATTATGATGACACCTTTTTTTAATTTTGATATTGAGAGGGGAGCAATAAATACAATGTGCCTATTCGTATTTTACATAATATCAATATTTATTTAAATAGGTATTTTTTCCGATAATAATCCTAACGAGAATACAACATCAAACAAATATGAGAATCTCATTGAGTTAAACACAAGAAAAATCATCGATATGATACGCAAAAATATTTTGATAATCAATTTGTTTGGTTATGACAACTCTGCCGATGGTTTAATGATTCATCGGCGTTTCAGATAACTCAAATTGACTGAAAACGTCACAGAATTAGAAAACAATCAAATCAAACATAGTTATAATATTATTATCGAATGTAAATTGCAATATAGTAGTTACTAAATAACAAAATATTAAAGTGATTATCTAATAGAATTAATGTGAAGAATTTAAATTATTAAGTTCAAATATCCAATCATCACTGTTTGCATACAAATCACAATAAAAAATTTCATTAAATATAATATATATTTATTTAATATTCAATTAATTAAAATATAAAATATAAATTAAATATTTAATGATTTCATTTCCTTCATCTACTACCCTATTTTTCTATTTTTTATTAACAAAATGCCGCAATAATCATGAAATAATGATTAATATTTGTATTTTTGTAGTTCAAACTTCTTATCTAGTTTTCAAGATGTTAAAGACACTACTAAAACAAGTCAAGCAATACAAGACAGCGTCATTTTTGACGCCTGTGTTTATCATGCTTGAGGTTGTGCTTGACGTGCTCATTCCTTTTGTGACCGCCAAGCTCATTGACAACGGCATCAGTGCAGGCCACATGCCCAGCGTCTATAAATATGGCCTCATCATGCTTGTTATGGCGTTCCTGAGCATGATGGCAGCGATTATGGCAGGTAGATATGCCTCCTACGCTTCATCGGGCTTTGCCTGTAACCTGCGAGATGCCATGTACAAGAACATACAGCGGTTTGCATTCAGCGACATCGACAAGTACAGCACATCAGGTCTGATAACTCGCATGACCACAGACGTGACCAATCTGCAGAATGCCTATCAACAGATTATCCGCACGTCTGTTCGTGCGCCGTTCAATCTGTTGTCCAGTATCGTGATGTGCTTTGTCATCAGCCCTCAGCTGAGCCTTATCTTTATTGTTGCCAGCGTAATACTCGGTATTTTTTTAGCACTGATTATCAGCAAAGTATCTAAGATGTTTGCACTGGTTTTCAAGCAATATGATGTGCTTAACGGTGTCGTCCAGGAGAATGTTTCCGGCATTCGCGTCGTTAAAGCGTTTGTGCGCGAGGATCACGAGAACGCCAAGTTCTGGAAAGCCGCCAAGCACCTTTATGACCTGAACGTCAAGGCCGAGAGCCTGATGGCGCTTAACCGCCCCTTAATGAACATGGTGGTCTACGGCTGCATTATCGCCATTTCGTGGTTCGGAGCCCAGTTCATTGTCGCAGGCGACCTCACGACAGGCCAGTTGACCTCGCTGTTTACTTACGTGATGAGCATCTTGATGTCACTGATGATGTTGAGCATGATTTTTGTAACTATTACTCAAAGTGTTGCTAGCGGACAGCGTGTTGCACAGGTAATTAACGAGATTCCTGATATCGTCAATCCCGACAATGCAGTCACCGAAGTACCCGATAGTTCTATCGACTTTAACCATGTTTATTTCGCCTACAAGGGCGGTAGCGGTGAGTATGCCATTAACGACATCGATATGCACATCACCAGTGGCGAATCCATCGGTGTGATTGGCGGTACAGGTAGCGGCAAGTCATCGCTGATTAACTTGATTAGCCGCCTTTATGATGCCTCCAAGGGCGAGGTGCTTATCGGTGGAAACAACGTGAATACTTACGACCTTGAGGTGCTACGTAACAATGTGGCAGTTGTATTACAGAAAAATGTCCTCTTCACGGGTAGCATTCTGGACAACCTGCGTTGGAGTGATGAAAACGCCACACTTGAACAATGCCGTCAGGCTTGTCGCACGGCGTGTGCCGACGAGTTTATCATGGAAATGCCCGAAGGTTACTATACCCGCATCGAACAAGGCGGTACCAACGTGTCAGGTGGTCAAAAGCAGCGATTGTGTATCGCCCGTGCTTTATTAAAAAAACCTAAAATCATGGTGCTGGACGACAGCACCAGCGCATGCGACAACACGACCGATGCGCGGATTCGTGCCGCACTTCGTAAGGATTTGCCCGAAATGACCAAAATCATCATCGCCCAGCGCATCAGCAGCATCAAGGACTGCGACCGCATCCTGGTGCTCGACAACGGCAAGATGGTCGGTTTTGACTCGCATGACAATCTGCTCAAGTCGTGCAGAATCTATCAGGAAATCTGTGCCATCCAGGAGGAGGCAGGAGGAGACTTTGACAAACCCCAAGACAACAGAAAGGAGGCCTTATCATGAGAATGCCTGGAGCACCCGGAGGTGGACACGGTCGCAACATGGTGGTAGATACCAGTGGCGTTAACAAACGCAGCACGCTATTGCGCCTGTTCAAAATCGTGATGAAGAACTACAAGTTCTCATTTCTGGCTGTAGCGGTGTGCATTGTGGTGACAGCCTGCACTACCCTAGCCTCTACCCTATTCACCCGCACCCTCATCGACGACTACATCACGCCCATGGTCGTTCAGGCACATCCTGACTACGGTCCGTTGGCCGAGACGCTGGTTAAACTGGGTATCGTGCTTGCATTTGGCGCCCTGTGCTCCTATCTGCATAGCCGCCTGATGATTAACGTCACCCAGGGCACAATGCTCAAGCTACGCAAGAATATGTTCGAGCACATGGAGAAACTGCCCATCAAGTACTTCGACACCCATGCCCATGGCAACGTGATGTCGGCCTACACCAACGATGTGGACACTCTGCGCCAGATGATTTCCAACAGCCTGCCACAAGCCTTCAATTCGCTCATCACGCTGGGTATCACCTTTGCCAGCATGATTGTGATGAGTGTGCCCATGACCATTCTTTCCATCGTCATGGCGCTGGTCATGGCGTGGTCCACGACTTATCTGGGCAAACGCTCGCGCAAGCACTTCCGCGTGCAGCAGCAGAAGTTGGCCGAGGTCAACGGTTTCATCGAGGAGATGATGACAGGCCAGAAGGTTGTCAAGGTCTTTTGCCATGAGCAGAAAGCCATCGAACAATTTGAGGTCATCAACGAGGAGCTGCGCAGCAACACCTACGATGCCAACCGCATCAGCAATATCGTCATGCCCGTCAACGGCAACCTGGGGCATCTGAGCTATGTGCTCATGGGTGTGCTGGGTGCCGCCCTCATCATCAACGGCCATAGCGGCATGACACTCGGTACCCTGGTGGCATTCTTGACGTTGAACAAGAGCTTTGCACGTCCCATCGCCAGCATCAGCCAGGAAATCAACAGCGTGCTGAATGCCTCGGTGGGTGCCGACCGAATCTTCAAGATTATGGACGAAAAGCCAGAGCCTGATGCCGGAAAAGTCAAACTCGTCAATGCCAAGCGAGGTGAGGACGGGCTGTTGCATCCCTGCAACCACCACACGGACATTTGGGCTTGGAAGATTCCTGTAGACAACGGAAAACTACGTTATATTAAGGTGTCGGGTGGAGTAAAGTTCAACGATGTGGACTTCGGTTACACTGATGACAAACAGGTGCTGTTTGACATCGACATCGATGCCATGTCAGACCAGAAAATCGCCTTCGTGGGCGGCACAGGCGCCGGCAAAACCACCATCACCAACCTGATTAACCGTTTCTATGACATCCAGGACGGCAAAATCCTGCTCGACGGCATCAACGTCAATGATATCAGCAAACGTGACCTGCGCCACAGTCTGGGCATGGTGCTGCAAGAGACACATTTGTTCACAGGCACGGTGCTCGACAACATCCGCTACGGACGACTTGAAGCCAGCGACCAAGAATGTATCGAGGCTGCCAAGCTGGTCAATGCCGATGGCTTCATTCGCCGTTTGAGTGATGGCTACCAGACGGTACTCAATGCCGATGGCGGCAACCTGAGCCAAGGTGAGCGCCAGCTGTTAGCCATTGCCCGTGCTGCAGTTGCCGACCCGCCCATGCTCATCCTCGACGAGGCGACCAGCAGCATTGACACCCGCACCGAGACCCTCGTGCAGCGCGGCATGGATTCCCTGATGAAAGGGCGAACGACCTTCGTGATTGCCCACCGACTTTCTACCGTGCGCAACAGCGATTGCATCATCGTCCTCGAGCACGGCCACATCATCGAACGCGGCACCCACGACGAGTTGTTGGCTCTCAAGGGCAAATATTACCAACTCTACACCGGCGGCGAAATCAGCTGATCTAGCCATCGCAAGCATATAACGACCGCTCACTTAATGTTGGCGGTCGTTGTTTCTTGAAATATTCCCAACTTCCGCAAGAACAGCAACGCCCAGTTTGCCTTCGGGATGAAGTTTTGACCATTTTATACTCGGCATTTTTGTGGTTTCGTCCCAAAAAACACTATCTTTGCAGCAAAAACTAAACCTTAACGTTATGAAGACCACTAGACTGACACTTTTAGGAATGATGTTGTGCCTGGCAACAATGGCATGGGCACAAACGCTGGAGCCAAATCTCAAGTGGGGAAAGCCCACTGACGCTGAACTGAATATGACAACATATGCCCCCGACCCGGAAGCCGAGGCGGTGGTACTGTTTAGTCAGACAGTTCTGCGGTATGACTTGTCCTCGGGTTCGCTCAAACTGATACTATCCACTAAGAAGCGTATCAAGGTTCTCAAGGAAGAAGGAAAAGACAAAGCCAATGGTGCTATCTCATATATTTACAATGGCCATCATTTGGATGATTGCGAACAATTAGTCAAACTCAAAGCCACAGCCTACAATATGGTTGACGGGAAGTTGGTCAAGACCAAAATGGAGGGCAACATGGTCAATCATGAGGATGTGACCAAAACGCTGCGCCTGACCAAATACACTGTGCCACAGGTCACCGTGGGAACCGTCTTAGAGGTGGAATATGAGATAGAAAGCGATTTCATCAGCCACATTGATGACTGGTGGGCACAGAGTGAAATACCGGTGATGTACACTTCGTTTGATGTGACTGTTCCGGAGTATTTCGATTTCAGCGTTGATGAACGCGGTTCTTATCGGTTGGAAAATAAGATTGAGGACACAAGCATGAATTTGGCAGCAGGAATACAATGTAGAGGTAAGCGATATCAGTTTTTTGGCCGTAACTTGCCGGCTCTGCGCAAAAAGAAAATGCTTTATGCTCCTCAATCCTATGGGCAGCGCGTTTCAATGGAGTTGCGTTCTATCCAGATACCGGGTAGCATGACCAAATACTTCACTTCCAACTGGGATGATGTGGACAAGCAGCTATTAGACGATGATGAGTTCGGTGGTCGGCTGGGTAAGAACCCGCTCAAGACCGAAATGCAAGAGGCGGGCGTGGCCGACATCGCTGACCCTGTAGAACGCATCATGGCCATTTATCGCCTGCTTAAGGATCGTGTCAAGTGGAACGAGAAATACACTCTCTATGCCGAGAGTGCTGGCAAGGTGCTCAAGGAACGCTCGGGCAGCAATGCCAGCATCAACTTTATACTGATCAATATGCTCAGGGATGCCGGATTTGAGGCTTATCCCGCTGTGATGAGGTCACGCGATAAAGGGTTCTTGACCGTTGCCCGTGCTACTGTTAAAGAGTTCAACACCTTTGTCGTGGCAGTCAAGGTGGGTGACAAGCTTTCCTATCTGGACGGTTCAATCGAGGACGGTTGGCTCGATGTCCTGCCCGACCATCTGCTGGTTGACCGCGCTCGAATCGTGAGCAAGGACAAACCCACCGAATGGGTCGACCTGACGGGGGTGTCGGAATCCAAATCACGAAGCATGGTCAAGGGTGAACTCCAAGCTGATGGTACCTTGCAGGCCGACATTCAGACGAAATATACGGGTCTGGAGGCTGCTTCCCTGCGACATGAATTCCGCATGGCCACCGACAGTGCCACTTACGTGTCAAAGTTGGCGCAGGAGTTGAACTGCGAAATCGAATCCCTCTCCCTTGCTAAACATCACGGATTGGGATCCGACGTGGAGCGAAAAATGCACTTGGTCAAGCAGTGTGACGCTGCGGGCGACATCATCTATCTCAACCCATGGGTGCTGAATGTGATGAGTGAGAACCCGCTGACCGAGGAGCAACGCACGTTGCCCGTCGAGTTCCCATGTCTCAACGCCGAAAGCCTGACCTCGGTAATTACCCTTCCCGAGGGCTATGTGGTTGAGGAGCTGCCTCAACCGCTGATGATCAAGAGTGAAGATGGCAAGCTAAGCTGCCTCATCGCTTCGACTACCGATGGCTCGACGCTTTCGTCAAGGTGTCAGATACAGGTCGGCAGGCTTTTCTTCTCTTTCCAGGAGTACCCCTTTGTGAAAAACTTCTTCGAAGAGGTGTATAAGCGACTGCAAGATGTCATCGTAATTAAAAAGGCGCCATGAGAGCACTGATTTCCATTCTCCTGCTGCTGGTGTGCGT
>CACZAC010000029.1 GCA_902779125.1 uncultured Bacteroidales bacterium | reverse complement strand
CACGTCCCAGTCATTGACAGACTCAATCACCACATTATAATAAGTGGCATTGCCTGTCCCAACAATGATAATCTCCTGTGCAACATCGTCATAATACACATCAGGCTGAACGGCGGGAGCCGGCAACTCAAGATGGGTGGGATGATTTCCGGGGTAATGCAGGTTGATTTTCCCTTCATCACGCGCCAAGCAGAGCAAAGAAAATAGTGACAATAAAACTAATAATAGAGAATACTTTTTCATGATGATAATAATTAAACCGTTAATAAAAATGGCAAAAGGATAGGATAAGAGTAATCAATCCATTTGCAAAATTATAATAAAAAAATCGGAAATACGCAAAATTGCGGTTAATATTTTTAATACTTAAAGTATTGATAACCAGGAGTCTAAAAAATTACTTTTTTAACATCGGTTTTTAGGGGTGAAACGACATTCTTCATTTCCCCTGTAAATCACCATTCAAGTACATCTCGATGAAATCGTCAAATCTGATATCCATACCCAGTTTTTCCTTCATCAGTCTTCTCTTGTTGTTGCTGACTGTCACAGCAGTGGTGTAGTTCATGCAGAGTTTGATAATCTGGGGCGACACGTCGGCACAGACCAGCCAGCAGAAGTGCAACTCCCTAGGAGTGAGTTGCGGATAATTCTTTTCCAAGTAGGATGCGAAGCCGTCGTACTCGAGGTCAACTGCTGATTTCAGTTTTTTCCAGAAAGATACCTTTGGGGTGAGAAGACGTATATCTCTATTTTCGTGAAAGTCTTTTATCAAGCTGCTTAAGGACAGAGATTTTCTGTCCTTATCTCCCGACTTGATCAGGACGCGGATGTCTTCATACAACTCGTTGAGGGCGGCATTCTTTTCTCGAACGATGGCAGATGCAAGTCTGTGAACATCCTGGTGTTGCTGTTCCAACTGGCGGTTCTTCCTGTTGAGCCGGGACAGTTGCTGATTGATCTGATGAATTCTTGCCTGGTCTTTCTTGCGCTCTTTTAGCAACTCGCTAACCTGTTTATCTGATTCTTCAATCATCCTCTGGATTTCCCGTTCGGCTGCATTCAGTTCTTGCTGGAATTGCCGTTTTTTGTTGTTGATGCGTTTCCTTGCTATTATCAGGATGGCAACACACAAAAGAAATCCCATTGCAACCACCAGCAAGTTTTTTACATTATTCTTTCTCTCCTGCTGTGCCTGTTGCAGGGCAACGTCACATTCGAGTTCTTGTGTCAATAAGGCCGAATTGGAGGTGTTTTCAATTATCCTGCGGTGGATATTCTCGGCTTTGGCACTATACAGGCCAAAGTCCAGCATATTGTTAGATGCCTTTGCCAATTCAGACTGCAGCAGGTAGTTATTGAAACTGTCTTGGGGTACCACTGGAGCAGGAATCTTTGAAGCGACCCAATAAGCAGAATCCATTTGCCCCATTTTGATGAACGATCTGGCAGCATAGTAATAGAACAGATTCTCATAACAATTATTGCCATGGTTGATGAGTTCCAATGCCAGCGCTTTGGATTGGTGATAATCCTCGAGATAAAAACAGATACCAGCCAATTTGGATTGATAGAAATACTGATCAGGCAGGTTGGCTGAACGCGCTAGTGATACCGTCTGACTGAGCAACAAAAGGGCGCTGTCGTTATTGACCCCATACAAATAGGAGCCCAAATTCCCCATTGCTTTGATAATATAATTGGTATCTCGGCAAGCCGAAAAGCAGTCCATCGCCTTGCGCATCCTCACTCTAATTGCACTATCTGCACCAGCAAAATGATATTGATACAATACACCGATTCTCAAATTGGCATATCCCAGGTTGAAGTAGTCATCATCGTCGGCGGTGGCCTCGGCGGTCTTGTAGTAGAACATGGCGCTGTCGGGGTAGCCCAGTTCTTCCATGACGGCGCCTTTATAGATATAGGCGCGGGTGAGTTTCTCGCGCTCGTTGCTGTGGTTGCTGTAGTAGTTGAGGGCACGGTTGATGGCGCTGTCACTGGTAGCAACGATGTAGCAGCGGTAACGTGCCTGGGTCATCAGCAGGTCGCGGTAAGCGCGGTCGCCCTCGCTGGAGAGGCTGTCGGGGCTGAGCGCCTCGACCAGCGCCAGGGCGCTGTCAGGCAGAGTCTGCATCAGGCTGTCGGCAGCCACAAGACGGCTGTCATAATGTGGCGCACGGCTGCAACCCGTAACCACCGCCACAAGCACCACCAGCATCACCAATATGACAACAGGCAACCGTTTCATCGCTACAAAGATAGTAAATTAGTTTTGAGCGAGCGCTTTGTTTGTCAAACAACTTATACAACGTTGAACAACTAAAAACAACCTTGTTCAGCGTTTTTAAAACACAGATTACGCTGATTTTCACGAAAACAAATCCGTGTAATCAGCGTAATCCGCGTTAAAACATATTCGTGAAAGCCCCGCAAGAAGTCTGCGGAAACCTCCCTAAACTTATCGTGTCAGCAATCAGTTGGCAGCCATGAAGTCCTCCACATCCTGGGGATGATAGGGGATGCGCTTCTCACCCAGGAAGCGGCAGCCGTCGGCGGTGATGAGGATGTCGTCCTCGATGCGGATACCGCCAAAGTCCTTGTAGGTCTCCAGCATGTCGAAGTTCAGGAACTCGGCGCAGTGGCCGCTGGCACGCCAGTCGTCGATGAGGGCGGGGATGAAGTAGATGCCCGGCTCGTCGGTCACTACAAAGCCCTCCTGCAGGCGGCGTCCCATGCGCAGGCAGTTGGTGCCGAACTGCTCCAAGTTAGGCCTGGTTTCCTCGTCAAAGCCGACATAAATCTGCTCAAGACCTTCCATGTCATGCACGTCCATTCCCATCATGTGGCCCAAGCCGTGAGGCAGGAACATGGCGTGGGCACCGGCAGCAACAGCCTCGTCCACATCGCCCTTCATCAGACCCAGCTCCTTGAGGCGCTCGGTCATCAGTCGGCAAACCGAGAAATGCACGTCCATATACTTCATGCCCGGCTTGGAGATGTCCAGAGCGTGGTCATGGCACTCCTCGACGATGCGGTAGATGTCCAGCTGGCGCTGGTCATACTTGCCGCTGACGGGCATCGTGCGCGTGTTGTCGCTGCAGTAGAACTCCATCGTCTCGGCACCGCAGTCACACAGGGCCAGTCGGCCAGCCTCCAGCGGAGCCATCGACGGATTGCCGTGCATGATTTCGCCATGCTGCGAGAAGATGGTGGCGAAACTGTTCTTGGCGCCATAGCTCTCGGCGATGCCGTCAATCTGTCCACCGATGTACTTCTCGGTCACGCCCGGCTTGATGAGGCGCATAGCAGTGGTGTGCATCAGGTAGCCCACCTCGGCAGCACGCTCGAGTTCCACGATTTCCTCGGCCGTCTTCACCGAACGCATATTGATGACCGCCATGCGCAGGTCGTGTGACACAGCCTCGGCCTGCTTGCTCGGGTGGATGCCCAGCAGGTCCATAATCTGAATCTTGGTGTCGTGGCGATAAGGCGGCAGGAAATGGATGCGGCGACCCTTGGCACGCGCCTCGTCACAGATGACCTGCAACTGCTTCATCGGCGCCGAGTTGGCAACGCCCACCTGGGCAGCCATGTCGGCAACGCTGTCCACCGATCCATACCAAACGATGTCTTCGATGTCAATATCGTCGCCAATGAGCGTTTCCACGTTATTGTCAACGTCGATTACACCCACCAGACCGTCACGCTGCTGACCGAAATAGTACAGGAACGTCGAGTCCTGACGGAAGGGATAATAAGCGTTGTTAGGATAATTGCAAGGCGATTCATTGTTGCCGAAGAGCAGAATCACACCGTCGCCAACGAGCTTCTTCAACTCGTCACGACGACCCATATAAGTTTCTTTACTAAACATAACTAATAATATTTAAGGATGTTAATTTCCAATCTTTAATACCCGAGGTCTAAGGAGGCGTCACTCCATGGGGATGGCTTTGATGGTGCCGAGTTTGCGGACGGTGACCTTGTTGGGTTTTCCTTTGTAATAGACTTTGCCGGTGCCGCTGCCGCTCACCTTGAGGTCGCCGCCATTGACGTTGCAGCCCATCGACCCGGTGCCCATAATGCGGCACGAGACGTTGGTGGCGGTCACATTATCGGCCTGGATTTCGCCTGTGCCCACCAGTCTCAACGACAAGTCGTCGCAGGAGCCGTCGGCAATGATTTTCCCCTTGCCGCTCAGGATTTGCAATTCGAGCTGTGAAGCCCTCACGCCACGCACGATGACCTTGCCGTTGTCAACCAAGCGCACCTTGAATGACTTGAGGGGAGGCAGCTGAGAGATGCGCAGGACGCTGTCACCGGCGTTTTCGGCTTCATCAAGGGTAGATGAATAGACGGTCAACGTGGGCAGATTGCCCTCGCGCTCAAAGAAGTCATTGACCTGAATTGACAAACGTCCCTTGCTGGAAACTGTAAACATGAGGGCATCGGCAATCTCCTGGGCGGCATCAAATGTCACCAGTCCTGCCGAATCGGGATTACAGCGATAAATCACATTGATATCGTCAACCACAGCCAAGCGTGAAAAATCCGCCAACTTGATGACACGGTGCGTCACCTGGGCATTCAGCGTGAACACCATGCTGACCGTCAACAATATACTGGTCAAGATTTTTTTCATTGTCTATTCTTCGTTTTGAGTATCTATATTAGGTAAAATGTCATTCTCAATATGGTCCAGGATGGACTCCAGTTCGGCACGGGTGTTGGCTTGCAGCATGGCGATGCGCAGGGGACGGAAGTTGCGTATGCCCTTGAACAGCGGCGTGGCGGCAAGGTGGCGGCGGATGTGCAGGATGCCGCGGTACTCGTCGATGCGGTCGATGCTCTCGGCAATCTGACGGCGCACCAGTGCCATTTTCTCGGAATTACTGATCTGGGGCACCTCGCCCGTGAGCAGGAACTGTTTCATCTCACGGAAAATCCACGGGGCGCCAATACTTGCCCTGCCCACCATCACGCCATCGACCCCATAGCGGTCAAAGCACTCCTTGAGGCGCTGGGGCGTGGTCACGTCACCGTTGCCGATGATGGGAATCTTCATGCGCGGGTTGTTCTTCACCTCGCCGATGAGGGTCCAGTCGGCCTCGCCCGTGTAAATCTGGGAACGGGTGCGGCCGTGGATGGTGAGGGCCGCGATGCCGCAGTCCTGCAACTGCTCAGCGAGTTCCACGATGATTTTGTGGTCATGGTCCCAGCCTAGACGGGTTTTTACCGTTACCGGGAGGTCAACGGCATCGACGACAGCACGGGTAATCTCAAGCATCAGGGGAATATTGCGCAACATACCGGCACCGGAGCCCTTGCCGGCGATTTTCTTCACGGGACAGCCCCAGTTGATGTCGATAAAGTCAGGCTTGGCTGTGGCGGCGATGCGGGCGGCCTCGACCATCGGACCAAGTTCGCGGCCATAAATCTGGATAGCGGCAGGACGCTCGCCCGGCGCAATCGCCATCTTCTGGAACGAGCGCTCAATGCTGCGTATCAACGCGTCGGCGCTGACAAACTCAGTATAGACCATATCGGCACCTTGTTCCCTGCAGATGAGCCTGAAAGACTGGTCAGTGACATCCTCCATGGGTGCCAGCATCACGGGGCGTTCGCCTAAGTCAATATTCCCTATTTTCATCTTAAGAATGTGCTTTAGATTCGTTTTTACCCTGCGAAATTACGACATTTTGCACAATCAACCAAAATAATCCATCCGCTTCAGTTTTTTTAAGAACATAAACGAAAGAAAAACATGGCTATTGTACAGCTCCCTCAAATCTTCCTCAAGCATATAAATGCTATTGAACAACTTCTTTGAAAATCCCACTGTTTACAATAAGGAAAACCGTTATAATTTGCCACGAACGACTATTTTCCCCTCTTCGTGGCAAATTATAACTCATATTCTGCCACGAACGACTATTTTTCCCTCTTCGTGGCAAATTATAGCGGTTTTTTGAGGATAAAAAAGGCTGCCACATGTGGTCATGCGGCAGCCGGGAATAAATGAACAATTGGTTATGAACCGATAGTGATCTTGATGGTTTCGACATGACTGCCGCTGCGGCCCTGCAGGATGTAGATGCCGCGTGACAGATGCTGCAATCCGATGGCGTCCTTGCCAGCAGCAATGAGTTGCCCCTGGAGGTTATACACCGAAATCACACCGGGATAATGTGCCACGTTGCCTTGCACCTGAATCTTCGGTGCATTGTCCATGACACTCTCGATGACGGTGGCCTGGTCCTCGGTCACGCCGTCGGCGGTGATGGTGAAGAAATAGTCACGGTCGGCAACGATATCATAGTCGGGCAACTGCACGCCATTGTTCCAATTGTTGAAAATCAGGTGATAGTTACCACTGTTGGCATCGAGCAGGAACACCTTATAGTTGGTGTTGTTGACGATGGAATCGCCCACGCTGGCCTCACCGGGCCAAGCGCCGAAGAGTTCGCTGTCACCCCAAGCATACAAGCCGAGTGCATCCCAACCCGTCTGGTCGTTGACGAAGATGTAGTGCTGCGAAACGGGAATCTTGGGCAATTCACCCTTGATGGTGAAGTCGTCAATTGCCAGCGCCATAGCACCCTGGGCAGCGTCACCGCTAGCCACGCTAATGTTCCATGCCAGATACAGGTCGCAACCGCGTGCGAGTTTGGTGCCGAGCATAGCGTTCACGGGCACGGTCTCGCCGGGCACTTCCTCATAGCCGATGGTCTCGCCGTCGGGAGCGAAGTAGGTGTAGAAGTTGTTACCTGCATTGGTCCAGTTGCGTCCGTCGATGGAGTAATAGAGCTGCACGGCAAAGCCTGCGGCGTTGTTGCCCTTGCGGTACTTCTCGACGTTGTAGCTGACGTTGACGTTCTCGATGTCCTTCTTGCCCGTATTGAGCAGATGGGCATAGACGTTGACGCAGCGGGTGCCGTTAGCCACACCGGTCGAGATGCCACCCAGAGCACGGTCGCTACCGGCATTGTCGCCGAAGTTCCATGTGCCGTTCTTGGCGTTGCTGGGCAGGCTCACGCCACCACTGTACATCGTCTGGTCATCAGCCATGTCATAGCGGCCCATGGTGCGCGGTGCCGTCAGGATGCGGTCGATGCGCCAAGCCTCGGGCAAGGTAGCGGTGGCCTCGTCACCCATCACATCAAACGTCTCGCTGGCGTTCAGCACCGACTCATTGAGTTCGATGGCGGGATAGGTCACCACCTCGGTCAGGGCGGCAGCCACCTTGAGGTTAGCCGTCTGGGTAAAGTCGCCAGTCGTTGCGGTCACAGTATATTCGCCGTTGGTGCCATTGCTGGTGAACACCTGGTTGGCATCGATGTCGCCACCGTCGCTCAGGGTCATCACCACGGGCTCGGGAGCTTCAACCTCCATGCCGAACTGGTCGCGCACGGTCACTTTGTAGTGTACCTGGCCTGCGGTGTGGTCCACATAGTTGGTGAAGCCATTCAGGGCGCGGCTGGCATAGCCACGCATGGCAGCGGCATCGGCAGCGCTCATTCCGTTGGGCGCCCAAGTGATGTCCATCGGGTCAGCACCGTAGATAAGGCCATATTCCATAGCGGCAGCCATATAGGTGGCCTTGAGGGTCGGATGACGGTCGTCGAGGAACCAAGTGAGGGTACCCTCGCTGCCCTCCAGGTCATAGACCTCCTGATAGGCAACGCCCACAGGGCACAAGGTTACACCCAGGTCAAGCGCCACATCCTGATAGTTCTTGACAAAGGTAGCATTGAAGGCCGTATAGTTTTCCCAGTCGCCACTGTAAGCCCAGTTCACGGGCACAATGATGATGGCGTTGGGGTTGGGGCAATACTCGCGGATGTAGTCCACCCAGCGCTTCACGTTGGCGCGGAAGGACTCAATATTGGTGCGGGGCAGCGAACTCTGCTCCTGCAGAATGATGTGGCTCCAAGCCTCGCTGCGCACAAGCATCTTGGCTCCGGGGTTACCGTCCTCGGCCACGCCATCGCCTTCCTCCCAATGGGTCAAGAGCGATTTTCCCAGCAGGGTGTGCTTGGTCCAGTTGGCATCCTTGCCCATGGCCTGGGCAATGCCGTTGAACACGGCATCCTGGTCGTTATAATAGATGAGGCTGTTGTTCAGCGAAAGCACCTTGACCTGCTCGGGCACCTCAGGCACGAGTACCACGTTGGCAGGCTGCAGTGTCATCGTCGTGGGGGTGGAGGTAGCCTGTACAAGGCTGTATTCGCCCGTCTCGAGGTTGAAGGTCACGTCATAGGTGCCTGGGGCGGTCGATACCTTGCCAGTAGCGCCCTTGATGAGCGTACCAGCAGTATTGTCACCCGTGAGGTCGCTCTCGGCGCCCCACACGCCACCCATGCCCAGGCGCTGGTAGATGCGCCAGTGGCTGTAGCCGTCACCCACGGCATGCATGGTCACCTGACCCTGGAAGGTCTTGCCCTCGACAAGGTCCAGCTTGCCCGAGGCATCCATGTAGTTCCAACCGTTGTTGTCGCCGATGACATAGACTGCGGTCAGACCCGTGTCGTCATCATCACTGACGAGCAGCAGGGTAGCAGCACCATTGCTGATGGAGAGAACGATGCGCTTGCACACGAAGGTGTTACCGCCGCACGAGATGTTGTCGTTGGTGCCCAACACGAGGTTATAAGGCACATCCACTTGCACGCTGGTGCCGTTGCTGCCGTAGTTGCAGGCACTGCTCCAGTTGGCATCAGCCACCTTGAACTGGCCGTTTAACGTCTTGTCATACAGCACATAGTTGCCATTGCCCTCGTCGCTGAATTCCCAGTCGGCAACGGCTCCCCAGCTGTTCACCTCGCCGCGCAGGTAGATACCCGAAGCGACAAAGGGAGGTCTGCTAGGATCCACATAGCCCGTGTAGTTCTCGGGGTCGGTGATTTCGGTCACGTCCTCCTTGGTCAGGCACAGGTAATAGTCACGATTGGCGGTAATGCCGGTGGACAGGCTATTGCCGGCGTTGTCAGCAAATGCGAGCTCGTGGCTGTTACCGTCCATATCAAGCGACCAAACCTTGTAGGTCACGCCGTTCACCACGGCGCTGCTGGTGGCGGCACTAGGCTCGCCTCCGTCAACCGCCATGCTGAGGGTGCTCCACTTGGTCACGTCCTCGACATAGATGTAGCAGGACTGGTCCTGAGAGGCAAAAGTGGCGTCGATAACCACATTGTCAATCGACAGGCCCATTGCCTTGTTGGGGCTGCTGCCGCTGGCTACGCTGATGTTCCATGCCAGATACAGGTCACTGCCTGCTGCAAGGTCCAACTTGAGCTGCTTGCCGGCAATTGCAGTAGTGCTGATGGGCACAACTGCGGCGCCCTGGGTAGCAGCATCGGGAGCGAAGTAGGTGTAGAAATCATCACCTGCGCTGCTCCACGTGTTACCATCGGTCGAGATGTAGAGTTGCACGGCAAAGCCAGCGGCATTGTCGCCATCGCGGTACTTCTCGATGTCGTAGTTGAGTGTCAACTTGGTAATGGCCTCGTCGCCCGCGTTGCGCAGGCAGGTCATCACGCTGATGCAGCGGGTACCGCCATCGACCGTGGTCGACAATCCACCCACCGAGCAGTCACTGGGCACCGTGCTGGAAGCGAAGTTCCAGGTGCCGTTCTTGGCATTGTTGGCAAGGCTTGTACCGCCCGTGTACATGACGGTGGTCGAAGCCGAAGCAAAGCTGCCCACAGTGCGCGGGGCGTTCATCTGGCGCTCCACACGCCATCCCTGCGGCATGTCGAGCGTTGCAGCCTGGGCTGCGTCATCCCACATGCCGTCAAAGTCCTGAGTCACCTGGGGCGCGCTGGGAGTTACCTGCAACGCATCCTGTGCCCAAGCGGTGCCGCTTCCCATGCCCATGATGAGCAAAGAAACAGCCAGACTGAGTAAAGATGTAAACTTCTTCATAGTGTAACAAATAAATTAAATGCGTATGATTCAGTTACAAAATTACAACATCGGCATCATGCCTAAAACCCCACAACAAAAAAATCAAACAAATAAAACACGACAATATGTTGATTATCACCTATTTAAATTCATCCTGAGTTCAAGAAAATCTAAAGTCCTCTCAAACTCTTATAAAGCCAGAAACCGTCAAAACGACAAGTAACGACAAGAAAGAAAAGCCTCTATTTCATCGTTGAAATCGGAGCCTTTCTAGATTTGGAGAGATGTCATATATACATCCATAAAGCTATCGCAACACAACTTCCGGTGACTCTCAAAACGTAAAAAAACGGCTCCCAATTTATCTTTAGAGAGTCGTTTTTGCCTTTCTTAGCCCCAAAAAGCTGATTTCACGTACAGCACAAGGCAACATTCCTTATTCCATGGTGGTCTGTAGAGTTGCAAATTGAAAGGTGTCCACCCTAATATGTCCAACCGAATAACCAATAACATAGCTTTATAAGGAAGTTATAAATACAAGGGTGGCGGTAGTAGATGAGGATGAGGAGTTTTCTGACCCTACTCATCCTGCTATGGTTGAGTTCATGTTTCGTCTCTTGATAAACCTGGGAAGCCAGAGTCTCGACCTCTTTTTCTAAAGCTGTACCACGGGTATAGCGACGGCCCTCAAAAATGGCTGCGTACAGTGCCATCAACATAACGGCTCGGGAGGTGGGCTCCTCAACTGGAGTCTCGTTGAGGCATTTATAATAACTGTTGATACGGTTTATCTTCATGGTCAACAGATTAGTGGCATGCATGGTGGATTCGGTACGCTGAACGTAGTAGTACATCTCGGCCTCGACAAGAATACCTTTAGTGAGCTTGTGACTGACCCTGTTGAGCCAATCGACATCCTCGAAGGGCACCTTATTGAATTTGTGCCCCACAACAAAGTCCCTCTTGTACAATTTATTCCAAATCACATGATACTGATAAGAATCCAGCGTCACATCTGCTAATCGCTGAATATACTCATCTCGATAAATTATTAAGGGAGATGAAAGACTAAACGGAGCGGCATCATCAACATAGTTGTAGCCGATGCCTTTGTCCTGTACCATAACACCATAGACCATCGAGAAATCATAGTCACCCCTGTTGATGAATCTCAAAAGGGTTTCCAGCATCAGGGGATGAATCATATCATCGGCGTCAGCAAAGGCAATGTATTCACCCTTGGCTGCCATTAACCCTGCGTTGCGAGCTGCCGAGACACCTTGATTGGGTTGGTGTATCACCTGCACCCTACTGTCTCTGGCAGCGAACCTGTCACAGATTGCTGGGCATCCATCAGGAGAGCCATCATCAATCAGAATGACTTCCAGGTTCTTGTAGGTCGAGTTCAAGATACTATCTATACATGCAGCCAAATAGTTCTCAACTTTATATATGGGGACGATTACTGAAATCATAGCTACTATTTAATTCACTGTAACTAAACAACAAGACAAACGCTTAACTCAACTCAGTAATATTTAAAGATTATTTTTCTTATAGGATTTTATATCATATATGATTTTTCTCCATATAAGTATTACTGAATTCTTCAGACTAGACAGTAAATTGCCCCAATCTCTTCTATGCAAATCATGTGATAAATCTCTAATGAGGTCTGTATAAAAACCTTTCCTCGTCACCACATCCTTATAGGAATGATCAGTATCAAAGAACCAGAGTTTGCCCATGGCAACGATATCTTCTTTTACCGGTGTCATGTAATCACCATAACGTTGCACCAAAAATTTATCATACTCTTCGGGGATAGGAACCATTAAACACTCAAAGGGCACATCAATGGTTTTTTCAATATCTTTTCGTTGGCATATATAAGGTGGAGAGGTGACAGTAAAAAGCAGTGACACATATTCTGATGAATCATCTTGCGAACCTTTAGCTACCCGCTCCATCTCCTTAAACTGTTTAGAAGCACTTCCGTATCTAATTCTATAATAAAGATACTTTGGGATTAATACTGGTAATTCTCCCCCATGAAACAGTTTGGGAGGATTAGCAAGAAGAACCCCTCTTTCCCAAATTTTCTTACATTTTGAATGAATGAGCTCAGCCTCTTCAGGATTGTTCGACGATATTGAATCATAAGCATAAAGATCAATAAAAACACCCTTGTTGCATTTTGTCCTATTGATGACATTATCCCCCTGTAGAAAGGTAGTGTCAGAGCGTCTAAGTCTTGCAACAGGCCTTTCAAAATAACGATCAGTCTGATGATTCTGCAAAAAATAAGGGTGCTTAAACTCTTTAGGGCCGATTTCCATTAATCTATCGTAATCCTTTCTAAGCAAAGAGATATCAATATCTTCGTCCCATGGGACAAAGCCCTTGTGGCGTACCGCTCCCAGCATGGAACCCAAATCAAGAAAATAATGAATGTTGTTTTTTTTGCAAACACGATCAAATTCATTGAGCAGGTCTAATAGCACCGCCCAAAGCTCCTTGGTTTGCGCCGTTACTAAATGGCCACTTCGCACTTCTTCTTGTAGGAACGAATCTGGTAATTGAATTTTCAGGTCAACCATATATGAACAAATTCTTGAATAATTCAACCCGTTGACGGGACTGAAAAATGTTAATACTATTAAAGAAGTTGCGAGTATCGCTGATTTTTAGTAATTTATTGGGGGTACTAAAACATCAAATTCGGAACACCGTATTCACAACTTGCAGGCAAATATCGTAAGAATCCTTGAGGTATGCAAGCAATACTCTCAAAATTTAGTGAATCAGGTGAATGACAAATACAATATGCCCAAGTGTAGCGCATTCTCAGGTTCGGCGACCTTGAGGTCATAGCTCTGAGCCTGACTGAGAAGACTATGGACAGTGAAAAAAACGGGCTGAGGTTGTTGTCCTCAGCCCGAAAACAGTCAGAATTTATTAATACTTGTTATTCCACCTCACATCAATTCTCTGACACCATCATGTCAATGACATCAGTCAAGTCAGAAACGTCAACCACGCCATTACCGTCAACGTCGGCATCGGGGGTGAAGAATGAAGGATTGTGCGCGCCCATCAGATGGTCGATAAGGCCAGTCACATCATTGATACTCAGAACTTTGTCGCTGTCCACATCGCCAGTCAGCGTGGGACCGGTATAAAGCAGCCTGTAGCCGCCACTGCCGTTGTAGCGTGAAATCCTGACGTAATAGGTCCCCACATCATAATTGGTACCGCTAAAGGTTGCCGTGGAGTTGTTATAGCCAGAGAAATTACCCTTGCTATACAAAGATCCATCATCCCTGACACCATATACTGTACAAGTACCAAACTTCAGGGTTTCGGTGCCAGTTGCGGTGAACTCGACATTGCCAGCCTTGTTAACGGTAAATCTGTACCAGTCATCGTTGTCGGTCACGTTCTCCGAATTACAGTAGCCCAGGCGTCCTTGCATGGTCCTGCCGCTAGGCAGCCAAGCAGCGGATTGATAATCCTGGTTGGGCTCAGCGTCATTGGCCAGCGGGCAGGGTGTGAACGTGTAGTTCAGCCTGTAGCCACCGGTGCCGCCGTAGCGTGAAATCTTGATGTAATAGGTACCCGGGCCCACACTGATGGAACTATAGATAGTCGTATCATTGTTATAGCCAGAGAAATTGCCATAATTACGGATGGCATCATTCCAGTAACCAAATACGTTGCAGTTACCGAACTTCAGGGTTTCGGTGGCGGTAGCGATGATGTCGACATGACCCTCCTCGGGAACTTCAATCCTGTACCAGTCCTCATAGTCGGTCACGTTCTCCGAGTTACAGTGTCCCAGGCGGCCTTGTGCTGTCTTGCCGCTCTGCAGCAGGCTGGTGTGCTGGTAATCCCCGTTAGGCTCCGGGTCATTGGACAGCGGGCAGGGCGTGAACGTGTATTTCAGCCTGTAGCCGCCGCTACCGTTATAACGTGCAATCCTAATGTAATAGGTACCCGGGCCCACACTGATGGAACTATAGATAGTCGTATCATTGTTATAGCCAGAGAAATTGCCATAATTACGGATGGCATCATCCCAGTAACCAAATACGTTGCAGTTACCGAACTTCAGGGTTTCGGTAGCGGTAGCAACGATATCGACATGCCCCTCCTCGGGAACTTCAATCCTGTACCAGTCCTCGTTGTCGGTCACGTTCTCCGAGTTACGGTAGCCCAGGCGTCCCTGGTGCGTCCCGTTCTGCAGCAGGCTGTTTTGCTGGTACTCCCCGTTAGGCTCCGGGTCATTGGACAGAGAGCAGGGCGTAAACTTATAGTTGAGCGTGTAACCACCGCTGCCGTTATAGCGTTCAATCTTGACGTAATAGGTGCCCCTGCCCACATCGATGGCATTATAGGTAGCCGTATCATTGGAATAGCCAGCAAAACCACCATAATAACGAAGTGCATCATCCCAGTAACCATTTACGTTGCAGCTACCGAACGTCAGGGTTTCGGTACCGGTAACGGTAATATCGACATGGCCCTCCTGGGGAACCTCAATCCTGTACCAGTCAACGTTATCGGTCACGTTTTCCGAGTTACGGTATCCCAGGCGACCCTGTACCGTCCTGCCACTCTGCAGCAGGCTGGTTTGCTGGTAATCCTGATTGGGCTCCGGGTCATTGGACAAGGAGCAGGCCGTGAACGTATATTTCAGCTTGAAAGTGCCACTGCCGCCATAACGTGCAATCCTGATATAATAGGTGCCCCTGCCCGCGTTAACGATATTACAGGTTTCATGATTACTGCTATAGCCATCGAAACCAGCATAATAACGGACCTCATTATCCCAGTAACCATTTACATTGCTGCTACCTAACGTCAGAGTCCCAGTGGCTGTTACATCAAGGTCAATGTGTCCCTCCTGGGTCACATTGATCTTGTACCAGGCTTCGGTTGTGTTGTTGTCTAGCGTTCCGGTCTTGGTCGACCCACTAGTGATGAGAGTAGCGGTTTGCCACGAAGTGCCTTGTGCCAGCAATCCAAACGAGGTTGCCAGCATCGTTGCTAAGAGAAATAATAATTTTTTCATACGCATTACGGTTTTAAATAAATATATAATGAGAATTGATTAAAGATTCTTTATAATATGAGGTAATTTGGAGAAATGCTATTTTCATGAGGATGTGCAAAATTAGGAAAACGATAGTTTTATTGACTCCCAATTTTGCAAAAACGACTCCCAAAAAAAAATTGGGAGTCGTTTTTTTATGTTTTTCACCACTTGTGGCCCAAAAGACGCCAGGTGGAGTTAATTCGCCGAATCGTTTTTACACTTCCATTCGGTAGGGGTGAATCCGGTGATGGTCTTGAAGGTGCGGTAAAATGACGTTTCGCTCGAGAAACCCGATACCATATAGACTTCTGTCATCTTGAGGTTGGGCTGATGGCGCATGAGTTCTTGAGCGTAAGCAATACGATAGGTGTTGATGAACTGCGGGAAAGTGCAGTTGCGGTGCATCTTGATGGCGTTGGAAAGGACATTTCGGGATGTGCCTAATGTGCTGGCAATTTCGGTTACCTTCAGGTCTGGTTTTAGGAAAAGCTGCTGCTCTTCCATCAGTTGACCGAGGCGCTGCATGAGTTCAGCACTGTCGATAGCGTCATCGGGCGCCTCGTGGGGTCCCTCCTCAGGCATATCGAGAGCGGTGACGGGTTCCTCGACAGTAACCGATTGAGGCGTTTCCACGGCTTGATTTCTTTTCCTGCGGCGATAGATAGTTATCAGTCCTGCCGTCACTGCGGCGAGCATCAGCACGACAAGCAGCCAAGCCCACAGGGACCAGGGCGCACCGGCTTTATGGCTGTATGGGCTGACGTGCAACAGCCAGGTGGCAGCCGTGGGTTTGAAGTATGAACCCTCGGGCGCTCCGCCCATCAGCATGATGTCGCCATCGGGAGTCAATAGTGGTGGATTAGCGTTAGACGCATCGCTTAACACATCGGTGTAATATAATGTCAGATGGGCCGGTGCCGTGGCATAATCAATAGCGACTACATATATGCGGGCCTTGCCACTGGGGGCTACAGCCGCCTGGGCATCCATGCCCAGCAGATACGCCCGTTGGCATTTACGGTCAACAAGGAAGTTTAAGTAATAGTTGATTTCACCCCATTGACAGGTTTTGGGTATAGGCACATCGGTTTGCAGGAGCGAGAATTCTCCATTAGTGACACGGGCAATCGCTATCTGTCCCTCGTCATTCTTGACAGGAAGCAGATAGGAATAGTCCCCCTTGGCTTCATCACCAATAAAGATACAGGACGAAGGGTAAGGTATGAATCCCGTGAGCATTCTCCACGTATCGAGCAAGGGCACATGGTAAGGCTCTCCACGCAAGCGGTCAGCCACAGGATGGGTAATCTGTTGCCCAATAGTATCACCTCCGCCAATGATGATAGCATCATCCTTGGCGATGCGCAGGATGTACGGAGAGCATCGGCCGACACTCACGTCTTTCACATGCATGAACCCCACCTTCCCGTCATACATCTCGATATCATCCTTGTGGTACCAGTTGCCGGCGATGATGGCACGTCCATCGTCCATTGCCATCACCGACGCCAACGCCCGCTTGGTGTCGATGCTGGCAAAGCCCTGACACTCGCGGGTCTTCGGGTCATAAAATTCGGCTTCATAGGTTTGTCCTACGCCCAAATTTTTCTCGTGACCGCCAAAGATGAGCACTTTACCTGTCGAGAGTTCCACCGCGCAGCCGTCATCGTGGGAAAATGCCATATCCACCAGGTGCCATTTTCCATCCTTGAAGTACTCGAGCGTGGGCGTAGGCACAAAGTTGGTGGTGTGGCCGCCGATGGCCGTCGGTTCACCGTTCAAGCAGAGCACAGTGTGTCCCATTCGGGGGAGGTTCAAGTCGGGCAGCCGCTCGGCTTCAATCTTCACGACAGGGCAGGACACTGCACTTTTCCCGCCAGGTTGTGCAGCCAGCGAGAGCAGTGCCGTGAGGCAGTATAGTATCGAGAGAATGATGCCCCTCAAATGAATGAAAATCGTTGATAGTAAAAACCCACGCTAAGCCACTGATGCGGTGAGGGTTTAGCGTGAGTTTAGAAAGTTGAATTAAATCAGTTCTTCTTGGCAGCTTCCTTGCAATCGGGGCACTGCTGGTCGGCAGGCTTGTCGCACTTCTTGCCTTCCATCTTCTTGTCCTTGCAGCAGTCCTTCGTTTCGGCAGCAGCCTTGTCGCACTGCTTCTTGCCCTCCTTGCACTCGTGCTTCATGCCAGCGGCCTTGTCGCACTGCTTCTTGCCTTCCTTGCACTCGTGCTTCATGCCGGCAGCCTTGTCGCACTCCTTCTTGCCTTCCTTGCACTCATGCTTCATGCCTTCGGCTTTCTTGCACTGCTGGCCTTCAGCCTTATTGCACTGGAGCTTCTGAGGAGCTGCAGCCTTGGCCTTGCAGTCGTCACACTGCTGGTCGGCGGGCTTGGTGCAGGGCTGACCGTCCTTGTGGTCTTTGCACTCGTGTTTTTTCTCAACAGCAACCTGCTTGATAGGCGCCTTAGTGTTCTTTACGGTCTGTGCAGACATCGCACCAACGGCGAAAACTGCCACCATGAGAGTCATTAAGAATTTCTTCATTGTTTTTAGTTTTATATTTAAATAAAGTGTTTTGCGCGCCAAAATTAGTGCAAATTGCCGACAGAGCAAAATGAAAAACTCGGATTTTCATTTTTTAGGTAGCAATGCTGTCTAATTTATCCAAATTCAGCTATAAAAAATCAAATAATAGACGTTTTTAAGATTTTTTGGTTTAATAGCCGCTCAAAATTTTGTCTTTTTCAATCAAACGTGTACATTTGCACACTTTGAACCAACACATATTAAAACGAGATTCATAACAATTATGTCAACCTATACCGTTTCCGACCCCCGCAAGGTCACAACTAAACGCATCGCCGACATGCGCCTTGCAGGCGAGAAAATCGCAATGATTACCGCCTATGACTACACCATGGCTACCCTCGTGGACCAAGCCGGCATCGACATCATCCTGGTGGGCGACAGCGCCTCCAACGTCATGCAGGGCAACGCCACCACCATCCCCATCACCATTGACGACATGATAGTGTATGGCCGCACCGTAGCCCGTGCCGTCAAGCGTGCAATGGTTATTGTGGATATGCCCTTCGGCACCTACCAGGGCGACCCCATCGAGGCACAGCGCAATGCCGTGCGCATCATGCGCGAGACTGGCGCCGACGGTGTGAAACTGGAGGGCGGACGCGAGATGCGTGGTGCCATCGAGATGATTCTGCGTGCCGGCATTCCCGTGATGGGTCACCTGGGACTGACGCCGCAGAGCATCAACAAGTTCGGCACCTATGCCACGCGTGCCGAGGATGAAGCCGAGGCTACACGCCTGCTGGCCGATGCCAAGGTGCTGGGTGAAATCGGCTGCTTCGGTATCGTACTGGAGAAAATTCCCGCCACGCTGGCCGCCAAGGTGACGCAGTCAATCAACGTGCCGACCATCGGCATCGGCGGTGGCGGTGCCTGCAGCGGACAGGTGCTCGTGCTGCACGACATGCTGGGACTGAACCGCGAATTCAAGCCCAAGTTCCTGCGCGTCTATAATAACCTGGGCGAGCAAATCATCGACAGCGTGGGCAACTACATCAGCGACGTCAAGAGCGGCGACTTCCCCAACGAGAACGAACAATACTAAGATTCTCACAATAATCCAGCGCTTAATGTGTAAAGCACATAACCATCACTTGTTTACCCGTGGCTTCGCCTTGTGGGTAATTATACTTGTGAGCGGTAGCTGCCTGGCTGCTCCACGGCAGTACAATGTGGACTCACTGCTTCACGTGCTGGATGCTGTCATCGACAGCAGCACCGTCTATGACGCCCGTTTACACCAGGACCTGGTCGGCTATAGGGTTGCCTACGACAATGCCGAGAACGACGAGGCACGCTTTGATTTGGCTTACACCTTGTTCAAGACATACCGCAAAATCAGGCTTGACTCCGCCCTGTACTATGCACAACAGCGGGTGCATATTGCACAACGGCTTGCCAATCCTGATTCACTGCTATCGGCAAGGCTCAACGAGGCGGATGCGCTGAAGTGCCTCGGTAGGCTCAATGATGCCCTGGCTGTTCTCGATGCCTTGCCCCATAACGCCTACATCAGCCACAACGCCCATTACTATTTCCTGTACCACAGCATCCTGCTGTCCCTCTCACAACTGACCACCGACCAACAGGAGGTCGCCAATTACAAAACCCTGCTGACGCGTTATCGTGACACTGTCAACCTGGTGAATATCCACGATACGTTGACGGTGTGTGTCAACACCTGTGCCATCGATAAAAGCCGTGGCCGGTTCAAGGAGGCCCTGGAAGGGCTGCTGCGGTTCGGAAACACTCACAGCGCACTCATCCAGAACTCTGCGATTTACTGGTATGAGTTGGGAGACACCTATCGCAGTTTGGGAGATAACGAAAGTGCCAAGTACTGTTTTACCATGTCGGCCATCATTGATAAGCGCCACAGCAGCAAGACCTACACATCGTTGCAGTCGCTGGCTTGGCTGCTATACCAGGAAGGGGACACCGAGCGAGCCTACCGATATATCAACTGCTCGCTCAATGATGTCATGTCGAGTAACGCACGCAACAGGCTTGCGCTGGTGGGAGAATACCTACCCATCATCACCGACGGTTATGCCCAGCATCAACACAACCTTGCCGTCCGCCACAACATCCTAATCGGCATCGGCACCCTTGTCCTTGCCATCCTTGCGGGGTTGCTCTCGGCCATCTACAGGAGCAACAAGAGGATGAAGGCCATGCAAGCCCAATTGACCGAAAGCAACAACAATCTGCAACAACTCAACACACAGTTGAGTGAACAAGGCAAAGCACTGGTTGAAAGCAACCGCATCAAGGAAGAATACATCGGACAACTGTTCAACCTGTGCTCCCAATACATCAGCGAATCCGAGAACAAGCGCACCAAAATGTTGGGACGCATCAAAATGGGCAAAATCAAAGAGTTACAGGAACAGTTAAGTTACTCGACGATGAGTCAGGACCTGAACAGGCTGTTCCACAACTTTGACGTCATTTTCCTTAAATTATTCCCCGATTTCATCGAACGATTCAATGCCCTGTTACGGCCCGATGAGCAGATTGAAGTCAAGGGGAAACACCTGCTCACTCCCGAACTGCGCATCTATGCGCTCGTGAGGCTGGGCATCAACGACAGCACCAAAATCGCCAGTTTCCTGCACTATTCTCCCCAAACCGTTTACAACTATCGCATGAAGGTGCGCAACCGCTCCGATATCCCTAAGGATCAATTTATTGCCCATATCCAGAACCTGTAACGCCACCCATCCCGCCAATAGCAAGCAAAAGGCCTGCCCTCAACGGGCAAGCCTTTCACCATTCTTAGTCACATTGACTGATTTATTCACTTTTCCTATCTGATGATGTGTCCCCAAACATCGTATGTCACACCGTCCTTGATAATCAGTACGCGGCCATCCTTAACGACCTTACGCACACTGGAAACCTGACTACCGTCCTGAATGTCGATGACACCAGTCGGATCAGAAGGCTCTATTTCCTCTCCGCGCAATTTGGCAGCACATGCCTCAATCTCGGCCTGCGTTAAATAACCACCATCAACGAAGTGGATGGAAACGGCTTGCTGCAATGTAGGCAGAGGGGTACCGATGGGAGGATAGACGTAAAGAGCCCTTCCGCCACTGTAGGCCGAGTGAGAAGCGATGGCTTCTTCAAGGGTCGTTTCGGTATAAACCTCACGTCTTGCATCGGGACCAGAGGGCAGAATCAACGGGTCAAAGCCGGTCAACAGATACAGCGCATAGCGCAACTGGTTGGAATGACGGAACTCCGAAATCTGCATATCGCTCGTACGGTTGTAGTCGGCAGCGATGTCGTCCCACGAAGCACCACACATTGCGGCAAGCACTCCCGAGAAGACACCTGTGCGGTCAGCACCCAGGTGGCAATGGATCTGGAACGGTACGGGATGTTCTTCAATGTTGATGAAGCGCACAATCTCTTGAATCCACTCGGCGAAGCGGCTCTGGTCGGTGTAGTAAAGCGCATGGTCGTAAGATGGTGTGTGACCATTCTGTTTGCCCACATAGAGCACCCTCTGATTGTTGATTATCTTGCGGTAATAATCCGGAATCGTGGTCGTGTAGGTCGTTCCTGAAACGGTGTAGGTCGCATTACCATCCTCCGATTCCAGGTTACCCGACAGAGCAATGTCACAGTTGATACCTGCCTCGGTTGCCAAATTGGCGACCCACTCGAGGCGCGCATGCTCAGTGTCATAGCTGGAGCGTGAGGAATGATAAGGATGGTAGGAACGGTACAAATGTTGGGTTCCAGGCACACGGCGGAAATTGGAAATCCGCTCTTGTTCCATACGGTCGGTCAGGTCAAAGTCGGCAAGCGGACGGATATAAAGAGCCGTTTCCTTGCGTTGTGCCAGGTCTTCAACGTCATCATCGTTGAACGCCACAATCTGTTTCCAACCATTGGAGCAGAAGGTCAGATAATCCTCACAACCCTCGGCCAAGGTAGGCCATGACTGAGTTACATAGGAATTGCCGTTGACATGATGTACCTTGAACAGGAACTCAGGCTGACCGCCGTTACCGGTGCGCGAGATGCCACTGTACGGCAGTGTGAGGTAGAAGCAACCGTCGGAACTGAAGCCCGACATCCGATAATCGGAATCATCCTGCGACCAGTTGGATATGGAGCCATAGACGAACAGTTTCTGCACGTTCAGCGGAGAAATGACGAAGCGGGTTCTCGAAGTCGAGAAGATGAACGTGATCTGTCGCAAGTCATCGTTCAGGCGGAAGCAGTTGTTCTTCTCGCTCGTGGTGAACAACTCACCATATTCGCCCTCAAGATGTGTAAGGGTGAGCGGACAGCCGTTATCGGTCGCGCCCAAAGCGATCTCCCAGCCATCATTCACACCTGACTGCCAACCGTCGCTGTAGATGGCGGAATAATGGTTGGCGTTACTGATATTGGAAGGACCCCATGAACCGCTTGAGAAGTGGCTGTTGCCTATCACAGCGGCGTAGGTAATATCCTCCTTAACATATGGAACAGGACAAGTGAGACGGCCGGACTCATCGGGAAGGAAGCGCACACACAACGACTCGCTGTCGTTGCCGACCACAAGATAGATGCATTCATCATCCCAGGCAGCAACACTGTTGTCCAGATATACGCGTCCGCCTACAAGCGAGAAGGGCTTAGTGGGGTCAGGCTCAATGACAACCTCGTCCTGAGGAGCCGCCTTGGTCAAGCGGATAGTGATGGCCTTGGTGGCAGGATTGAAGACGAACTCTGCCGAGTCGCCCACCACTGGGTTGTCGATCAGAGTGAGATCCGACAAGGGAACCCACACTGAGTTGATGCCCAGCGCGTTGTCAGCATAATTGCAACCTGTGCCGCCGTAAATATCCTCGCGGCTATACAGCGTCGAATCAGCGTTGGGATAGAGCTCGCGCCACTCCCAAGAAGCGTCCAGACCGTCGCCCCAGCCGTGCTTGAAGAACCATCGTTGAACGGGGTCAGGCTCTACCTCCTTGGTCATCCGAATAGTGATGGCACCCGTAGCGGGATAAAAGATAAATTCACACGAATCGCCAACAGCCGGTGTACCGATGACCTCGATATTGGATAGGGGCACCCATGATGAACCGCTGCCGTTGATGTTGTCGGCATAATTACAACCATCGCCACCGAAGATGTCCATCCTGGAATAGGCGCTGGCATCCTCGTTGGCAAAGACTTCGCGCCACTGCCACGAACCACCGCTCCACGGGTGTTTCAAGAACCAGCGCTTGGTGGGCGTCGGCGGGGTGTCGCCACCGCCGAAGTCGGGATTGGGCTTCAGGCGAATGGCATAGGTGTACCAGGAACCTGATGAAACCATCGCCATGACGGTTTCCTCGCTACCGCCATACACGACATAGCCGTAGGAGGGATCGGAGCCTGTGGCCAGATCAACATCGCCCCACGACACGCCGTTGTAACCGCCGCTCTTGAACGTGAGCGTGCGCGACGAGGACGAGGAGGTGGAGTTGCCCCACACCTCGATGGTGTCGCCCGGGTTAGCGGTGAAATACAGCCAGCGGTAAGCCGTGCTCGACTTGCCGTTGATCTTCAGGCGCTGGGTAAACGTCAATGCTTCAGTTCCGTCGGCCGATGTCCACAAGCGCTCTGAGCAGCTCTGGAAAATGGGAACACGGTCGGCCGACGAGCCGTCGGTGACAAAGGTCACGCCATGCAGGGTGGTCGTCTCCCACAAGGTGTCGCTGGGAAACATCTCGGTGTCGGAGAAATTCCAGAAAGTGACTTCCTGGGCCGACATCAACAGGGGCAATGCCAGCATCAATGCCAGCAGTTTGCGGAGTAATGATTGATTTTTCATAGTCAGTAAAAAGGGTTTTAAGTTTAAGTTAGTAAGTTTCTGCTAGAAAAAGTTTTTCCGGATACAAATTTAGGGTTTCCTGGGCAAATTTCCGCCTTTAAGAGTTATAAAGTAACCTGCAGCAACATAGCAAACCGCTGATATACAGTGGTTACTGCATCATCGCTATGGTCCCAAAAAGTAAATGCGATATGAAACGGTTTTCAGGCCTTGCGGGAGAGAATCGACCTGAAGAAATGGATGGTGAGGGGGATGGCGAGCAGGAAGGCGAGCACGTCGCAGACCGCTTGGCAGATTTCCACGCCTTTCAAGCCCAGGAAATGGGGCAAAATCAGAATCAAGGGGATGAAGAAGATGCCGTTGCGGGCAGCAGCAAGAATGTTGGCCGACAGACTGCGACCGCTGGTCTGGAGCGTCATGTTGCACACGGTCACCACAGCAGCCATGGGCAGGGCGACAAGTTGCCAGCGCAGGGCGACAGCGCCCACGGCAACAACCTCTGGGTCGTCACGCAAGAGGTCCACCAGTTCCTCGGCAAACGCAAAGGCAGGACCGCACATCACCAGCAAGACCGCCATGTCGAGCAGGATGGTGAAATAAAAGCCCTTGAGCAGACGCTTGTACTTGCCAGCACCAAAATTAAAGCCACAGAAGGGCTGGTAACCCTGCCCCACCCCGATAATGATGGCGAAGATGATGAATGCCAACCTCGACACGATGGACATGCCGGCAATCGCGGCGTCGCCATACACGCCCGCTGCCACATTGAGCATCAGCGTGGCAATGCTGGCCAGCGCTTGACGCGTGAGCGACGGTGTGCCGCCATTGAGGATTTCCTTCTGAAAATGCCAGCGGCGCGAGGCCAGTTTGAGTTGAATGGGGATGTTCTCGCCCCGACGTGACATCACCCACAGGACGATGAAACCGAACAACTGGCTCAGCACCGTGCCGATGGCAGTGCCCAGAATGCCCAGCCCGAAGGTGAACATGAACAACGGCACGAGCACCACGTTGAGCACCGCACCCGATATCATACCGTACATCGCCTGGGTAGCATTGCCCTGGAAACGCATCTGGTTGTTGATGACCATTGAGGCGGTCATCAGCGGCGCACCCAGCAGGATAACGCCCATAAACTGCATGGTATAGGGCAAGATGGTGGGAGTGGAACCCAACGCAATGGACAACGGCTTGAGGAAAATCAGGCCCAAAATGGTGATAATCAGACCACAGACAATACTACCCACAAACGAGGTGGCAGCCATCTGGCGCGCCTCATCAAGGCGGCGTGCGCCCAAGTGACGTGACATATAGGTGCCTGAGCCCTGACCAAACAGAAAACCGATGGATTGGATAATTGCCATCACGGGGAACACCACACCGACTGCGGCAGTGGCCTGGGTATTGATAAGTCCCACAAAATAGGTGTCCACCAGGTTGTAGATACTCGTGACAAGCATACTGATAATGGTAGGCACTGCCATCGCGGGAATCACGCGACGGATGGGTGCTGTTGTCAAGAAAGTATAGTTGTCTTGCTTACGCATCACGAACCTTGGTCATTTTTTGAGGGTGCAAAGGTACAAAAAAACTTGCCTTAAATGCTGATTTGAAGACAAGAAATTCAATCTAGGCATCCGTACACTTCTTCAAAAACTACGAATTCCGCGAATTTAACTAATTGGCATCCGCATTCATCTTCAAACAACACTTTTTTTTCAAACAACTTTGACAACGTTGAACAACAAAAACCACAATTAATTTATAATAAGAAATTGAAAACAAGAAATACAAGAAGGACAAATTATTGATTATTAAATAATTATGTTGAACTTAGGGTGTTTGTTGTTTTCATTTTTTTACCGTGTGCGGATGCCAACTAGAAACTAGGGACTAGAGACTAGAAACTCATCGTATTGTTTTCTGGTTATCGTGGTCAAGTTGCAGGAGCCAGTTGATGCCCTTGACGACGCGCAAGGGCGGATTCTTGAAATGGTTGCCGGGGTTGAGTTCAAATTTGGAGGGGATGCCACGTTCCGCCATCAGTGCAGCCAGTGCTTGGGTGCGTTCTCCAACGGTCTGCAGCACAGCGTTGCGCGAGGTGCTCTCCTTGTCGCCCACCGAGAGATAAACGCCCTGCAACGCCACTGCCAGTTGGTGCTCATGGGCATACTCCAGCCATCCTGGATACCACATAGACCCCGATGCCGACAAGATGCGGGTAAACAGGTCGCAATGGTATGCCGTCCACACGGCGAACAGGCCCGCCAGAGAATAGCCTGCCAAGCAGCGCCACGCGGGTGGCGCGTCAAGCAGTCGCTCGACCTGGGGCACGACCTCATCTGTGAGTAATGGTAGCAGTTCAGGAGCGCCACCCGTGAAGCGGTCATCCCGTGAAACGACAGTCTCCACCGCCCATGGCGATAATTCCTGATTCCAATGCAGGCCACTGATGGTTACCAAATTAAACCCGCTGCAATCCACCTGCTTGCAGGCTTCCAGCAGCAACTGCCCATTCTCATGATAATCAATCGAATAGACCAGCGGTGCACTGCCCTGCACCAACTTGTAAAGACGCACCAACCGATGCCCGAATTGCAACTCCTGTATTTCCATGCGGCAAAATTACGAATAATTCACTACCTTTGCGTCAGTTATCAATCATTATTTGTTGTTTGACAATTATGGCAACCGCACGCTCAAAAAAACGTCCTTTGTGGATATGGATTCTCCTGTTTATCGTAGCTGCATTTCTGTCTATCATCGGCTACGGACTGTTGATTTCAGGATATCAAGGTGCGGACTATTTTGCACACCCCAGTTTGACCGTTGTCGCAGCAGCCATCATTCTCGGCCTGTACGCCCTATTCGTGAGATGGATAGAACGGCATTGGCCCGCCGATTTGCCGTTGGGCAAGCTAGTGCTCCACACCCTGTTGGGAATTCTTGTGGGCTTCATTATCATGGTGCTGGTGGTGAGCACAATCGTTGCAATGGGCGATGCCACTGTGACGTGGAAAGGTTTTTCTGTTGAGAAGCAGTTCAACGTGTTCATGATGTTCCTTGCTGTCGCCGTGGGCGAGGAGATGATATTCCGTGGCGTCATCTTCCGTTGGATTGACGAGCGGTGGAACACTTGGGTGGCACTGCTGATATCGGCAATTTTGTTCGGATGGATGCACATCTCCAATGATAACGCCACCTGGTGGTCGTCGCTTGCCATCGCCGTCGAGGCAGGTCTGCTGCTCGGTGCCGCCTATAAGTGGTCAGGCTCGCTGTGGGTACCCATTGGCATCCATTGGGCCTGGAACTATACCCAGGGCAACATCTTCGGGCTTGCAGTCTCGGGCAGTGATGCTGGTGAAACCATGCTCACTACCATCGTGAACGGTCCCGACATCATCACGGGCGGGGCATTCGGTCCCGAGGCTTCCATCATCTCGGTCATCCTGGGCACTTTCTTTACCATTGTTTTCCTCGCTAACTGCTACCGCCGCACCCCCCGCCACTGATTGCCTCACGCTAAGACGCTAAGACGCGAAGTTTTAGCATTGCTTGCATAGGCTCGCTAGAAATCAAAAAGAGTATCGATGGAAAAAAATCGCTGGTTTTTGTTTAAAAACAGTATCCTTGTGTGTTATTATGATGTAACACCAGAACAGACAACAAGAATCTGATGACGATAGACGCATTTGAACAACAGGCAACACGGCTGAGAAAGCTGGCGCTGCAGGCGGCCGCTGCAGCGGGTGCCGACGCCGACACAGCCCAGGACATCGCCCAAGAGACGATGCTGCGTCTATGGCAAATGCGTGACGACTCCCGCCTCTACAATCCCGAGGGCTATGCCACGGTGATTGCACGCCACCTGGCGCTGAACCAGCAACGCCACAAGCCACCGCTCCCGCTCGACGAGCGGCAGGCCACGCCGCTCTCCAGCCAGACCAGCCCCTCACCGCTCGAGATCATCGTGCAACGCGAGGACGAGCAATGGCTGCAAGAGCGCATCCGCAACCTGCCGCCCACCCAACACGCGGTGCTGCACATGCGCCAAGTGGAACACCGCACCAGTATCCAGATTGCCAAAATATTGGGCATCAAGGAAACAAGCGTAAACACGCTGCTGGCAAGGGCACGACGGCAACTGTTAGAAGAAATACGTCAATATAGAAACCAAGGACAATGAAACGGTATTCACAACAACAAATCAAGGCGCTGCTCGACAAATTCATGGACGGGCAGACCACTGTGGAGGAAGAGGCCATGCTGGCAGAATTCTTCCGCAGCGACGACGTGCCCGCCGAGTGGGAGGACTACCGCCTCATGTTCGACTACTTTGACCGCGACATGGAAGGCGACCTCGTGCCCGTGGAGCAACCCCGCCCATCGTTGACACGACAGATGGGCCGCCGCTGGTGGGGCATTGCTGCCGCTGCCTGCATCACCGCTGCTATCGTGGCAACCGTCATGCTTCACCGCCCCGCAACCGTGCCCGAGACGCCACCAATCATTGCTCAAAAAGCGGACTCCATCGCAACACCAGTGGCAGTGGAAACAGAGCAACAGCCTCAGCAACTGGCATCAGCTAATCCAGTCCGTCCAAACAATCCAGTTAATCCAGTTTCCCGCAAAATCCGCCGCCTGCAGACGCGCAACGAGCGCTTGGCCCGCGAGAACGAGCGCCTGCAACGCGAGCTGGCTGACCTCAGGCGCCGCGCCTTCATCATCGACCTCGAGGCCAACGGATTCAGAGCGGTGCAAGACGAGGACGGCAGCATCGTGCTCATCGACATCGAGCAAGAGTTAGAAAACGAATTGAATAATCAACCGACAACCAATATTCCCGCATTATGAAAACAACCAACTATATCATCATCGCGACGCTTATCGCCCTGCTTGTGCCTGCAACGGCCAGCGCCAACATCTATGAGGACCGCCTGAAGGAGGCTTTCGACGACATCATCAGCGCCGTCTCCTTCCCGTTCAGCGACAAGGACGCCAGTCAGATGCACACCATCTATTCCGACCCCGAGACCGGAGCCAAGGAAGGACAACTCGATGTGTACAAGTTCACCATCGACAGCGAAGGCATGGAACTGATCAACAACGCCAAGCAGGCCTATGAGCAACTCAATGGCAACAGCAACGCAGATGTCTACACCCTGTGGTGGAGCGACAACGACGACGGAAGTTTTCAGGGCTACAGGCTCTATTACAGCCCCGAGCAAACCATCGTCGTGGGCCTGGCTTGTGACCACTGCTATACCGTCGGCTTCATCGCTCCCGACGACAAGCAGCACCGCACGACCTACACCATGGAGTGGAGCAGTGTCGAAGGCAGCGACAGCATCACGGGTCGGCTCATCACTACCTACGCCCCCATCAAGGCCAAGGCAACCGATGGCCACAGAATCAGCTCTGTGGTGATTAGCTCTGACGATTACGACAAGTACATGGAACAATTCCAAGCCGGTATGGAAAAGTACCAGCAAGGCATGGAGAAATATAAATCCGCCATGGAAAAAGCCCAAGGAGCGCTTTCTGGCTTATCAGATGGTCAAAGTCATTCCTTTTCTTTTTCATCCTCCTCAAGTCATGGCAATGCCAAGGACTGGATGAAGAAACTGCTCTTCTATATCAACAAGGTTCAAGAGAACGGTGACCGCTACCTCTACCTGTCCAAGCTCTACGAACTGTGCAAGGACACCGACGGCCTGGACCAGACCGATCTGAAAATCGGTATGCAGCAACTCGCATCGGTCTATAAGCAACTCAAGGAAAAGAAAAAACTCAAGGAAAACGAACTCCTTTTCCTCGAGAGCATGGTCGATCTGCTCGAGAACAAGACCAAGAGTATCCACTCTTGGAATCCAGATTAAAGTTGACTAAAGTTGATTAAAGTTTAACCTACTGTTTCATGTAGAATAATGCATGAAACGGCCATAACTATACCCTATTGTGAAATACTTAATTACAATTATCTTACTGGTTTTCAATATCTTTTTCGCTCAAGCCGATATCATCAGCGGGCGTGTCATCGACACCGACACACGGGAGACTTTGCCTGGTGCAACGGTTCAGTACATGAAGCAGATCAATGAAACCAGTTATTCGGGCAGCACCGTGATTGCCGACTCGCTTGGCCGATTTACGTTCTATACCGATGGACGTGTCGAGTTGACCGTGTCCATGCTGGGCTATTACAACAAGAAGAAAAACGTCATGGCACTGTCCGACAGCCGCAAGGACACACTCAACATTGGCACCATCGAACTGAAGATGTCCTCACAGATGTTGCAGATGGTCGAGGTAACGGGGCATGCAAAAAGGTTCACGATGCATGGCGACACCATCGTGTTTAACCCATCGGCCTTCAGGCTGCAAGAAGGCGCTCGTCTTGACGAACTCATCAAGCAACTGCCTGGCGTTGAAACGGATGCTAACGGCAAATTGTGGTGGAACGGCAAGCCCATCCGCCTGACGATGGGCGGCGAGAGCCTCTTTGGCGGCAATGACCTAGTGAGCCAACTGCCTGCCGAGGCGGTGCAGAACATCAAGGCTTACAACAAGGCGTCGGAACTCAAAGAGCATACCGGCAATGACGACGGTAGCGAGGACATGGTGCTGGACCTGACCATCAAGCCGGGTTTTCTCGACCGCTGGTATGGCGATGCCACTGCAGGCTACAGGACGCGCGACCACTATGAGGCCGGGGTCCTGATGAACCGTCTCTCCAAGAATGACCCGGTCATGGTGTTCGGTGACGCCAACAATATGGCCAAGCGACATAGACGATACAAGGGCCAATATACGCTAAGTTCAGGTAACGGCCTTGGCCAGGAACAAGGCATTTCGGGCGGATATCAGCACAACTGGAGCCGTGAACAGGGCAATAAGCCATTGAAAAGCTAC
>CACZAC010000028.1 GCA_902779125.1 uncultured Bacteroidales bacterium | reverse complement strand
TTGTGAGCCGAAAAGCGATGCAAAATTACAGCCGCCCGGGAAACCGACCAAATATTCCGGAAGAAAAATCTATTATTTAACCTATTTTCACAATTTAATAGCAAAAAAATGGCTAAATTTTAGATTTTTCTCGTCGAAAACCTACCGAAAATAGTAGGTAGAATTATTTCAATGTCAAAAAACTGCTATCAGGCGTTGACCTGCACCTTGATTCCCGCGTCACGGAAACGCTGTGCGATGCGTTCCAACTCCTCCTTGGAAACCTTTTCGAGGTTCTCGGCAGGGGTTTTTCGGTCGATGCTATAGAGCATCACCTCACGTGGCTTGATCTGGAGATAAGCGCTCAAGAGGGCATCAAGTTCCTCGTCGGTGGTGTTGTCAAAATGTTTACCCTCATACTCGCCACGAATCATGATGGTCTGCACGACGCACTGACCACTGAACTTCTTCAGGTCGGCAATGACACCCTCGGGCAGGCAATTGGGAGAAACGGGGCGATTGATGACAATGAAAGTGCGAGGCATGGCACTGTCGAGTTTGAGGATATTGTTGTCCACCTTGAGCAACGCCTCGGCAACTGCAGGCTTGCCTGCCATGGTCGAATTGCTGAGCACCGAAACCTTGGCATTGGGGAAGAACTCAGTGCGCAGTCGCAGCACATCCTCGACCACCTTCTTGAACTCGGGGTGCAGCGTGGGCTCACCGTTACCTGAGAAAGTGATGACGTCGAGCGTCTGTCCAGCCTCTTTCATCTCCTGGAGTTTATGCCTGAGTTGTTTCTTCACGGCCTCGCGCGTTGGGACACCATCTTTGCCGGGACCCTGGGCGTTAAAACCTGCCTCGCAGTACAGGCAGTCAAAAGAACAGATCTTGCCATCGTTGGGCATGAGGTTAATGCCGAGTGACATTCCCAACCTGCGGCTGTGTATGGGTCCGTATATCGTAGAATTAAAAATTACCGTTTGCATGTTATTTAGTTTTAAGTTTATTGTTTTGATTACACATTATTAATATAAAAAAGAAATACCGATATCACATGAGACCCAACTGATGCAGGATGTCGGTGACATCGATATGGGAGAGCGTGCGTCGCTGTTGCAGGGCATCGGCAAAGGTGTCCATCGCCTTGCGCACTCGGCTATCGGCGAACAGACGCTTCATGTTGTCAAATGCCTCGGTAAAAATAGGCTCCACCTCATCACGTTCCAACTGACAGTAGTCGCGTCCGTCGTCACAGGCGGCATTAAACAACTGATCACGCAATTGCTGGTCAACCTTGTCGTTATCGAGCACCATGCGTCGGCACAGCACGTTGGCTACGGCCAATCCGACCGAGATGCGGTAATGTCCCAGGATATACTTCCAAGCGCCTCGAGGCGAGAGCCTCGGATTGCCGGCAAAGAAAAACTCGGGCGTGAACTGGATGCAGCCAGGTGTGTCGGCATCGAGTGTGATGGCGGTGAACAGGTCGCTGGCATCGAACACCGAGAGTCCCAACGCCATACCTGCAGCGCCATAACTCCTATCCAGTTCGTCACGATATTTCATTAGTTTTTTCTCTGACATATCTTCTTTATTTACGGCCAAAGTCAGCGGGTATCTCCCCCCACTCGGCAGTGTTCCACTTGAGGATGGCATTAGGCCAGGTGTGCGTTGCCAACCAGCACTCGGCACGGGCAATGATTTCAAACAAGCGTGCATTGGCATCGGTACGCGCCAGTTTGGTGCGGCATTGTCCCGCCTTTACCCACGCCTGGGCTGTCTTGCTGTCGCTATAAATAGCAGTATGGTCGTTGCCCTGATTGTGGAACAACGCCAGTGCATGCACAATGGCCAGAAACTCGCCGATGTTGTTGGTGGCATCGGCAAACGGTCCCTGATGGAACAGTTCGGCGCCCGTAGGGACATCCACTCCGCGATACTCCATCATGCCGGGATTGCCTGAACAAGCGCCATCCACTGCGATGCTGTCGTGAATAATGCCGGGTATGGCGTCATAGTTGACAAACTCACGGGGCGCACGTGCTATCGCCCTGAGGATGTCCATCTCTCCAGGGTCGTTGCGGAATGCCTCGACAGCTTCCTGCTGTGAGTCAAAAGCCTTGTATCGTGCTCCAGGGTAGCCCTTGACGCGCAACTCGCATTCAGCCCACGAGTCACAGATGCCAGGTTCAGTCCCCTGCCACACGACATACCACTTGCGTCTATCGCTTGCCATGCTGAATATCCACTTTGGTTTCTTAAAGCGACAAAATTACATCATTTACTTGAAAACGGCAAATTTTGTTTCACTAGCGGGTGGAAGCAGAGGGGACGGGGATGGAGAAACGGCGGCAGAGCCGCCGCCCACGGGACAACACTGGCGATGGGGCCGTGGCGGGAGCCACGGCATAGTCGACCCTGTCGCAAAAGACGCTCTCTCACGCGAGAGAACACTCTACTGGAGATTGCGGGGAAGAGGGGAGCGGTTAAAGGGATTTCAATAACTTGGCGAGGCGGCGGGCAGTGCGGACGGTGGCGGGGCCTGTTTCAATGTCGGTGGAGTCGAACTGCAGTTGGGCTTGGGCGTAGTAGGGGGAACGTGATTGCAATTCCTTTTTAACCAATGGTAACACTTCATGGGTGGAAAGGGTATTGATTTTGGGCCGTTTGCTCTTTTGCTCTGGCAGGAGCAGGCGGGCGGTGATGCGCTCGGGACTGGTGGTGAGCCAGACGGTGGTGCCCGCTTGATTCATCAGCGACATGTTATCGCCATGGCAGGGGGTACCGCCGCCACAGCCGACGATGAGATCGGTCATCGATGCCACCTCATGCAGCGCCTCGGTTTCCAGTTCGCGGAATCGGTTTTCTCCCATTTCATCGAAGATTTGCAGCACCGTCATGCCTTGGCGTTGCTCGATGAACTCGTCCAGGTCGATAAAACGGCAATCCATCTGCCTAGCAAGCACCTCGCCTAGCGTGGTCTTGCCGCAGCCCATATAACCGATAAGGAAAACGGGGTTCATCATAGCCATCCTGCCTTGCGATACCATGCAATCGCCTCACGGATGCCTTCCCGCAGCGGATACTTGGGGTTGAAGTTGAAGTCGCGCTGGGCGTCGCTGGTGTCGCATTGCCAGTTGCGCTGTTTCAGGATTTTGAACTTGTCGCGGTTGAGCGCGCTTGCCTTGAGGGTCACTTTGCCAATCCACTCTGCCACATTGCACACTATCTTGACCAGCCACAGGGGACAGGTCACAGGAATGACAAACTTCTTGCCCAGTTCCTCGCAGACGATTTTGCGGAATTCCTGCTGTGTGTAAGCCTTGTCCTCGCTGATAAAATAAGCCTTATACAAGGGACCCTTCTCCAACGCGTCCATCACGCCCACCACGAGGTCCTTGACGTAGATGAATGTGAGCATCTGCTTTTCAAAACCCACACTGAAGTCAAAGCCCCGCTTGATGCTCTTAATCATCAGATAGTAGTCCTTCTCGTGCGGTCCATACACGCCCGTGCAACGGAAGATGGTATAGGGGAAGCCCTCGACGCTCTGCAGGTAGGTCTCCGCCTTGAGTTTGGAAACGCCGTAGAAGGTGTTGGGCATGGGAACGTCGGTCGGCTTGATGGGGGTGTAGTTCTTTTCATCGCCTGGTCCCATGACGCTCAGGCTGCTCATCATCAGGAAGACGTCGGGCGCCATCCCGGTGTCCTGCAAGGCATCGACCAGGGCACGCAGGTAACCGTAGTTGACACGTTCAAAGTCGAGATAGTTGGTGCTCTTGGTCACGCCCAGGTTGTGGACGATATAGTCCCATCTACCCCACTCGCCTGCATGGTCGCGCAGGGTTTCCTCCAGGCGGTCCTGGTCGTCATAGTCCAGTTCGATGAAGTGTATGCGTTCGTCCTGCAGGAACTCGCGGCTCGTGGTGGAGCGCACGGCAGCCCAGGTGTCGTAACCGCGCTTGAGTGCTTCCTCAACGAGGAAACCGCCGATGAAACCACCGGCACCAGTAATCAAAATGCTTTTCATGAATTGGTGTCCTCGGAATGATGCTTAGCCTGACGCAGCAGCGCCAACTTTGTGCCTTTGGTCTTATTCTTAGCGTTGAACTCGACCGCCTCAACGACATGCTGAGCGATATACTCGGGCGAGATGTTCTTCAGGCAACGGTAGTCGCCATACTTGCAAGGCTTGTCGCCGTTGATGGAGCAAGGACGGCAGTCCATATCGAGTTGAATGTCGTCCTCGACAATCTGATTATAGCCCAGATAACCGCAATCAGGTGAAGTAGGTCCCCAGATGGTCATCGCCTGAAGGTCCACCAGCGACGCCAAGTGCATGTTGGCAGACTCCATGGTGAGCATCAGGTCACACTTAGCAAAAAGCGCGTATTCATCGATGAATTTGTGCTTGACCTCTGCCATCGAGATGACATTCTTGTACTTGCGGGCAATGCCGCGTAGTGCGATTTTTTCGGATTTGCCGCCACCCATGAGGAAAATCCAGTAATTCTCGTGTTTGGTCAACTCGGCAATCACCTTTTCCATCTGGTCCAGGGGATAAGACTTATTGGTGTGTGACGAGAACGGAGAAATGGCAATCCAGCGCTGTCCTTCTTCCTTCTCCAGCACAATGGGGCTCACAGGCCAATCACGGCCGTCATAGAGATGCGTGAAATTGTCGGGTGTTTCAAATCCCAATTGCCTGAACACGTTGCGGTAGCGCTCATGAACGGGCGTCAAAGGCTCGTCGCTCCTGTGGGTCGTTAACGCCTTGCGCTTGGATTTTTCCCTGTCAAAACGGGCAATCTTGGCACCATGCAGACGCATGTAGGCATCGATAATCCATGTACCGCTCACGTTGTGCAGGTCGGCAACTGCATCGATGTCATAGAGATGATACAACTGCCTTGCCAGCTTCAACAGGCCGAACAGTCCGTGGTGTTTCTCCTTGACATCAAAATCGACCACCTTGAGGTTGGCGGGACGGTCATGGAACATCGATGCGGGCCACATCTTGGTGAGCATGATGAAGCGGGTATCGGGGTTTGCTTTGCATACAGGGTACAAAACAGGAATTGTCATCGCCACATTGCCAAGCACCGACAGACGCATGACAAGCACGTTACGCAAGGGTTTATTGTTGGTTGCCATAAAACACAGGAATAGAAGTCAGTTTTATTGTTGGGCAAAGTTACATCATATCAGCGAGATATGCAACAATTTGGCCATTATTTGAACAACCCTAACGGTTTACTCTGCCACACGCTCACCCAGCAAGGTAGCACTGGAGGCACTGAGCACACGGCACATCACCTTGTCACCCGGCTTCTCGCCATGGGCTGGGAAAACGATGACTTTGTTCTGCTGGGTGCGTCCGAACATATCGTCGCGGCTGCGCTTGCTGTAGCCTTCGACCAGCACCTCGAAGGTCTTGCCCACGTCAGCACGGTTGCTGCACAGCGACAGTTCGTTCTGCAGGGCAATCATGCGGTTGAGGCGGTCGATTTTCACGTCCTCGGGGACGTTGTCAGGCAGATTCTTGGCTGCAAACGTGCCGGGACGCTCACTGTACTTGAACATGAAGGACGAGTCAAAGCCCACCTCGCGCATCAGCGACAGCGTTTCCTGGAAATCCTCCTCAGTCTCGTCGTGGAAGCCCGTGAACATGTCGGTCGAGATGCCGCAGTCGGGCATGGCGGCGCGGATGCGTGCGATGCGGTCAAGATACCACTCGCGGGTGTACTTGCGATTCATCAGTTTCAACACCTTGTTGCTACCGCTCTGCACCGGCAGGTGGATGTGGTTGCAGATGTTGTCATGGCTTGCCATCGTGTCGATGATGGCGTCGCTCAAGTCCTCGGGGTTGCTCGTGGTGAAGCGCACGCGCATCTCGGGGGCAGCCTCGGCGACCATCGCCAACAGACGTGCCAGGTCAACGGGCTCGCTGCCGTCGGCAGGTTTGTAGAGGTAGGAATTGACATTCTGCCCCAGGAGAGTCACCTCCTTGAAGCCCCGCTGACGCAAGTCGGCCAACTCATTGAGGATGCTCTGCGGCTCACGGCTGCGCTCACGTCCTCGGGTATAGGGCACGATGCAGTAGGTGCAGAAGTTGTTGCACCCCCTCATGATGCTGATGAAGCCGCTCACCTTGCTGCCAGCCACGCGCGACGGGATGATGTCGCGATAGGTCTCGGTAGTGGACAGTTGGGTGTTGATGGCTTTCTCGCCACGCTCGGCAAGGCCGATGAGCGCCGGCAACTCCAAATAAGCGTCGGGACCAGCCACCAAGTCCACACCGTGCTCATTGATGAGCACCTCCTTCATGCGCTCGGCCATGCAGCCGATGATGCCGATGATGAGGCGGCGCTGACGCTTGTGGCGATAGGCGTTCAACTGGTTCAGGCGCGAAAAGATGCGCTGCTCTGCATTGTCGCGCACCGAGCAGGTGTTGATGAAAATCGCGTCGGCCGCGTCGATGTCTTCACAAGTTTCATAGCCTGCCATCTTCATCACCGTAGCGACCACCTCGCTGTCAGCCACATTCATCTGGCAGCCGTAGGTTTCCAGCATCAGCCTCTTGGGCGCATCGCCCTGGGCGTCATATATTAAATTCATTGCCATATCTTCGTTTTTTGCATTGAGGGCGCAAAGGTACACAAAATCCGCCACTCCCGCAAAACCGCTGCAGCGTCAACGGATTAGAGCTGCGGCCGTTTTGGCGGCGAGTCGGGCGTTGTTGAGCACCAGTTGGATGTTGCTGGCGAGGCTGTCACCGCCCGTGAGGTCCTTGACCTTAGCGAGCAGGAATGGCGTCGTTTCCTTGCCACGGATGCCCAAGCGGTTGGCCTCGGCTATAGCTTCGTCTATTGCCTTGTTGATGACGTCGGCGGGCATGGAGTACTCCTCGGGGATGGGATTGGTGACGAGCATACCGCCCTGCAGGCCCATATCTAATTTGGCACGGAAAGCGGCGGCGAGGTCCTCAGGCGTGTCGATGCGGTAGTCCACCTTGAAACCGCTGTGGCGGGTATAGAAGGCGGGCAGTTCTTCGGTGCCGTAGCCGATGACGGGCACGCCCTTGGTCTCGAGGTACTCCAGCGTGAGCCCCAAGTCGAGGATCGATTTGGCGCCAGCGCAGATGACCATGACAGGGGTCATAGCGAGTTCCTCGAGGTCGGCACTGATATCCATTGTGGTTTCGGCGCCACGGTGTACGCCACCGATTCCACCAGTGGCAAACACGCGTATGCCTGCCATTGCGGCGATAATCATCGTCGTGGTCACGGTGGTGGCACCATCCTCGCCACGAGCGATAAGCACGGGCAGGTCACGACGCGACGCCTTGGTTACAGCCTGGCCCTTCTTGCCCAGGTACTCGATTTCATCGGGTGTGCAGCCCGCTTTGAGCCTGCCGCCGATGATGGCGATGGTGGCGGGAACAGCCCCATTATCGCGGATGGTCTGTTCGACCTTGAGTGCCGTTTCCACGTTTTGGGGATAAGGCATGCCGTGGGAAATAATTGTCGATTCAAGGGCGACCACGGGACGGCCCTCGTCAAGTGCCTGCTGCACTTCGGGTGAGATGGATAGGTAGTTATTCATATTTTTTATTTTTAGTTGATGTTGTCGTTACTGGAGGGACTGGATGGGCTAGATAGACTGGACTAACTGGAGGGACACTGTGTCATCATTTCTTTAACGGCAATAGGTGCCCACTTCGGGGTTGACAGTCTGGAGAGACAGCAGAGTGGCATGGGCTGCCTTCATTCCTGTCTTAGTCCGGTCGGGGAAGGGCTCTTGCTGCATTGTGGCGTGGACGATGCCAGCGATGAAGGCATCGCCCGCCCCAGTAGTGTTGATGACACGGGTGGGAATCGCATTGAAATGCTCATGACGGGCGCCGTCGCTGCAATACACGCCGTCGCTGCCCATGGTGATGTAGACCTCTTGCACGCCCATCGCGGTGAGGCGCTGGGCGGCAGCCTTGGCAGTATCGCAACCTGTAACTGCCTGAGCCTCGATGAGATTGAGTTTCAAGGCGTGAAGGCACTTGTTGTAGCTCTGTTGCAGGGCTTTGATGACGCGGGGCGCCTTGGCAGTGCTCACCGTGTCCACAAACAGGGGGGCTGTGCAGTGGTCAATGAGATACTGAAGCGCCTGGACAGAAATGTTGGTATCGGCAACCACCTGCGCCGAGCGATTGATGACGTCGATGCGGGACTGGAGAAAATCGGGAGTGATACGGTCAACGATGTCGGTGTCGGCCACGGCGGCAATCATGTCACCTGTCTGGTCGTTTACACACAGGTACAGGCCGTTGCGCATCCCCTCGCAGCGCTCACTTAACGAGAGGTCCAGCCCAATGGCCTGGCACTCACGCCAACACATCTCGCCGAAGGTCTCGCCGCCGAAAACGCTCAGAAACTTCACCTCGTGGCCCATTAGCAGCAGGTTGTGGGCGATGTTGCGCGCCACGCCGCCGCAGCCCAGAGTGACCTGTCCCGGTACCGAGTCGGCTGGGACAAACGGGGCAGTCAATGCCGCCGAAATGTCCATATTCACGCCCCCAATTACAGTTACATATCCGTCCATTATCATTCCTTGCATAAAACTTGGTTCATTTACTTAACAAGAATTGGAGTGGCTGATTTAGTCGCTTACCCCAACAAGTCTCGTTGTGGTCATCGCCGTCAAACACGAGGCTCATGTAGTGCTGAGCGTCCCAACCTTTGGCACGGATGACGCTATCCAACTGCTCCTGGTACTGCCCGTAGTCAGCGTCAAAACCCTCGGTGCCGTGGTCCATGTAAACGAGGCTGCCGTTAGCCTCGGGCAGGTGTTGGCCCACATAGTTGCGGAAGCCTGTTGCCCATGGCTCACCATCGACGCCATTGGGCAAATGTGCCATCGACAGGTGGGACGACAGGCAGGCTACGCCACCGAACACCTGAGGGTATTCACACAGGGCGTAGAGCGAAATCAAGCCGCCCATGCTGGAACCCATCATGAAGGTGTGTTCACGGGTGGTCAATGGTTTGTAACGCTGGTCGATGAAAGGTTTCAATTCCTCAACGATGAACTGCAGATAGCCGTCGGCAGTGAGTTTTTTCAAATCAGCATCCTTGCGATCGGCTTCGGCAACATGCTGCCATGTTTTGGCGGGGAAATACTCGGTGAGGCGGTCGTCGGTGTTGTAGATGCCGACAACGATGCACGGCCTGATTAGACCGGCCTGTATCAGGCTGTCCGTCACCTCGTCGACCTGCCACTCGCGGCGGTTCCACGTCGTGGTGGCATCAAACAGCATATTGCCGTCGTGCATGTAGAGGACATCGCAAGAGTCACCTGTCTGATAACCCTCTGGAAGCCAGACGACCACATCTCGCGTCGGGACAAATTGCGACGTGAACTGCGGGAAACGCTCCAGTGTCCCGCGGGCCGCTGTCGGTATCGAATTCTTGGGAGGTCTCATGAACCATGCCACTGCTCCCAGCAGCAGCAAGAGGGCTCCAATTGACCAGAGTATCATCTTCTTTTTATTTCTTCTTGCCATTATGTTACTGTATTTGTCATCTGCAAAGATAAAACAATTCAATCACAATGGCACATTTTTTATGGTGAAATGGGATGACTTTAGGCAAAGTTTTATATCTTTGCAGGTTAGAAAGAAATGAACCATAAAACTAAAACTATATGATGACCGATAACGATAAAGTGCTGGATCCCGATGTAAAACCGTTATACATCGTGACAGGCTCGACCGACAGCATGGGTAGCGTGATTACCCGCAAACTGGCAGAACAAGGCAAGGCCGTGTTACTCGCAAGCCGCGATATTGCCAAAGCCGAGAACTATGCCACCCAGTTACGCAATGTTACCCGCAACAAGGATATCACCTGCCTGCAGCTGGACCTCAACTCCTTTGAACTGGTCAATGACTTTGTGCGCCGCCTGCGCGAACTCAACCGCCCCGTCGCAGCGCTCATCAACAACGCCGGTCTGCTGCCCCGTCGCAGCGAGATTTCTCCCGACGGATTTGAGCACGCTGTCCAGGTGAATTACCTGAGCACTGCCCTGCTGTCGATGCAGGTGTATCCGCTCATCCTGGAAGGCAGCAGCATCATCCTGTCCACCAGCGTGTCACGCCGCTTCGTGTCACTACCCTATGAGTTTCCTGCTGTGTCGCATTTCACGCCCTGGGGAGCCTATGCCCAGAGCAAACTGGCGCTCACGCTGTTCTCAATTTACATGTCGAGTGTGATGAAGACGCGCCGTGTGGCAGTGAACTGCGTCAACCCTGGTCTGCTGAAGAGCGGCGCCATCGCCATGTCGCGCTGGATGGACCGTGTTCCCGACTACCTGAGCCGCAACATTCCCAGCCCCGAGGCCGGCGTGGTGCCCACGCTGCGTGCTCTCGAGAGCAAGGATACCGGCTACATCTTCTCGGGTGCAGACAAGAAAGTGAAAACATCGACCATGCTCAAGAACCGCGAGATGTTCATCCGCGTGTGCAACGACACGATGCGCATCCTGAAAGAGCATATCGATAAATAGAGATTAGTGATTAAAGAGGGCATGAAGGTTATCGGCGAAACCGACCGCCTGCCGCAGGGTAGCACAGTCGCCACTATCGGCATGTTTGACGGCGTCCACCTCGGGCACGCCACGTTAATCGATTTCCTCAAACAACAGGCAAGCGCCCAAGGCAAGCAATCACTGGTTATCACTTTTTTGCGCCATCCTCGTCAAGTGCTGCGTCCTGACGAGCCTTTTGGCCTTATCATGCCGCTAGCCGACCGCTTGAGCCAGCTTGAAGCCCTCGGTCCCGACCTGCTGCTGACACTCGACTTCAATACCGAAATTGCCAAGCTAAACTCATCCCAATTCATTGAACTACTGCATGACCGTTACGGCGTTTCGGCGCTTGTGGCGGGCTACAACCACCACTTCGGGCATAACCGAGGCGGCACTTTCGCCGACTATCAACGTGATGGCGAACGCCATGGCGTGACTGTGCTCAAAGCGCCTGAATACCTGGGACAATATGCGCCCGTGAGTTCCACCATCGTGCGCGGACTCATCGCTGCGGGCAGGGTTGTTGATGCCATGCATTGCATGGGACGCCCTTATACCCTCAGGGGCAAAGTGGTTCACGGCTTCCATAATGGCAGGGGACTGGGATTCCCCACCGCCAATGTGGGAATGATTGATGCCAGCCTGCTGTTGCCCCATAATGGAGCCTACGCTGTACTGGCGCACGTTGCCGGACAACGGTTGCAGGGCATGGCGAACATCGGCAAGCGCCCCACCCTCGACAACGGCAACCAGTTGAGCATCGAGGTTAACCTGTTTGATTTTGAGGATGACATCTATGGAGAGGACATCATGCTGGAATTCATCAGTTTCCTGCGCCTGGAATTCAAGATGTGCGGACTTGACGAACTCAAGCAGCAGCTGACACTTGACCGCAGCAATGCCAAGCGACTTTTAAAAGAATATTTAACCACAAAACAATCATAGAGAAAATGGACATCATCAACTTGTGTGAAAACAACTCGCTCGTGGGACAGTTCATGAGCGAAATCCGCAACAAGGATTTGCAGCAAGAGCGTCTGCGCTTCCGCGCCAACATTCAGCGTTTGGGCCAAATCATGGCTTATGAGATTTCAAAGAAACTCCAGTATAAGACTGTGGGAGTCGAGACACCTCTTGGCGTGAAACAATGCCGTGTGCTGAACGACCCCGTGGTGCTCGCCACCCTGCTGCGTGCCGGTCTGCCTTTCCACGAAGGCTTCCTGAATTACTTTGACGGTGCCGAAAACGCCTTTGTGTCCGCCTACAGGAAATACTTCCCCAAGACCGACGACTTTGTTGTTCACATCGAGTATATCGCCAGTCCGCGCCTTGACGACAAGACGCTGGTCATCGTTGACCCGATGCTCGCCACCGGCTCATCGATGGAACTCGCCTATCAGGCCCTGGTCACCAAGGGACATCCCGCCCACATCCATGTGTGCAGCGTTGTAGCCACCCCCAAGGCCATCGAAATTGTGCGCCAGCATCTGCCTGAGGACAAGACCACCTTGTGGACCTGTGACATCGACGACGAACTCAACGAGCACAGCTACATCGTGCCCGGTCTGGGCGACTGCGGTGACCTGCTCTACGGTGAGAAAGAGTGATTCACTAGAGAAACTAGATATTCTAGATAATCTAGATGGTCTAGAAACGACAATTTAAAACTGACAATTGATATGGTACGAAAATATGATTACCTCATCATCGGCTCGGGTGTTGCCGGTATGAGCTTTGCCCTCAAGGTGGCAAAGACGGGGACGGTGGCGCTCGTGTGCAAGTCCAAGATGGAAGAGGCCAATACCGACCTCGCCCAGGGTGGCGTCGCCACAGTGACTAACCTCGAGGTGGACAACTTTGAGAAGCACATTCACGACACGATGGTGGCAGGCGACTGGCTCAGCGACCCCGAGGCCGTAAAAAAAGTCGTCACCGAGGCTCCCGCACAAATCCGGGAACTCGTAAGTTGGGGCGTGGACTTTGACAAGAACGAGAAAGGCGAGTTTGACCTGCACCGCGAGGGTGGTCACAGCGAATTCCGCATCCTGCACCACGCCGACAACACAGGTCACGAAATCCAGGTATCGCTCATCGAGACGGTCAAGAACCATCCCAACATCGACGTCTTTGAGGACCACTTCGCTGTAGAAATCCTCACCCAGCACCACTTGGGAAAAATTGTAACCCGCCGCACACCAGGTATTGAATGTTATGGTGCATACGTTCTCAATCAGAATACTGGCGAAGTCGATACTTTCCTGTCGCGCGTGACGTTGATGGCCACGGGTGGCGTCGGTTGTGTTTATCATACAACGACCAATCCACTGGTGGCAACAGGCGACGGCATCGCCATGGTCTATCGCGCCAAGGGCACGGTTCAAGACATGGAGTTCGTCCAGTTCCATCCCACCGCCTTGTATCATCCCGGCGACCGTCCCGCGTTCCTTATCACCGAGGCCATGCGTGGCTACGGCGGTGTATTGCGCAACCTGGGTGGAGAGGAGTTTATGCAGAAATATGACCCGCGCCTGTCGCTGGCACCGCGTGACGTGGTAGCCCGCGCCATCGACAACGAGATGAAGCAGCGAGGCGAGGACCACGTCTTCCTGGATGTAACCCACAAAGACGCCGAGGAAACCAAGCACCACTTCCCCAACATCTACAAGCACTGCCTGGACCTGGGCATCGACATCACCAAGGAATACATTCCTGTGGTGCCTGCAGCACATTACATGTGTGGCGGTATCAAGGTGGACCTGAATGCCTGCTCCAGCATCAAGCGCCTGTATGCCGTGGGTGAATGCTCCTGCACAGGTCTGCATGGTGGTAACCGATTGGCGAGCAACTCGCTCATCGAGGCTGTCGTGTATGCCGATGCCGCCGCTAAGCACGCCATTGAACACCTCAACGAATACACCTGGCGCGAGGACATCCCCGCCTGGGACGATGCCGGCACAACGCACCCCGAGGAAATGGTGCTCATCAGCCAGAGCGAGAAAGAGGTGGGTGAAATCATGTCGACCTATGTGGGCATCGTGCGCAGCAACCTGCGTCTCGACCGCGCATGGAACCGACTGGACATCCTCTATGAGGAGACAGAGCGCCTGTTCAAGACCAGCAAGGTGTCACGACGCATCTGCGAGTTGCGTAACATCATCAACGTGGCTTACCTCATCACCCGTCAGGCCAAGGACCGCAAGGAGTCACGCGGCTTGCACTACACCATCGATTATCCACCCCAACCCAAAAGTGAGGAAGATCTGAAGTTATAATAGGCTTTCCGGTGCCAACTAGTTAAGAAGTGTACAACAATCTACTAACAACGATAAAATTATGAAGTACTACATTGCAGAAAACGGCCAGCAGGCCGGACCATTTGAACCTAGTGAATTGCTGCTGCACGGACTAACCGTCAATTCGCTTGTGTGGTGTGAAGGTATGCCCAATTGGACTTCGGCGAGCCAGGTGCCCGAGTTGATGGCGCTGTTGAGCGGACAAACCTTTAATCCGGGCAACATCGACACCCAGTTGCCCCAGATGCCCCCAATCGGTGGCAATCAGCCCCAGGTGCCGCCGTTCCAGCCGACACAACCGACGACCTATGGGCAGGGAACGCCCAACCAGCCCTATGCTCCGCCGCAATACGGCCCCAGCAACAACACTCCCACCAACCGGATGATGCCTAAGACGTGGCTCACCGAGTCCATCCTTGTCACGGTGCTCTCGGCCTTGTGCTGCTGCAACCCGATTGGTTTGATAGCGGGTATATACTCGATTTTCAAAGCCTACAGTTCCAAGAACAAGTTCATGGCAGGTGACACCATGGGCTCGGAAAAAGATGCTTCTACAGCCAAGAAGTGGATGATTATCACAATAATCATTGGAGTGGTATGGACCTGCATCCAGACCTTCCGCCTCCTCACCAACCCCGAACTCTTGCAAAATATTCAGGAAGGTGCATTCGGGAATCTCTACGGCATGTAAGGAGTTAAAAGTTAATAGGAATAGTTAATAGTTGGCTGACGACTTGTCGGTCAACTATTTTTATTGTTGACAACGAGCCACACACCTGTGAAGATAAGTGCGGCAGCCACGCCATGCATCCACTGCGGTGCGGCAAGACCCATCGCCATGCTGGCAACGACCGCGACAAAGGGCTGAACATAATTATATACGCTCACAGTGGTGGGCAGCAACCGACGCTGGGCAAACACCACCAGCAGGAAGGTGAAGAATGTCGCCCCAGCCACGATATAGATGATTTCGCTCGCTGTTCGGGCACTCATTCCCGCCCAGTCAATCTGCATGATGTGAGGCAAAGTGAAGGGCAAGATAAACAGGCTCGCAAAGGTGAATGTCCACTTGTTGAACGTGAAAGCGTCATACTTGCGAATGACCTTAGAATAATGTGTCAGGTAGAATGCATACCCCACCTGTGATATCAGAATCAGGATGTCACCACGGAAGTCCGTTGGCCTGCCATCACCCGCGGTTGTACGTGTAATCAGCAGTATGGCACCCACAAAACCCATGATGATGCCCAGTGCACGCCGTGGCGTGATGCGCTCGTGCAACAGGATAGACGACAGGATGAGGGTGAAGATGGGCATGGTCGTCAGCTCGATGGTGGCATTGATGGGCGAAGTGAAGCTCAAGCCCACGATGTAGCCACCCTGAGCCAACGCAAAGCCGAAAAAGCCCGCACCGGCAATCTTGAGGAAATCACGACGCTCAATGCGCTGCTGCGGCACAATAATCGACCCCAACCAAAAGAGCAATGCTGCCCCAATGACCCGGAACGCCACCAGCTGCGGTCCCGTGATGCCACCGTTGGCGAGCACGTCCTTACTGAACGTCGCCATCAGCCCGAACAGCACCATGGCCAGCAACATCGCGCCATGTGCCTTCAAGTCCTTATTGTTCATTAAAAAGACTGTAATTGTTATAATCGATTTCTTTTTGCTTCTGAACCACTAACCACTTCCCATGGAAAGACAACCCAACCCGGGGTGTGACGAGCAAACAAATCAGCTTTACACTCAAAACTATTATCGCCGTCCCAAATCAACACAGAAGTGAAACAATTACAAGGATTAAATTTAAGAACTTCTTCTTTTGCATACACTAAAGTGTTTCCTGTATTAGTTACATCATCAACAATTAAAACATTCTTACCAGAAATACTTCTTAGTGTCTCCGGTATCTGTATTTTAGGATCATCTAACCTTCTCGAGCGAACATTATCAGAACAAGTAGTTCTGATTCCAATAGTATAGCACTCATCTACATGAAGCATATGGCTTAAAATAACTCCAGGGATGCACCCGCCACGCTGAATACTCACTATAGTATCAATCTTGATATTAATAGACAGGATTTGCTCATACAACTTAATACAGCAATTCTCGATATCCTCCCATGATAGTTTTGTGATTTCTGTCATATTGTTTTATTCTTGCCTCTGTATGTTTTTTATACTTACTCTAAAAAGCGCAAATAATGGCGTATCTATTATAGATAGTAAACCTTTGAATATAATACTGCCGATTACTAAATCAATCAATGAATCTAGTGGTAAGACAAGAGCAAATGCAAGCAATGTAAACAAAACAGCATCACAGACCATGTTAATCACATCACTTAGCACACTCCTTAGCGAACTAAAACTAATTAACGCACTATTTCTTGAAGTCTCTTCACGGTTTCGAAACTTTTCTTTTAAGAAAGAAAACACATTGATGTCTATCAACTGACAAACTATAAAGCTGACTGTCGAAGCGAGAAACACCCTCCCTGACGGCAAAAAATATGATTGCCAAAACTCTTCCATAGATGTGTCCCAAATAGGCTGAGTAGAATTGGCCATAAACACAAACAGAACAAATAGTAAATTCAAAGAGTAACCCAAAGCTACAGCAATGAAGGTCTTCCTTTTACCATACACCTCATTAATCATATCCGATAACTGAGCAGTAAACGGCCATATAAGACTCCCCGTCACGACAGTCAACTGTGTAAACCCAAGATTGAATAATGACAACCTTGGCGTTAAAATATTAGATATCAATATATAACCTGACAACAGAACTGTCAATATCGTAAAGCCAATCTCTCGATTCTTTTTTATGGTCCATATAGACACATAAACCGTGAGTAAAAGGCCTATAATCCAATATAGAAGAACCATAATCAAATACTATTTATCTTTGCAATAATTGTCGATGCTTGATTAGAACTAAAACCTAAATTTATCAATTTGTTTTTTAGATTGAACTGACCTAAAGCAACTCTCTTAATTGGTTCTTTGGGGACTACTCTTTCTGGCGTACTGACTATCTCACCTATCAATACGAACTCATTGTCCCTATTAAAATCTGTTCTCGTATCAGCATTCTTTTCAAAAGATGTCATAATATCGAAACGATAACCAAATTTACCTTCTTTACGTTCAGTTTCTGTTTCTTTTATTTCTTCAGAATCGCTATCGCAATAACCACCAGTCAACAGATAGTATTCATATAAAACATTCCCTACAATTGTATTTTTCAATGATACTTGATTTGGATTTTCCTGATTGATATTCAAATTTTCATCAGCGTTGGGAGCTTTATTGAACAAAATGAATATATTATCTTGATTAAGTTCTACATATTTTTCGCCTCTCTTAACTTGCCATCCTAATTCATTGCCATCAGATAAACGAATGGTTATACTTATAATGCTTAAGTCTTCATCATTGTTGCAAATGATCTGTTTTACATATTTACTTGTATTGTCAGACGAATTATCTACCACGTCTTCAAGAATGCCTAGAATGTGAAACGTGACTTCATCTTCCATTGGGAACCTTAATGCTAACGTACTTTCTTGGTAATATCTATTATATCTCCTGAAAAGTAATTGGGAGAAGGCTTTATGATTACTATTATTTATATTGTCACTCTCTTCAATATTATCATAAATTTGACAAAGCCGGCTTTCGTCATGTCTAAAATTAAAATCCAAAGAACGCACTACTCTTCCATTAGCAAACGATATTGATGAAAAGCTACAAGGAGAAAAATATGTGGAAAGTCGTAATTCTATTGGTTGTTTAATACGGTGTCGATATGCATTAATAAGTTCTATAAAATGTTGAATCGTGTTATTGGCTTCTCTTATCGCGGCATCCTTCCCATTCTCTAATTCAATTATTTTATTTGAAATGGGATTAATAATAGAAACATTTAGACCTAAGCCCTGTTTAACGGCATTTTCAAATGCTCTTTGATATTTTCCATCTTTCCATCTAGGATCAAGATACTTGAATGTTGTTCCATACGAGAAAAGCGGTATATCCTTATTGAGTAATTTAAAATACGTTTTAGTTAATAAGACTGTAAATGCATAATTATTAGATATAAAACTATCCTCAGTCATTCTTCCAATTAGAAAAATTTTCCCTTCACTACTTATATCAATATTCGCATTATTTATCAATTCCTCACCACTTCCTACTCTATCAGGGTTCATTATAAAATAACGTCCTTCTCGATTTTTATCCTTCCATCTTTCATAAACAACAGCAACAATACCAATAGCAAGAAGACTACTTCCAATTTGTCCAAGAATTGTTCCAATTACCTTATCGCACCTAGCATCACAAAGGACACCTCCAATAATTACCGCAATCCCCATGATTGATATAATCCATTGGCGGTGAGTAATAATAATTTCTCTTAATCTATTATTTTCAGATCTGACTTTATTATAATATCCTTCTTTCATTGTAACAAGTTCTTTAACATTAGTAGCGTTTTAGAAACATGGTTATTGCCATTATTAAAAATAACGCAATCAGCATACTGCTTATTTATTGAAATTATTTCTTGAAATGCCGGTTCTGCATCACACGTAAACCTTTCGGTTGCAGAATCAATAGTATCACCCCGCTCGTTGATATCGCGATTAATCCTACGCTGCAACCTAACATCATAGTCAGCCTCAATCCAAACCAAAAAATCCATTAAATGTCTTAATCGCTCATCTGAGAAGGCAAACAACCCTTCAACAATAATGATGGGCATTGGCTCCTTTATATCATACTTGATGACTTTATGAGTTTCATAATCATACTGTGGAACTCGAATAGAGTGACCATTTATAATATTTTGCAAGTCGACAATCGCAAAATCATAATTAATCGCATCAGGATTATCATGCCTATATTTTAGGCAATTAACATAATTATTATTCTTATAATAACTGTCTAAGGTGAAAACGCCAATAGAATCACTGGCCAAGTCTTTGACCTGTTTAGCAAACCAACTCTTTCCAGATCCTGTTGCACCTGAAACTCCAATAACAAACGATTTTTTATTCATTAAGAAAATATTTAAAGGTAAAAGAGTTTATAATAAATTAATCATATCACAATGCAAAAATAATAATAATTCCTCAATAATAAAATCTATTTAATCTATTTCCGTAAAAAATAACGAGTTAAAAAACAAATTCCATCAACTTTTACATCAAGACAACGAGTTATTAAAAAGTCTTATGGTATCGCCTTTAATATTGCAACTGCTGGCAGGCTTTATACCTACCAGCAGTAACAGTTATTAAGAGTTTCTTGATGAGAATTATTACTTCATGAACTTGGCGAAGTCGGTCTTGCGCATGTCGCCGTCGTGAATCAGTGTGCTGTGCATGGCGAAGGCGATGTCGGGGTTCATCATCACGTGGCCCTTCTTGGCGAGGTTGAGGTACTCGCGCAACAGGGGACGATAAACGGGATGAGCAGCCTTCTCGATGATTTCATGAGCACTCTGTACGGGATCCTTGCCACGCAGGTCAGCGATACCCTGGTCGGTGATGATGATGTCCACCGAGTGCGGGTTGTGGTCGGGATAGGATACCATGGGCACGATGGTACTGATGCAATCGTCTTTCTTGATGGACGGGCACAGGAAGATGCTGATGTAAGCGTTGCGGGTGAAGTCGCCCGAGCCACCGACACCATTCATCAGGCGCGTACCGCTGACGTGGGTCGAGTTGATGTGACCATAGATGTCGGCCTCGATGGCTGTGTTCATCGTGATGACGCCCAAACGGCGAACCACCTCGGGGTTGTTGCTGATTTCGCTGGGACGCATGAGCACCTTGTTGTGCAGAGCCTCACCCTTCTCAAAGAATTCCATCATGGCACCACTGGAGAAGGTCATCGAGCAGGTGCTGGCAAACTTACACTTGCCACTCTCGAGCAGTTCGAGCACGCTGTCCTGAATCACCTCGGTGTACATTTCAAACGGGGGGATGTCATCGCTCTTGTCGAGGGCATCGAGCACGGCGTTGGCGATATTGCCCACACCACTCTGCAGGGGCAGGAACTCCTTGGGGATGCGGCCAGCCTTCAACTCGTTAACGAGGAAAGCGCACACATTGCGGCCGATAGCGGCAGTTACCTCGTCAACGGGGGTGAAAGCACCCTCCTTGCTGATGGGCAGCGAAGTCTTGACAACGCCGATAACCTTCTTGGGGTCGACATGGGCGGTGGGAGTACCCACGCGGTCATGAGGTGTGTAGATAGGAATCTCGCGACGATAAGGCGGGTCAACGGGTGTATATACGTCATGCATGCCGCGGATGGTCTCGGGAATCTGGTCATTGACCTCGACAATCACCTTATCGGCCATCTTGAGCCAAGTGGCGGTGTTACCCATCGAGGTACCCAGGATGAGTTCGCCGTCATCGGTGATGCTCTGGGCCTCGACGATGGCGATGTCCATCTTGCCGTAGAAACCATAGCGGAACTCCTGTGCCAACTCGCTCAGGTGGCGGTCGTTATAGTGGATGGCATTAGCGTTGATGGCCTTGCGCATGTCGGGATGCGACTGGTAAGGGGTGCGGAAGTTCAACGCGTCGGCGCGTGTGAGCTCGCCATCGATGTGGTCGCTAGTCGATGCGCCACTGAACAGGTTAATCTTGAACTCGCGACCAGCCTCATGCTCGCGCTTGGCGCGCTCGGCGATGGCCACGGGCACTGCTTGAGGACAACCAGGCGAGGTAAAGCCCGAAACACCCACAGTGAAGCCATTTTGTACAAATTCGGCGGCTTCCTCGGCCGAAAGAATCGGATAAATCATATTACGTTAAAAATTTCTAGTCCAAAGGAGCGCAATAAATACACTAAAACGCACAATGTATCAGTTTTAGGTTTTCATGTAGTTATCATGCTGCACTTGCTGTACTTATTGTTTTCCTTTATTATTCCTTTTATTGTTAATGTTATAGTTCTCACATTTTCAGTCTTGCACGGATAGCGGCGCTCTGCTCCTCATAGCCCGGCTTGTTCAGCAGGGCGAACATGTTGCGCTTGTAATCCTCGACACCGGGCTGGTCAAACGGGTTAACTCCCAGCATATAGCCGCTGACACCGCAGGCCTTCTCAAAGAAGTAAATCAATTGTCCCAAGTAGCGCTCGGTAACAGCAGGCATCGTGATAATCAGGTTGGGCACGCCGCCGTCGACATGAGCCACACGTGTACCCAGCTCGGCCATCTTGTTGACATAGTCCACATTCTTGCCAGCGATATAATTCAAGCCGTCAAGGTCCTTTTCATCGGCAGGAATAGTCACTTCATGCTGCTGGTCGCCCACACTGAGGACGGTCTCAAAGATGGTGCGCTCACCATCCTGAATCCACTGACCCATGCTGTGGAGGTCAGTCGTGAAGTCCACGCTGGCAGGGAAGATACCCTTGTGCTGCTTACCCTCGCTCTCACCATAGAGCTGTTTCCACCACTCGGCAACAAAGTGCAGGCGCGGGGTGAAGTTGGCGAGAATCTCAATCTTCTTGCCATTCTGGTACAGGACATTACGGGCAATGGCATAATTAAGTATCTGTTCGTCGCCTTCGCGTTCCATCTCGACAGCACCTGCTACCAGAGCGCGGATGTCAAATCCAGCCACGGCAATGGGCAACAGGCCAACAGGAGTCAGCACCGAGAAACGACCTCCCACGTTGTCGGGGATGACATAGGTGACATATCCCTCCTGGGTAGCCAGGCCACGCAGGGCGCCTCGATGGGCATCGGTCACGGCTATGATGTTGCGCTGGGCAAACTCCTTGCCCTCCTGCTTCTCGAGCATGTCCTTGAAGAGACGGAAAGCGATGCCCGGCTCAGTAGTCGTACCCGACTTGGAAATCACGATGATGCCGAACTTGTGTCCTCGCACCAGGTCCATCAGGTCATAGAGGTAGTCCTCGCCGATGTTGCTACCGGCAAACAGCACCTTAGTGCCACCAGGCTTGTAAGCGGCAAAATGGTCGCTCAATGCCTCAATGACGCATTTGGCGCCCAGATAGCTGCCACCGATACCGATGGTGATGACAAACTCACAGTCCTTGCGCAGCTGGGCTGCACTATTCTCGATGTCCTGCAAGTGTTTCTCGTCAATACTGGTGGGCAAGTGGAGCCAACCGAGGAAATCATTGCCGGCACCACTACCACTCTCGAGGGTATGCTTTGCAGCAAGAGCCCTGGATGTCAAGGTCTTGATGCGGGTTTCATCACTCTTGTTGAGTGCATGTTTGGTGATAACTTGAATCTTGTCGTTCATAATTATGTTAGTTTTAAGTTTTTAGTTCTTTGTTGGCATTCAAGCAGTCTGGAGTATCCAGATGCTCGAGATTGTTTAGATGGGCTTGGTAAAGGCACGACGGCGCTTGTGCTGGTCGGTCTCGAAGTATTCCCACTGCTTGAGCACCTTGGAGTTGAGTTCGAGCTCACGGTTGCTCTCGGCATACTTGTAGCCATTGGCATTGAAACAGGGAATCAGGTCGGTAAACAGCAACGAGTTCACGCCCTTGTTCTGGAACTCAGGCTTGACAGCGATGAGCATCAGGTCCACTACGTCGTTGTGCTTGAACGCGCGCAGCAGGTGTTTCCAACCCATGGGGAAGAGGCGACCGCGGCACTTGATGAGCGCCCTGGCCATTGAGGGGATGGAGATACCCACAGCAATGAGTTCACGCGTGTCCTTCTCAATAGCCATTGCCAGGTCGTTCAAGGGCAGGAAAGGCAGGTACATCTTGATGTAGTGCTTAATCTGCTTGTCGGACAACGGCGAGTAACCGAATATATCGTCATAGGCCACGTTAATCAGTTTGAAGATGGCATCACCGTAGTCGGCGACAAGTTTCTTGCGGTCAGTGTACTTGATGGTCGTCAGGTTGTAGCGCTGTGCCACCAGATTGGAGATGCGGACCATCTTCTCGGGAATGTCAGGCGGGATGGTGATAAGCATCTCAATCCAGTCGGCATCCTTGACAAAGCCCAGGCGTTCCATGTGCTTGGGATAATACGGATAGTTGTAGATGCCACCACTCGTACCCACGCGTTCAAATCCTTCGACGAGCATGCCCTCAGGGTCCATATCGGTGAAACTCAACGGTCCTGTCAAGTGTTCCATACCCTTGGACTTGCCCCACTTTGTCACAGCATCGATAAGGGCGTCAACGACCTCGGCATCATCGATAAAGTCGATATAGCTGAAACGAACCTCTTTTTTCTTGCTGCGCTCGTTGCACACGTGGTTGATGATACCCGCCACGCGGCCCACAATCTTGCCGTCACGGTAAGCCAGGTAATAAACCGCCTCGCAGAAGTCAAAGGCTGGATTCTTGTCAGGCATGAGGGTGTTGAGTTCATCGGTAACCAGTGGCGGAACAAAGTATTCGCTGTCCTGGTAAAGTTTGTCAATGGGGAAATGCACAAACTTGAGCAAGTTGCCCTTAGTGGGTTGGATTTCTCTGATTTCAACAGCCATAATGATGTATTGGTTGTTTAGTGGTTATTGTTATCCCGCATAATAGACGTTATTGAGCCACCATAACAGGGCCAGCAAGCCCACAATGATGATGTTCAACTTGAAAAAGAACCAAAAGTAATAACGTCGCTCGGGAGTCATGATTTTCGCTCAATTAGTTAGCGGATTTCGCGCGGTCATGCACCAGGTCATAGGTGATGGAACCGTTGCTGGTCTTGATGAGCACGTTGTTGTCGCCGCTGAAGCTGATACCCGATGCTGCTCCATTCTTGCCGGCATAGACGGTAAAGTACTTGCGGGTGCTCTTGTTGAAGCCGACTACCGAGCCCTTAGTGTCCAAGAATACCAGATAGCGGTCATTCTCGAGCTTTTCCTTAATCTCCTTCATGTTGATGATGGGCTTGTCATACTGGGTGGGCTTCATCTTCACTTCCTCACCTTCCTTGAGCTTATCCATGTTCTCGGCGTTGTCGTGGTCCCACTTGGCATCGGCATTCTCCTCACCGGCAAGAGCCTTCTCCTCTTCTTCCTTGGCCTTGGCTTCTTCCTCAGCGTCTATCTCTTCCTGGGTTGCCAAATGGATGGCGCCGATATTGGAAGCCTCCTGTTGCAGGAATCGGCGTTCAACGCTACCCGTGCCCTCAAGGGGTCCACGGCTGTAAACATACTGTCGGCCATCGGTTCGGGATCGGATGGTACCATCATAGGTCAAGGTGGTGAGTTTTTTGGCCTCCACGTCATACAGACACAAGGTCACGCGACCATTGTTGCCCTCACCGGCACCCTTGAGGTGGTTGAGGAAGGCAAAATAGAGGCATTCCTTACCATCGACCGTGGCGGCACGCGGCACGTTCATGGCGTCGGCAATCAGTGATGAATTGTCCATGCTGATGATGCGGCCGTCAAAGTATTTGGTCTGTCCCAACTCGGTCTTCCACTGGGAACCGTCATGGCTCAGGTTATAGACCTTGACAAAGGGGCGGTCGGTGTCGTCCTTGTAAGTCACACCGACAATGCGCTCGGGGGTATCGGGGTCGGTGCTGTGGAACTTCACTGCACAGCCGACATAGGCCTTGTCGTCGGTCATATTGTTACGGCTCAACTCGGCACTGAACACCGCCAGCGGGTCCTGACTGTTGTCGGCAGCCAGCGCTAGGCTGTCACCACGGGCCTCGAGACGGTCATTCTCCTGGCTGTTGCAGTGGCGCAACAGGCTCAGCAAACCAATAGCGATTACCGCCAGCACGATACCGATAATCAGGTTGCGGTTAAAGTTGGAACGTCCGCCATAGTTGTCGTCGTCTTCCTCTTCTTCCTCCACCTCGACGGGCTTGGGCTGCTGCCATGCATTTGCCGGGCGCTGAGCCTGATTTTCCGCAGCGCGGCGCTGCTCGTTGTAGGTCATGCCTTGACGGGGAGCGTCGGTCGTGGTTGTGGTAGTAGTAGCTGCTGTCGGCTTCACCTCATCCTTAACTGCTCTGCCACAACTGGGGCAGAAAACCGACGTAGCGGGAATCTGCTTGCCGCAATGGGGGCAAGCCATGTCGTTACTCATGCGGTAGCCGCAACGGTTACAAAATACTGAACCCTCGGGAACCTCGTGTCCGCAATGTTGACATCTCATAATCGTAGTCTATTTTTTTACCAATGGTTAAACTTCATCTGTTTTGAATAAACTTGGCGGCGCCTCAGCCATTGATGATGCATCATGGCCTTCGGCTGGCACAAGTTTTCAACCTACAAAGGTATCTATTTTAGTTAAAACAATGGCCCATTTTCCTAAAAAAAATGGGCCTTAAGCAAAAACTGTATTTCAGTGTCTCTTCATTGGCAATTACCAGCAATGAATATCACTCACCTGTAACGGCTCGGGGCAGTTCCATGTGGGCGGCATTCAGATCGATACCATAGGCTCCGCCTTTGGTGCCAGCAATGATGTAATGCTTTGCCGATGCCTTGTCGGTGATTACATTCTTGACACAACGGTTAATCCTTGAAATCATCTGGTTGAGAGAGTCGCTCAAGGGGTCGCACAGGTTATCGACTGTGGTTCGCACCCGCGACTCGTTGGCACCGGGTTTCACCAGGCCATATATATCAAGAATCTCGTCACGGTACTCATCGATGTTCTTCAAGACAATACCCCCACCCTGTTTGCTGTATTTCATAAACAGGATGTAGAGCGTGCGGCACATGGCAGGCATTTTGATTTCCATCTCGTCCAATTCGGGCAACACAATCTTCAAGTTTCCATTGACCAGCAGGCGCCCCGGCTTACCCACCACCACCTTGCCACGCATCAGCTCAGCCATCAACTCCTGGGGGTCCTCATGGTACTGGGCTATATAGTTGATGATGGCACGCCTAATCTGTTCCAATTCCTGACGCCTCTCCCGTTCGATGCGCTTAATCTCTTGTTGTTCATCGTCGAGCAAGTCGGGCTCGGAATACTCTTTTATCAGATTGCGACAGGCATGCGTTTCGCTCACCAACCCCCCGAAGATATTTTTACGGCGTTTCTTCTTTTGCAGCTCAACACGGGTGTGATCTTCGGGTGCCGCCATCGGCATGGGAAGGTCAGCATCACTGCAGGTCAACAGGTCATCGGTACAGCTCATGTAATCAGGCACGAAACTATCCTCATCAATGAAGATATTGCCGTAGTCCGTGCCACTCACATCGAACAACTTGTCGCGGAACTTGTGCAGTGCATCAAACTGCACTCCATGCGGATTGCTGTCACTCAGTCGCAGGGTCACCGTAGCACTCTGACCGATATTTCCCACATTGAAGCGTCGTGCAACAAGCATCGTGTCACCGGTATCCATCTCCAAATCTTCAGACCATTGGATTATAAACGGATAGGCGGTTTTCTCGATGAGTGACCTTCCTGTGCGCACTTTTTCATTGCGCACGGGATTATAAAAGACGTAGATGACACCATATTTCAGGTTTTGGGCGATAGGCTGTTCCATAATGATTGACAGGATAGGTTAATATAAAAAATTACGGCAAAAATCATGCCAAAAAGCCGCTACCCGACTGTGTAGCGGCTAATGGCATTTCAGGCATTAATACTATTCAAAATACTCCTCTTTGTTGAGGTCTTTGAGACCCTTCTTTGCCATTGGCGATGCCAATGATTCATTACAACATTGTCTCAACTCCTGTACTTTTCCCATCCAGCGGTTGCGCGCCTTACGCTCCTTGGCAAACATGACCTTGGTGCCTACTTCGGTCTTGTCGAACTGCAGGTGGTGGTCAATGCTCAACGAGAAGGATACCGACTCCACATCGTGGTCGGCGCCGATGTAGGTGAACTGCCAGCCTTGCTCCTTGTAGCTCTCGATGAGCGCGCGGATGGCCGATTGGGTGAACTCATGAGAAGCGTTCTCATAGCCATCGGTGATGACGGTCACCAGCGCCAATGACTCCGGGTCATTGCTCTTGAGGTCATGGACGCGGCTGATGGTGATGCCAATGGCGTCATACAGCGGCGTCATGCAACACGGACGGTAGTCCTTGTCGGTGAGGGTACGCACCTCGGCTACCAGGGTGTTGTCATAGATAGTCTTCAATTCACAGCCGCAGAAGGCGACGAGTGTGACCTTGTGTTGCTGGTCGGGATTCTTTTCCTGGGCACTCCTGATAGAGCCGATGGTCTCGTTGACTCCATCAACTGCTTGACGGGCGATACTGCTCATGGAACCGCTCTTGTCAAGGATAATCACATTGTAAACAGTCAGTGGTGTTTTCATCTTTCTATAGTTTTTGAATTGGTGAATAATTAAGTAATGCTTTTGGGGTATTCCCCATTAACACTGCAAAAATACAACCGATATCTTCACGAGGTCATTTTTTGCAAGGTTGCAGTTTTTACAATGAGGGCAGCCACGCGCCATACACTCTATAAAGAGTATCAAAAAGAGCCAAATCTATCCTAATACCGTACAAAAAGCAAAAACTGAAATTCAAAAAAGGTAAAAACCAAAAACTTTTTATATCTTTGCAAGTTAAATGATTTTTAACCGCAACAATGAAAGTTAAAATCCATCACGAGGGTGAGAACATACTGCTTATCCTGTTCCTGATCATCGTAGCCAGTGGTGCGTTGGCCTATTGGTTCTTTGACTACAAACCTGTAGCCTGGTGCCTGATTGCGCTCATGGCAATCCTGTTCCTGCTGGTACTCAACTTCTTCAGGCTTCCCCGTCGTCACTTCAAGGGCGACAACAGTGATGGCACGGCCGTGGTATCAAGTGTTGACGGCACGGTAGTGGCACTGGAAGAGGTCTATGAGGACGAGTATCTGCATCGCAACGTTATTCAGGTGTCTGTGTTCATGACCGTATTCAATGTTCATGCCAACTGGGTGCCCGTCAAGGGCGATGTCACCTATGTCAAGCATCACTCGGGACGCTTCCTCGCTGCCAACCTGCCCAAGTCGAGCAGCGACAACGAACGGTCGTCGATTGTCATCCGCAGTGCTACAGGCGAGGACATCCTTGTGCGTCAGATTGCAGGGGCCGTCGCCCGCCGCATCGTGACCTACGTAGAACAAGGAGAATCAGTCGATGTCAACGATTTCATCGGATTCATCAAGTTCGGTTCGAGAGTGGACATTTTCCTGCCCCTTGACACCGAAATCAAGGTCAAGTTGGGTGACCGCACATGGGGCGGTGAAACACTGGTGGCAAGACTGAAGAATAAATAGGCTAAAACACCGAAAACAAAAGAGAATCTAGTATGAATGCGATTCGCAACAATATACCCAATGCCATCACATCGCTGAACCTGTTGTTTGGCTGTATGGCATGCATCGTGGCATTTCACTGCTATGATCCGATGTGCAGCACTGGTCTCAAGGGATATGAGTGGGCATACATACTCATAGCCCTATCGGCTGTCGCCGATTTTCTTGACGGGCTCGTGGCACGACTGCTGAATGCCGTGAGCGGCATCGGCAAGGAACTGGACTCTCTCGCCGATCTCGTGAGTTTCGGTCTGGCACCTTCCTTAGTGCTTTATAATATGATGCTGGGGCACGGAGCGGGCCATTGGGCACTGATTGCCCTGCTGATACCCGTCTTCGGCGCATTACGCCTGGCACGCTTCAACGTTGATACCAACCAGGCAACAACCTTCACCGGATTGCCCATTCCCGCCAATGCCATCTTCTGGATTGGTTTCACGGCGTGGTATGTGATGCATCCCATCCCCCTGTGGATAGTGGTTCTGCTCATTGTGGCGTTGGCATTGCTGATGGTGTGCAACCTGCGCATGTTCTCGTTGAAAATGCACAATCTGTCATCGCTCAAGGAGAATTGGGCACAATATTTGCAGGTAGTGGCTACAGTTGCACTCATCGTGCTGACGGGGCTGCCCGGTCTGGCCGCTGCCATTATGCTCTATGTGTTGCTGTCAATTATTAAAAGAGAGAAATAAATGGGAACATTTCTGTTGTTCATTCTGGTTATCCTGTTCATGCTCGTGGGGTTGCCCCTGATACGGGGATGGCTTTACATGCAGAACTTGAAACGCCGTGTCAATGAGTCATTCCGCGGCCGCCAACAGCACGAACGCCCGCGCCGTGACAATAATGAAGAATACACCGAGACCGGTGAACGAAAGATTTTCACCAGCAACGAGGGTGAGTATGCCGACTTTGAAGAAGTCCAGGAAACCGTTATCGAGGAAACCGTCAAAGCCGAGGAGACCCGCACTGTCATTGAAGAACAGATTACCGACGCCGAGTTTGAAGACATCTAACTAATAGACACAACTCTATAAATAACCGTGCCGCTGACTGTAAAGGTCATGCGGCACGGTTTGTTTAAGTCCGGGAATTAAATTGTCCCTGTTATCAATCGCTGCACTTAGCGCAGATGAACTCGCGGTTCAAGCGGGCGATATTGCTCAGCTTGATGTTCTTGGGGCACTCGGCGGCACAGGCACCGGTGTTGGTGCAGTTACCGAAGCCCAGTTCGTCCATCTTAGCGAGCATGGCCTTCACGCGGCGCTTTGCCTCGGCACGTCCCTGGGGCAGCAGAGCAAACTGGCTGACCTTGGCGCTGAGGAACAGCATGGCCGAACCGTTCTTGCAAGCAGCGACACAGGCACCGCAGCCGATGCAGGTAGCGCTGTCCATAGCCTCGTCGGCGGCCTCCTTGCTGATGGGGATGGCGTTGGCATCCTGGGCACCGCCAGTCTGGAAGCTCACGTAACCACCAGCCTGCTGAATCTGGTCAAAAGCGTTGCGGTTAACCATCAAGTCCTTGATTACGGGGAATGCAGCCGAGCGCCAGGGCTCAACGGTGATGGTATCACCATCCTTGAAGCGGCGCATGTAGAGCTGGCAGGTAGTAGCACCCGTAGCGGGACCGTGGGGGTGACCGTTAACATAGAGCGAGCACATACCGCAGATACCCTCGCGGCAGTCGTGGTCAAAGGTGACAGGTTCCTCGCCCTTCTCGATGAGCTGCTCATTGAGGATGTCCATCATCTCGAGGAAGGAGGTGTCGGTGGGGATGTCGCGCATCTCGTAGGTCTCAAAGCGGCCCTCGGCGTGAGCGTTGGCCTGACGCCAAACCTTAAGTTTGAAGCTTATACTTGTATCCATTGTATTCGATGAATTTTAATGTGGTTGATTATGACTTATAGTTACGCGTCTGGACCTTGATGGCCTCGTAGTGGAGCGGTTCCTTGATGAGCGTGGGAGCGGTCTCATCGTTGCCGTTGTACTTCCAGCAGGCGACATAGAAGAAGTTCTCGTCGTCGCGCTTGGCCTCGCCTTCCTCGGTCTGGTGCTCCTCGCGGAAGTGGCCACCGCAGCTCTCGTGACGGTTCAAGGCGTCATAGGCAATCAGTTCACCCATGGTGATGAAGTCACGCAGGCGGAATGCCTTGTCAAGCTCTATATTCATGCCCTCTTGGGTGCCGGGGATGAACAGGTTGGTCTCGAATTCCTTGCGCAGGTCTTTGAGTTTCTGCAACGCGGTCTCAAGGCTCTCCTTGGTGCGGGCCATGCCCACATAGTCCCACATCACGTTACCCAACTCCTTGTGGATGCTGTCAACAGAGCGTTTGCCCTTGATGCTCATCAGGTTGTCAAGGTTGGCCTGAACCTTCTTCTCAGCAGCGTCAAACTCGGGTGAGTCGGTCGAGAAGTGAGGCACAGTAATCTGGTCGCTCAGGTAGTTCTGGATGGTGTAAGGCAGCACGAAGTAACCGTCAGCCAGACCCTGCATCAGTGCCGAAGCACCCAGGCGGTTTGCACCGTGGTCACTGAAGTTGCACTCACCGATAGCGAACAGACCCTTGATGCTGGTCTGCAACTCATAGTCAACCCAGATGCCGCCCATCGTGTAGTGGATAGCGGGATAAATCATCATGGGGTTGTAGTACTTCACGCCGTTAATCTCGTTGGCGAGCTCGCCAGGATTCACGTCGGTGATTTCCTCATACATGTCGAACAGGTTGCCGTAGCGCTGACGAATCACGTCGATGCCCAGGCGGTTGATGGCCTCGCTGAAGTCGAGGAATACAGCCTTGCCGGTGTTGTTCACGCCGAAGCCCTTGTCGCAGCGCTCCTTGGCGGCGCGGCTGGCCACGTCACGGGGAACGAGGTTACCGAAGGCGGGATAGCGGCGCTCCAGATAGTAGTCGCGCTCCTCCTCAGGGATGTCACTGCCCTTGATTTGACCTGCCTGCAGCTTCTTGGCGTCCTCGATGCTCTTGGGCACCCAGATGCGGCCGTCGTTACGCAACGACTCACTCATCAGCGTCAGCTTGGACTGCTTGTCGCCGTGAACGGGGATACAGGTGGGGTGAATCTGAACATAGGCGGGGTTAGCGAAATAAGCGCCGTGGCGATAGCAAGCCATGGCAGCCGAGCAGTTGCAACCCATAGCGTTGGTGCTCAGGAAGTAGGTGTTGCCATAACCACCAGTGGCGATAACCACAGCGTGGGCAGCAAAACGCTCGAGCTTACCGGTCACGAGGTTCTTGGCGATGATACCACGGGCACGGCCGTCGATAATCACCACGTCGTGCATCTCATAGCGGTTGTAGCTCTTCACCTTGCCGGCATGAATCATGCGGTTCAGGCTCGAGTAGGCACCGAGCAGCAACTGCTGACCGGTCTGACCCTTGGCGTAGAACGTGCGGCTTACCTGAGCGCCACCGAATGAACGGTTGGCGAGCAGACCACCATACTCACGGGCGAAGGGAACACCCTGTGCCACGCACTGGTCAATGATATTGTTGGATACCTCGGCCAGGCGATATACGTTGGCCTCGCGGGCACGGTAGTCACCACCCTTGACGGTGTCGTAGAACAAGCGGTAAATCGAGTCACCGTCGTTCTGATAGTTCTTGGCTGCGTTGATACCACCCTGTGCAGCAATCGAGTGAGCACGGCGGGGAGAATCCTGGATGCAGAAGTTCAGCACGTTGAAGCCCATCTCGCCCAGCGTGGCGGCTGCCGACGCACCTGCCAGACCGGTACCCACGACGATGATGTCGAGTTTACGCTTGTTGGCGGGGTTGACGAGTTTTTGATGAGCCTTATAGTTGGTCCACTTCTCAGCGATGGGTCCCTCGGGAATCTTGGAATCGATGGGCTGAGCGTTCATTTTGTTTTCTTCCATTTGTGTTACAAATTTTAAAAGGTTAATACTCAGCGATTAGAGGGCAAAGAACCAGGTAAAGTAGCAAGCCTCTACAGCAAACAGGATAA
>CACZAC010000027.1 GCA_902779125.1 uncultured Bacteroidales bacterium | reverse complement strand
AATATTCCACCAATAGAATAATTAGTTAATCCCAACTTTCCATAAGGCTCAAACAATCTTAATATCCGATTGCACAGTCCACTATGATAATAAAGATAGAGTAAAGCAGATGCATATGCTAAACTAGCAGAATAATTATTGAGAGTTTCAATCAAGTTATTATGGATACTCTTGAGATAAAAAATATAGTGTATGATAAACATTAATATGAACACTGACCATATTAAAACCAAGTAGCGTTTTGATAGTTTCTGTTTGATATTTTCAATAAATCCTATTTTAGCAATCCAATATCCAAAAATAAACTTTGCAAGAGTTGTAAAAATACCATCATTAAAGGTTATACGAAGGTAATCAGTAACGGCATTTGGATAGGATATCACATCTAAAAAAGATTTATCGGCTCCATATCTAGCACTTGTTGATGGGCCAAACAATAAATCTCCGATGTGAAACCTAGCTAAAAAAAGGCTGATTAGTACTAAAGAAATGCAGCTAGTGATGAGATATTTTGGCTTTAGGCTTCTAAAAAGCACGAGAACCATTCCCCATAAGCCATACCACATCAATGCATCAAATGAATAAAAAAGTTTATTGAATAATCCAATTAATGCAAGTAAAAAGCATCTCCAAACAAATTTTGCATTCGTGTTTTTGGGGTTTCGTAAGATTAAGTAGAAACTAACACCAAATAATACTGCAAATATCGTGTTACACTTACTTTCAAGAAAAAAATAGTTGAGTTTTATTAGCAAATAATCACAAACGGATGATTGTATTCGCTCATAGGGAAATCCAAAACCATTATTGGCATGAACAATCAAAATGCCAAGCAAAGTGAATGCCCGAAGAGCATCAATTGAGGTTATTCGCTGTTTTTGTTGAGATAAAATGGTATTACTAATCATTGACAATCAATTCGAGGACGCGTTGTTGGTCGGCGGGGGTGAGGTTGTGGTGGATGGGGAGGCAGATGACGGTGTCGGCCATGCGGGTGGCGTTGGGCAGGTTCTCGCGGGTGGCGCTGGGCAGGCCTCGGTAAGTGGAGAAGGCGCTGATGAGGGGATAGAAGTAGCGACGGGCGTAGATGCCGTGTTCGCGCAGCTTGAAATAGAGCTCATCGCGCGTCATACCGTAGGCCTCGGCATCGACGAAGATGGGGAAGTAGCCGTAGTTGTGGCGCACACCAGGCATGTCGTCCCAGAAGGTGATGCCCTCGACGGGGCGCAGTGCCTCGCGGTAACGGATGGCGACCTGATGGCGTGCTTCGATAGCGGCATCGACCTGACGCAGGTTGAGCAGGCCGAAGGCGGCACGCATCTCGTCCATCTTGCCGTTGATGCCGGGTGCGACGACCTCGGTCTCGCCAGCGAAGCCGAAGTTCTTGAGATAATCGATGCGTTTTTTGGTCTTCTCGTCGTGAACGACCAGGGCACCGCCCTCGGTGGTGCCGAAGACCTTGGTGCCATGGAAACTGAGCGTGGACATGTCGCCCTCGCTGAGGATGCTCTTGCCGTCGACCTCGATGCCGAAGGCGTGGGCGGCGTCGTAGATGACGCGCAGGCCGTACTTGTCGGCGATGTCCTGAATCTCACGGGTTCGGCAGGGCTTGCCATAGACGTGGACGGGCATGATGGCGGTGGTGCGCGGCGTGATGGCAGCCTCGATGCGGTCGGGGTCGATGCCACCCGTTGCCATGTCGATGTCGACGAATACGGGCTTGATACCGTTCCACCACAAGGAGTGGGTGGTGGCAACGAAGCTGTAGGGAGTGGTGATGACCTCGCCACTGATGTTGAGGGCCTGAAGGGCGGTGATGAGCGGCAGGGTGCCGTTGGTGAACAGGCTGATGTAGGGCACCTTGAGGTACTCACACAGCGCAGCCTCGAAGCGGCGATGGAATTCGCCGTTGTTGGTCACCCACTTGCGGTCCCAAATCTCCTGGAGCATCTGGTGATACTCGTCGAGGTCGGGCAAGAGGGGCGACGTTACCGTGATTATGTTTTTATCTGGTTTCATTCAAAAAAAATTGATTGCCATTGCTGGCATTAAAATGCGACAAAGAGGGTCACCGCCTTGAGTGTGAGGCGGTGGCTACTTGCCTTGCGGGTAAAGCTGTCGACACTGTCACAGCAGTCATTATCAGCGATTTACCTGTACTATTTTATCATGCTCGAGCCTAATGGGCATGAAAAGCCACGGCTCAATGCAACGACAAAAATAAAATAATTTAACGAGATGTGCAACAATTACCGTCAACCATAACTTGCAAGGGCCGTGGCGGGAGCCACGGCATAGATAGACCCTGATGGCGGGGGGGAGGAGGGAACTGGACGGCGGAGGAGCCACGGCATAGAGAGACCCTGATGGCGGAGGGAGGCGGGAACTTGACGGCGGGAAGGGCGATGGCTCATTGCATTGACAAAAAATAATCACCGGGATGTGCAAGTCAAAGCCTAAAATAGACAATGATGCCCACAGCAATAGTACCGGCGGAACAGTTTGGTTACAATTTAATTTGCCAAAATCTGTAGAAATGGGCAATTATGCTTGTGACTACCAAACATAATACAATGAAGATGGCAGGTTGGGTTGCAATCAGTTCTGGATATCTATTCTCAATGAACATCATTGGGACACGCATATAGATATAAATCGGGAAGAGGTGAGAACCAAACCATTGCAACACAGGGCTGTTTATATCTACCTTCATGGTCAATAAAACACATAACAAGGCAAATGCCATGCTTGCAATATTATAAGGCAGATATAAGGTTCCATTAGGATAGAAGTATAACAACTTGAAAACAAGCAATAATAATATGACTATCAGCCAATAGTATTTCTTGAAAACAGTCTGGAAACGGTCTTTATAAGTTGAGAAAAGAAACCCCATCGGGTAACTCATGATTGTATTATACCAGTAGTCGCCCTGGTATCTTGATAACACCAGTATTAATAGAAAGCTCAACACGAAAAGCAGTGCCACCCTATATGCTCGGTGATGAAGGGGAATTCTTAATACTAAATAAGAAAAGACATAACAGAGAAGAATAACAAAAATATACCAATTGCTGTTTCCGACCGACTCCCATCCTGTCAAAGACAATAATCCAACTTTAAAAGGTATCGAAATGCCCAAACAAAGAGACAAGACAATGAACACAAGCACTGCGACATCGAAGTTCAATAGCGTCGTCAAAATGCGCTTTCTAGGGAAAGATTGAAGATAAGGAAGCCCTTTGGTTTTAAAAGATTCACTCACTCCATAACCTGAATAAAACAAGAACATCACGACAACCAACTGAGATATCAAATTGAAGAAAAGACAAAAATATTGATCTCCAAATCGGTTAAACGCATAGCTTGAATCCTTTATATAACCAATGGAATGAGACAGTACTATCAACAAGATGAAAATGCCCTTAATTGCATTGGTTCTCGATTTGGACAAATAATCCTCATGAAAACCGTTGAGACGGATTCTCATGTTATAAAAACACAAAAGAAATACCGAAAGGAGCAATAGCAAGAGCATATTCAAAATCGAATGAGAAGTTGAAAGGGATAAGAAAAAGACTGAGGGTCACCGCCTTGAGTGTGAGGCGGTGGCTACTTGCCTTGCGGGTAAAGCTGGCGACACTGTCACAGTAGTCATTATCAGCGATTTACCTGTACTATTTTATCATGCTCGAGCCTGATGGGCATGAAGGACCACGGCTCAATGCAACGACAAAAATATAATAATTAAACGAGATGTGCAACATTTCTATCGTTAACCATGACTTGTAGGGGGCCGTGGCGGGAGCCACGGCATAGAGGGACCCTGATGGCGGAGGGGGGAGGCGGGGACTTGACGGAGAGGGGGCCGTGGCAGGAGCCACGGCATAGAGGGACCCTGATGGCGGGGAGGGGGCGGGTAATGGACGGAGAGGGAGCCGTGGCGGGAGCCACGGCATAGAGGGACCCTGATGGCGAGGGAGGGGCGGGGACTGGACGGAGAGGGGGCCGTGGCGGGAGCCACGACATAGAAGGACCCTGATGGCGAGGGAGGGGGCGGGAAATTGATGACGAGGGGGCCGTGGCGGGAGCCACGGCATAGATAGACCCTGATGGCGGGGAGGGGGCGGGAACTTGGGGACGATAAGGTTACTTGATGTGGGGGCGGATGGCGTCGCGCCAGATGAGGTAGCCCTTGCCCATGAGGTGGAGGCCGTCGTTGGTGAGGTCGGGGCGCAGGTGGCCCTGGTCGTCAACGAACAATGGGTAGAGGTTGAGCCATGTCACGCCTTGACGAAGGGCGACTTGTTCGAGCAACGCGTTGGCCTCGACGACGACGTTGTCACGGTCCTTGAGGAGTTTCCACTCGCGCACGTCGTTGTTGAAGGGCAGCAGGCTCTGGAGGTAGATTTTGGTCCTGGGTGAGCCTTGCTTGACCATGACAATGAGCCGCTCGGTCGCACGGGCGATGCTGTCGGCGGTGACGCCGTGGGAAATGTCGTTGACGCCGCACATGATGAAAAGTTTCTTGGGCTGACCCTCGATGATGGGCCCGATGCGGTCAATCATGCCCTGGACGATGTCGCCCACGATGCCGCGGTTCTTGATATGGCGGTTGCCGAGCAACTCGTTGAACTCGCAGCCGTCGGTGAGGCTGTTGCCCAGCATGACGATGTCCTTCTTGCCGATGGGTAGCTCGTCGAAGAGGGTTGCGCGTCGGGCATAGTATGGGTCCTGGTTGGCCTGTGCCACAGCGGTGAGGCACAAGAGTGCCGTCACCATGAGGAATGCTATTCTTTTCATTACTTGATTCACTGGTTATAGCCGTGACAGGAGTCACGGCACAGAACAACACTGATGATATGCAATCAAACCGCTAAATGTTACCGCGGTAGGCGTCGATGGCCTTTTTCACCGAGCCGTGGAGCAGGAGCAGGCGCTTGGCCTCCTCGTAGGGGAGCTTGAGTTCCTCGACGAGCCAGCGGGTGCCACGGTCCACGAGTTTCTGGTTGGTGAGCTGCATGTTTACCATCTTGTTGCCCTTGACACGCCCCATCTGAATCATGACGCTGGTCGAAATCATGTTGCAGATGAGTTTCTGGCCCGTGCCGCTCTTCATTCGGGAGGAGCCGGTGACGTACTCGGGTCCGACAATCATCTCGATGGCGATTTCGGCTGCCTGGCTAACGGGGGCATCGGGGTTGCTGGTGATGGCAGCGGTGAGGCAACCGTTGGCACGCGCGTCACGCAGGGCACCAATGACGTAGGGTGTCGTGCCCGATGCCGCGATGCCGATGACCGTGTCGAGAGGTGTCACTTTGTACTCCAGCAGGTCTTTCCAGCCTTGGGTGGTATCATCCTCGGCATTCTCGACAGCGTTGCGCAGGGCGATATCTCCACCGGCGATGATGCCAATAATCCATCCAGGTGACATGCCGAATGTGGGCGGTATCTCGCTGGCGTCAAGCACGCCAAGACGTCCACTCGTGCCGGCGCCCATGTAGAAGATGCGTCCACCTTTCTTCATGCGCTCAACGATGCCCGTGACGAGTTTCTCGATTTGAGGAATCGCCAACTGCACCGCATCTGCCACCTTGTGGTCCTCCTGGTTGATTTCGGTGAGCAGTTCATGCACCGATTTCTTCTCCAGGTTATCATATAGCGACGGTTGTTCGCTGATTTTTACAAAAGCCATAATCTATTATCAGTTTCGGGTTTCACTCGTGCAAAGCGGGCATCAAGCCTCGGTGGTGTGGTACTTCACCAGACCCTCCATGGGTTCCCTGATGATGACGCCGATGCTGATACCCAGCGCCTCGGCAGCCTCCTGCAACACAGCCTTCTCAAACAGAGCGATAGAGCCCACGAAGTTACAAGGCAGTTCCTTGTATTTGGGATAGCTTGCCACATTGCGCTTGAAGAAATCGGTGAACGAACGGAAGACGATATCATGAATCGACGGTTCCTCGATGTTGCGCTCAAGGAAGGGTGCAAACTGTGCCAGGAATCGGTTAGCGGCAGGTTTGCGGTAAACCGAGGTGATGATGGTCGTGTAATCCAGGTTATACTCCTTCATGAACTTGTCACAGAGGTGCTGGGGGAGCTGCTTCTTCAGCACATCGCCCACGAGCAGCTTGCCCAAGACGGCGCCACTGCCCTCATCGCCCAGGATATAGCCCAACGGCGACACATTCATCACCACTTTCTCACCGTCGTAGTAGCATGAATTGCTACCCGTTCCCAAGATGCAGGCGATGCCAGGCTTGCGGCCGCACACGGCACGCGCGGCTGCGAGCAAGTCGCTAGCGACCTCGACCTTGCCAGCACTAGGCAGATTGGCACGCAATGCGTTCACCACCTGCTGCTTGATTTCGTCTGAGATGATGCCAGCGCCATAATAGTGGATTTCATCCACCTTGTAGTTGGTGAGATGAGGCATCAGTTCACGCTTGATTTGTTCCTTCATTTCCTCCTCGGTGAGCAGGAGAGCGTTCATACCGGTAGTGAAAATCTGAGCTACCTTTTCTTTTCCGTTGAGCAGCGTCCAGTTGATTTTGGTGGAGCCGCTATCTGCTATAAGAATCATCATAATATTTTAGTTTTTTTTAGTTTTAGTTGAGTGGATATCCTGGATAGACTGGATAGACTGGATTTTCTGGATTAAATTTTGATGTAGATTTTCTTTTTGTAGAGGATGTGGCCGACAATCCAGTTGAGCAGCACGAAGCAGACGGCATACAGCGCCGAAGCTGTGTACTCATTGCAGAACGTCGTGAAGAAGTTATACACAGCCCTGTGAATGGAGAGAGCGCCGCCCTCGGCATCGTGGCCGATGGGAATGGCACTGAACAGGATGGACAATATCGTGCCCAACAGGTACAGCGCCAACGGATTGACACCGAAGGACTCAAAGAAGCGTGTCCAGCCGCCCTTCTTGCCCTTGATATCGACGAAGTGGATGAGCATCGCCTGGATGCACATCGCCATGCCGCAGGTAATCATGACAAAGGTCGATGACCACATCTTCTTGCCGCAGGGGATGCCGTATTGCAGCAGCCAACCTGCCAACACCAACAGCGAGCCCCACAACAGCATCGTGGTGACGCGCTCGGTGTTGTTGTGTACGCTCAGAATCATGCGACCGACGAGATAACCGATGAGCACATGGGCAATACACGGCAGGGTGCTGAGGATGCCCTCAGGGTCAAAGGAGAGCTGTTCGCCGTAAGCCCACTCGTGGTACATGTGGTCGGTGCCCAGCACGCTATTGTCAATCTGGGCGATAATATTCTCGAGCGAGAAGTCATAGCCGTTGCCAAAGCCCAAAATCAGGGCATAAACCACCAGGATGATGCCGACCAGCCATGGGATGAACTTGCGCTTGAACAGCACCGCACACACCGAGCCGAAGAAATAGACCAGTGCCAATCGCGGGAACACACCCAGATAACGCAAGGAATCCAGGTTGTTAACCGCCTCGCTGAAGGGGTCGCCCTTGCACAAGCCGCGCACCAGATGGCCGAACCACTGCACAGCCCAGCCGATGAGGAACAGGACGACGGTGCGTATCACGATTTTCTTCATTAGCGGGCCCGAGACCTTGTAATTGAACTTCTTGAGCGAGAATGCCATCGACACGCCCATGCAGAAGACGAAGAACGGGAACACCAGGTCGGTGGGTGTGAGACCAATCCAATCGGCGTGTTCCAGCGGGCGGTAAATGTAACTCCATGTGCCGGGGTTATTGACCAGCAACATGCCCGCAATAGTCATACCGCGCAGGATGTCAAGCGACAGCAATCGTTTATTGTCTTTAGCCATAATCGTGTTGATTTAGTGGTACAGGTAGTATTTGGAGGAACGGGCGCGGAAGGCATCGGCGTCCTTGTTCCAGTAGTCGGCCATGTCCTCGACACGGTAACGCTTGATGAAGCGCTCGCGGATTTCCTTGCTGCCGCACACCTTGTCGAACATAGCATAGCGCTTGGGATTCTGCTCGAACAGTTCCACCTGGGGGTACATCTCGTGGATGACCTGCAGGAAGTAGAACTGCGTGAGACAGAAGTTGGCGGCATCGGGGTCGGTGATGTAGGTCTGCACGCCGTGCACCTCCTGCAACGACTTGTCCACCGCCACGCTCAGAGCGAAGAAGGGCTTGTAGTTGATGGGCCTGAAGCGCATGCCAGGCAAGTTCAGAGCATTCATCTTCATTGCCAACGAGTCGGCGTTAATCCATGAGGCGGCAAACGTCTGGAACGGCAGGGTGTAACCGATGCCGGTGTTGAAGATATACAACTCGCCCAGGATGCCCGAAATAGGATAGAAAAAGGCGCTCTCGGGGGTGGGAATCTGGGGCGACGGAGCCACCCAGGGCATGCCCGTGTCGCGGAACTTCATGTCGCGCGTCCAACCCTCCATGGGGATGACGGTGAGTTTGCACTTGTGGCCCGTCTTGGACTCCTTGCCGATGATACCCTCCTCGTTGAGGAAGATAGCCAGTTCGCCAGGAGTGAGACCGTAGATATAGGGGATGGCATACTTGCTCACAAAGGAGAAATAGCCCGGCTCGACGAGGTTGCCCTCGACCTTGTTGCCACCCAGCGGGTTAGGACGGTCAAGGACCATGAACTCGGTGCCGTATTTCGCACACGCCTGGATGCACACGCCCATTGTAGCGTAGAACGTGTAGCTGCGGCAGCCCACGTCCTGAATGTCGTAGATGAGCACATCGATGTCCTTGAGCATCTCGGCAGTGGGTTCATGCGTCTTGCCGAAGAGCGAGTACATCTTGATGCCCGTCAGCGGGTCCACGGCGTCGCCCACAGCATCACCCGCATGGGCATTGCCGCGCACGCCGTGCTCGGGACCGAACAGGGCGACAAGCTTGACGCCCGGTGCCTCGTTGAGGATGTCAACAGTACTCTTGAGGTTGTTATCGATGCCGCTGGGATTGGTCACTAGTCCCACGCGCTTGCCCTGCAACTGGGCGAAACCGCCGTCACGCAGCACCTCGACACCCGGCTTAACGAGTGCACCTGCCGTCATCGCCACCATCACCATACACACTATAAACACTATCTTTTTCATGTCATTATGTATTAAATGCTGATTATTTCTCTTTGGTGGTTTTGTCTTTTTCTTTCAGGCCGAACTTGGGATCCACCTTGACAATCATGGCCACGATGATGGTGCATGCGCAGCAAATCATCGTCCAGATGAAGAAGTTCTGGTAACCCACGAGGTCCTCGAGCCAGCCGGCCATCATACCCATCATCATCGACAAGGCCATGAAGCCGGTGCAGATGGCGTAGTGGGCAGTCTTGTACGGGCCCTCGCTGTAATAGATGAGGTACAGCATGTAGGCCGTGAAACCGAAGCCATAACCAAACTGCTCAATGAACACGCAGATGTTGATCGTCAGCAAGTTCTGATCCTGGGTGAACGCCAGGTAGATAAACGTCAGGCAGGTCAGCGACATGCTCCATGCCATGGGCTGCAGCCAGTGCTTGAGGCCGCCCTTTGCTGCCACAATGCCGCCGATGATGCCGCCAATAGTCAAGCCGATGATGCCAACGGTGCCGTAAACGATGCCCACCTCGCTGGTAGACAATGCCAAGCCGCCTTTGTCCAACGGATCGACGAGGAACGGCATGATGATCTTGGTCAACTGAGCCTCGGGGAAACGGTAGAAAAGCATGAACAGGATGGCTGCAATTGTCTGCCAAACGGGGAACTTGGTGAAGAATGTCTTGAACGTGTCCAAGAAGCCCCTGACGATTTCGCCTGAAGTCTTCTTTTCCTGGTTGGAATCGACAGCAGGTCTGGGCAGTGCCCAGGTGTGGTAAATCACAACAATCAAGAAGAAGGCCGACAGCACGACGAATACGATGGCCCAAGCCAACGGAATGTTACCCGATGTGCCCAGGAACGACGATGAGGCATCTTTCTTGATTTTATTGTCCACCGTGAAATAGACATAGGCCAGTTTGTCCCAGTTGCTCTCGTTGAAGACAATGCGTGACTGCGATGCCTTGATGTCGGTGCTGCCCTTATCGTTGGCGAGGTTCAGGACATATTCCTTGCCAGCCTCGGGTTTCTTGTTAAGCCGCACGGCCACTACAGCAAAGTTATTTCCCTTATTGTCGGACTTCACTTGCTTGAACTTGTCGGGGAACGTCCTGGCAATCCATGCTTCAAAGGGGTTCTGCTCCTCGGTCTTTTTGGCGAGTTCCTCGGCAGCCACGGCTAAGCGTTTACCATCAGAGCCCACACCGTAATACACATAGCGGCCATTTTCCCAAACAGCGTTGTCCAACTCGAATTTATCACCTTTGTATTCCAGGTCATCTTTCTCGGTAAAGGCGGGGTCCGGTATGTAAAAGCCGTTGGCGATGTTCATCTTCTCGACCGAGTCGGCGACGGCCTTGGAATAGGCCGCATAGTCGATTACCGCGCCGCCCGACTGAATATCAGTGGGTGCTTTCACCGACGTCTTGATATCGGTCGCACTGGTGACGAAGCAAATGTTGTTACCTGCCTGGTCACCGACCGGGACATCGCTGGGAATGACTGCTGTAACCGGTGCACTGTTCACATCGGCATCAATGTTGAAGCGGACAGGGTCGAGGCCCGAATTCATCTCGATGACACCTGCCAGGATCACAAGCAAGCCTTGGCCCACAACAGTAGCAATGCGGTAGAACGTGGAACGGATGCCCACAAACAACGACTGCTCATGCTCGGTCAGTGCCAACATATAGAATCCGTCCGCAGCGATGTCGTGCGTCGCACTGGCAAAGCCCATCAGCATGAACACCGCAAACGTGAGCTGTACCCACCACGACGTCGGGATAGTGAATGCAATACCCGCCAGCGCAATAGCGACAATCCACTGCATGATGATAACCCACCAGCGCTTGGACTTGATGATGTCCACAAAGGGGCTCCAGAAGGGCTTAATCACCCACGGCAGTCCCAACCATCCCGTGTAAAGGGCTATATCGGTGTTAGACATGCCCAGACGCTTGTACATAATCACCGAAATTGTCATCACCGCCACATAGGGCAGGCCCTGGGCGAAATAAAGCGTCGGTATCCACGCCCATGGCGAGCGCTTCGTCGCTTTTTGTTCTTGACTGTCTTTCATCTTTATCTTCATTTTAGGTTAGTATCGTTTCTCGATGGTGGCGCCAACGAAGTAGTGCAGCAGGATCTGCTTGTAGTCATAGCCCTTGGCGCCCATCACAGCGGCACCGATCTGGCACAGGCCCACGCCATGGCCCCACCCTGCCCCACGCAGGACAAACTTGGCGGGATAGCCGTCCTCGCCCTTGTCATGCTTCTCAACCACGAAGGCCGAGCTGTACAGGCACGAGGGCGACAGGGCGTAGCGGATGGTCAGTTCCTTGCCGATAATGCGTTCACGCTTCTCACCGACGATGCGCAGGCGGTACAGGCGACCGCTGGTGCCACGAGCCACGGGCTGCAGGTCACGGATGCGGCCGTAGTCGATGCCCGTGCGCTCCTTGATGAGTGCAGCGAGTTCGTCTTGGGTGTATTCCACCTTCCAGCGGTAAAAGTCCTTGGTCTCCTGGTCATAGTCATTGAGGACCTGGGAGAGGATTTCGGGGTCGGTGGTGTTGCAGAATGCGCTGGGAGCGGACAGAATCCACTCGGCGGCGTTATCCTCGCGTGTGAGGTCGGGGAAATCCGACTCCTCCTCGCCGTCGCGGCGCGCCTCCAGGTAGTCGTGATGATGCGGTTCCCAGCAGTTCTCGAACTCTTCCATCACGCCACCGCACGATTTCGAGAAACGGGCGTCGCACAATGCGCCGCCGTGCATCAGCACCTGACCGAAGGTGGCATTGATGGCCTGCTCCACCTTTTCGGTGGTGGCGCGGGTGATGCCCTGATAGCGCTGGCAGTGGTCGTCGGCACACACGTCGAAGTTCACATGGTCGTCACGGTCCCACCACTTGACTTGCTCCTCAGGAGTATCCATCATCTCTCCCGGAGCATCAGGATTGCGTTCTGCGGCTTTGACGGTCTCCTCGGTGTGGATTTGCGCCAACAGCCAGCTGCGGGAGATGACGGCATGAGCTTTCAGGAGCTCAAGTGATGCGTTGGCACTCATCTCGCTGGAGATGACACTCAGCAGGTAATCCTCGACACTCAGCACGTTGACAGGCGTCAGTTTGCCGTCCTCGACGATGAGATGGAGCGCACCTTTAAACGTCTGGTCCTCCTTGCGTTTCCAATGGAAGCTCACGCCGATGGTCACCGCCTTCAGCGTGAACGAGGCTTTCTCGGCATCGACAGGCTCGAAGAGCAGTTCGCCGTAGCGGTTGCCACCCCACTCCACCTGTCCATCAATGCAGCGTGCCGTCTGGTCACCGCTGCAGACGGCACCATTGACGCGGTAGTCACCATTGAGCACGAAATCGATTTCGGGCTCATTCATGATGCCCACTCTCACTTGCGGTATCTGTTTCTCGTCCATATTCTTTAAGTTTCTAGTTTTTTACATCAAAAGAACCGTCCCTATTTTACCCTAGAGGGGTTGAAGGTCTTCCCAGTGTTGGGAGAAGCCTGTTATTACGGGTTCAAGTTCGTTGCGTGTCATGCACAGTTCATTATACAAGGCCTGGATGAGCTCGGGCGTGAGCGCATCAAAGTCCTTGCGCTCGGGTATTGCCCACAGGCCGCCCATATCGACAGCGCCGGGGCTAAGCAGCAGACGGCCTTCACCCTCGCCATAGCAGGCGGGACGATGCTTGCGTCGCGGAAAGATGACCAAACGCCACGAACGTTGGGTCGTATCCCACCAGCACAACGCATTAATCATCGGCTCAGAGGCACCTTCAGGCACCGGCAACAGGTCCAAGAGCCGCATGGCATATCGCTCAGCGGCACGTTGGGTAGATGTCTCGATGGTGAACAGGTTGCGTCCCAACGAGTCCACAAAACCGATAAATCCCTCGTCGCCATCAGCCAGCAGATGGGTCGTGGCATGATTCATCTCGTCGGGCAACGGCATTTCCCCCTTGGCACCAGCCTGGAAATGGGCATGGTCGGGCGCCGAGGCTCCACACATCGGTCCATTATAGAAGACGACGAAGTCGGGCAATGCCTTGGCAATCTGCAACATATCGCCTACCCTGCCAGCGAATCGTTGCGGTTCATGATGCAGGTCGGCAATTGTGAGGTGACGCTTGAAGATTGGATAAGGGTTGACTTGAATTTTGAAGTGGTCACCCCACAGCACGGCCTTTTGCTTTGCTGGTTGATTCTCAGTACACAGGAAACACTTGCGCCTTGCCAGCGACTTCTTGTCGAGAGCGGCAGCGGAAGAACGTCGCCGCTCAGGATTGAACTGCAGCGTGATAGTGGACTCACCAAGTTGCAACGAGCGCGTGCTGGCACTGGCGAGCGCCGCATAGTTGGCGCCAGCCAAGTCCCAGTCACGCATTTGCCTGGAGATGAGTTTCTCTATCGCTTTGCTATAGTCCATCATTTTCCTCCCTGACCTCACGCTAAGTCGCTAAGACGCTAAGAAATAAAATATAATAAAAACTTAGCGGCTTTGCGTCTTAGCGTGAGACCGTTTTATTACGTCATTGTTTATTAAGGGCGATGCGGGCCTGGAGTTCCCAGGTGCGAATGCGGTCCTTGTAGAGGTTGTTGCGGTTCATCTTCTCGACATCGAGCGAAGCATCGCTGTTGTCGTCCCAGCGGCGGCACAAATACACGGGGTCATAGACGCGACCAATCTGATAGTAGCGCGAGATGTTCAGCCCCAGAGCGTAGTCCTCGCCATAGCTGGTGTTAGGAATCTTCACCTCACGCAGCACGGGGGTATAGAATGCACGGGGAGCGCCCAAGCCATTGATGCGCAGGGCATTGTTGCGTCCGTTGCTGGGAGTCCATTCCCTGTGGTCGATGATGCCGGGAGGAATGGGATTGAGGTGGATGTCAGTCATCTGGTAGGTACCGACAACCATTGCCACATTCTGCTCATAGAAAGCATTAACCATCGTCTGCAGCGTGTTCTCGTCCTTGTACATATCGTCGCTGTCGAGTTGCACGATGAACTTGCCGACATTCTGACGATGGGCGGCCAAGTTCCAGTAGCCGCCGATGCCCATATCGTAGTAGTCGGCGATGATGTGGATGAGACGCGGGTCATTGTACTCGGCGATAGCCTCACGGGTGCCGTCGGTGGAGAAGTTGTCCACCACCATCAGGTTGAACTTGAAATCGGTCTTCTGCTTGAGTACCGAGTCGATGGCGTCACGGATGGTGCGGATGCGGTTGCGCACGGGAATCATCACCGTTGCCTCGACCTCGAAGTCGCCCTGGTCGAACTCGATGTGGCGGAAGTTAGGCACCTCTTCGCCATTCTCCTCGCGCACGGGTGACAGATATCCACCGATTTCCTTGAGGTGCTCGGTGCAGGCTTTCTCCATCTCGATCTGGCGGCCACGGTTGCGGGGATCCACATAATCGAAAATTTTCTCACCGCTCTTGCGGGTATCCAACTCGACATCGCTGTAGAGGAACTCGTTGATGTGGGTGATGGCGGCAAACTGCGACAACTTGAGGCGCAGGTCATACAGACCGGCAAACTCGTAGTTGGCCTTCATCGCCTCGACAGCCTTCTTGAAGCACTTGCCGCAGAAGAACAGTACCGAGCCGAAGTCGAAATCGTCGCGCAGGCTACCGAACTGGTAATCGATAACGGGAGCCTTGTCGGCACCCTTTTCGGTCACATTATAGTGGTCGGCATAGAGCATACCCGACTGGGTGTCATCGCCCAACTTGGCGAAACGCTCCAGCGAGAAGGGACCCATCTTCAAGGTGTCGTACTTGGTGTAGAGCAGCACATAGTCGGCATCGGCACGCTGAGCGATTTCACGCATTGTGGTGGTTGACGTGAGCACGTTGACGGACACCATTTCGCAACCCTCGACAGGCTTGGGTTTGTCCACTGTGGCGAGCAAATAGATTTTGTTCACCAGTTCCTGACCCTTGAGGTGCTCGATGGTCTGCGCAGCCTGTTCGGGGCTGACAAACGGGATAAAGCAATTAATTCTTCCCATGATTTCTTTCTGTTTTATTATTGTTTAAAAATTGATTTCTTTTCTTGACTAGAGGGGCTAGATTTTCTAGATTTTCTAGAGAAACTAGATTATCTGGACTTGGTGGGATTAATTCCTGTTCTTGAGGTAGTCCATGATGCGGGACATGAGGCTTGTGCGCTCCTGGACGGTGGTTACTGTCTCGAGCGGGAAGCCCATGACCACAGTGCGGTAACCGCCACGCTCGCTGGCAATAGCGGCAGGCAAGCCGTTCTCGCCGTAGCGCATCCATGTGAAACCGCGGTCATCGCTGGCACGGACAGCATCGGGTGATTCGACTGCGTAGGTCTTGTCATTCAACTTGCTGATAAAGCTCCATGCACCAGGTGACGACAAGCGGATTTCGGGGCTGTCCACCGTGGTGACGGTGCCGTCGAGCGACGCGCGCCCGTGCAAGCCCTCAAAGCCGAGCACATCCTTCACAAAGGTCTTTCCCGCCTCATCATTGTTGCCGGCGGCGTTGTCCCACAGGTCACTGCCCACATAGGCTCCTGAGAGGAACACGCAACCTCCTGCCGCGGTGAACTGGCGCAGTGCGTTCCTCAAGCCTGCGGTGTAAATCTTGAAGCGCGTGGGCATCATGCCGCTGCCGGTCTTGATTTCCTTCTGCTTACCCAGAATGAGGTCCATCAGGCGGTAGCCCTCGGTGTTGTAGTTGTTCTCCAATGCCTGCTGGCTGCAAGAAACGAAAGAATAGCCTGCATTCATCAGCGCCTCGCCGTGAACAGCAGGATAGTCGAAGGTGTTTCCTGCCACGTTCATGGTCTCGTGGTCGCTGCGACTGGAGCCGAAGCCAGGCGCATCGTCATCTTTCCACTCGATGGCGCGACGGAACTCATACTGCGAGCCCAGATAGTTAATCTGCTGGATGTAGGGCACGCCATGGTCCTTGTTGTCGTCAAAGCCGGCACGCTCGGGACCATCAAACCAGTCGGGAGCGCTCACGCGGGTAAATCCGTTGACCACCAGCACATCGCCCTGGCTGCCTGCCGCCTCGCCCAGACTCAACGTCTCGCTGGGGAAGCTGCGGCCACCGTCGTTCATAGCGATGATGCGATAGGAGTGTATCTTGTTGTCGTTGATGCGCACGCTGTACTGCGGACCACGCGTCGTGGCGATTTCCTTGAACGCGCCGTCGAGGCCCACACGTTCACACACGATGTAGCCCGTGGCATCGGCATTGTCGCTCAGGTCGTCATGGGTGGGATTCCAGGTGAGCAGATAGTTGTGCTTATCGGTCTTGGTGATGGCAAACGTGTTGACAGGCAAGGGCTGCACGACATAGGAGCGATGGTCGCGCTGGGCGATGAACTTCAACATGCCCTTGTAGATGGCGCGGCTCACATCGAAGCGGAACATCGGGTCGAGACCGTATTTCATATCGGCGAAATTCTGGTGCGAGAGCAGCTCCATGAGCACTGCGGGCACCTCGGGCACACGCGCCTCATAATAGCTCTTGTCCCACATGCCGCGACGTGTCCAGTTGGGCTCCCACTTGGCGCGGATGTCCTTGACAATCTCGGTCGAGAGCAAGTTGCAGTAGCGGCGTGAGAGCTCACGCGGCGTGCCGTTGGCATACTTGCCGAACTGCTTGCCATTCGCACGAGTGCAATAGATGAGCAGGGTGCCCACAATCTCGTCGTCGGGCGTGGCGCCCGCATCGGTGTGCAGACAGAAAGAAATGTCCACCGGCACCTTCAGGCCGCCACGGCCAGGCAGCACGTCACTGCCACCAGCCAGATAGTTGACCCACTCGCCACGGCTGCGGTAGTCATCGGTATAGTCATTAATGCCGTGAGAGGTCGAATAGACGCTATCAGGGAAACCTGCCCACTGCAGGTAGTAGCGTGAGCCCAGGTGGAACCAGGGATGGTTACCGCTACCGATATAACTGTACTGCACGCCTTCCTTGCCCAGGTATTTCTCGTTCTCCTGTTCGGCGGCAATGCGGCGGTTCTCCTCGGTGGGCAAAGCAACGCGACGCACGATGTTGCCCTTGCCACCACCCACCTTAATCGCATCGGCAGTGATGACGGCGTCCTTGTTCCCGCTCAAGTTAGAGACCTCGACAACAGCCTGGTTCATACCCTTGGCCAGCGGGAAATTGCCCAGATAGACCCAGACACCTCCGGCCATCGACTGATCGACGCGGAAATGACGCTGTCCAGACAGGCTGTTAACCGTATAGGTCACATCACGGGCACTGTTGGGCAGTGACTTATAAGAGATATAGACGGCAAACTCGCCAGCCTCGGGCATATCCACGTCCCATGAGGCTGTGGAGAGTTTCTTCTTGTCCTTCTCGGCCTTGACCATGCGGTAAGTACCCTCGGTGAAGGGGTTCTCAAAGTCCTTGTAGGTCGGACGCAGGTAGGCAAAACCGCCATCCTGGCCGGCCTGCCACTTCTGCTTGCCGTTACGCTCGCTGTAGCCCTGCTGCGCCTCGCCACCGTCGTTATCGACAACGACACCGAAATTATGGGTGTCACGCTCACGGGCGTTCCACACATAGGCACCTGCATTTTCCAGCATCGGGATGAGGAACGGCAGCACATAACTGTGGGTGTACATGTCCTCGACGGTCTGCATCAGACGGGCACGCTGCCACTCCCAGCGGTTCAGTTTAGGTTCAAAGTACCAGCCGTGGCTGGGCCACATCGCTACGATATTGCCGTCCAGACCATGCTTATAATGGCGGTTGGCATCGAGTTCGGTGATGAACGGCTCGTGGCTGCGCTTGTAGGCAGGCTCATAGTCGGCAAAATACTTGTCGATATCGTTGCCGACGATGGTGATGAGCACCGGAGAGTCGCCGTATTCAGCGCCCAATGCCTCGCGAATCTCGCTGCGCATCGCCGACACGCCTGACTGGGTAAAGGGCACATCGCCGAAGTTCTCGCTCACGTCCACCTTGACCGTGTCGTTCTCAAGAGTCAGGGAGCGCACCTTGAGGTCACCCACGCCCATGTGCTCGGGCAGCTTACTCGCCACCACGCGCTGCACAGCGTCCTGCTGTTCCTGGGTGAACACTTGCTCCTGGGCATGCAACGGGGCAGCTACCACCAGAGAGGCAGCTATACTTAACAATACTTGAATTGATTTTTTCATATCGTTCCGTTTGGTTTTTTCTTGATTTCTAATGCAACAAAATTAGTCAAACCAAACGAAAAACCAAAACAAAACCCGCCAAACAGCCCGCTTTACAACATTATTTATGATTTAACTACACTTTTTAAGGAAAATCCACCATCTGGGAAGAAATATCCAGATGGTGGACTGATGATGTGAAATTGGATAAACTGAAGGTAAGCCGTGCTTACATGAACTGGTCGCTATGGTAGGCGACAAGGCCAGGCATGGAGCTGAGAACAATCTTGCGGACCGTAGCTCCAAAGGCGTTGGCTACCTCGAGCAGGATTTCGCTGTAAGTCGTGGCGATGGGGCCGACAAAGTTCACAGGATAGCTCTTGTAGTCATACTGTGCCACGTTTCGCTCAAAGAAACGTTTGAACTCGCCAGCAATCAGGTCGTGTACATAGGGGCTGTCCAGATGTTCGCTCAGGAAGAACGAATAGGTGCGCAGGTTGCGGGTTGCTGCGGGGTTGTTGAGCACAGCATCCAGCACCTCGGCACGAGTCACCTTGTATTTGTCGAAGAAGGCCTCGGTGAGCGCGTGGGGAGCCAATCCCTTGAGGGCGTCGCCCAGGAACACACGTCCCAGTGCTGCACCACTGCCCTCATCACCCAGGATAAAGCCCAGCGCGGGCACATTCTTGGCGATTACGTCACCGTTGTAGAAGCACGAATTGCTACCGGTACCCAAGATGCACGCCAGTCCCGGCTCTCTCACCAACAGACCTCGTGCAGCGCCCAGCAGGTCACTCATCACCGTGACCGGCGTCTTGAACTGCGCTACCAGCGACGACTCGATGATTTTATTCTTCTCAGGACCGGAACAGCCCGCCCCATAGAAATAGACGTGGTTCCAGCGCCGCTTGAAGAATTCAGGCGGCAGTTCCAGGCGTATGCTGTGACTGATTTCACGTCGAGTCATGAAAAACGGGTTCAATCCAGAAGTGAAGGCATCGCTCAGCACCTTGCCGTCCTCAATCAAGGCCCACTCGGTGCGCGTCGTGCTGCTGTCAGCAATCAGTGTAACATTATGACCTTTAATTATCATTTCAAATTCGGTTAACGAATGTGACTCTGTGTTAATAATTATATAATATCGGTATCCCACCGACATTTGAGACGGCAAAGTTAGTTAAAATTCAGATTGAAGCACCCAGAGCATCACATATATTTGCCAAAATGAAACAATTATTAAGACAAAACAACATCTGTTAACCTACAAAACAAAAGCACCCGTGGCTCAAAGCCACAGGTGCCGTTTTCTATCCCTGTCTGGGAGATACGGGAGTTAAGCGATCTCGATGACGCGATCGAGTTTCTTCTCTTGCTCGGGAGTTAGCTTGGGGAGTTCGATGGTCAGGATGCCATCTTCGACCTTGGCACTGATGTGCTCCTTGTCCACGTTCTCGGGCAGCGTGTAGGTCTGCTCATAGTTGGCGTAGGAGAACTCGCGGCGCAAGTAGTGGTGGGTTTTCTCCTCTTCGGCAGACTTCTCCTCATGCTCTGCCTTGTTCTCAATCTTGACTACAAGGTTACCCTCGTTGTTGATGTTGACTGAGCAGAACTCCTTCTTGAGGCCCGGAGCAGCGATGTCCATGGTGAAAGCGGTGTCGCTCTCCTTGACATTGACAGCGGGAGCTGTGGTCACATGGCGCGGGGTCCAATCCATATCAAACAGGTCGTTGAAAGCACTGTCTAACCAATTGTTGCGGTTGTTGCGAATTACAGGAAAATACATAGTTTTTACCTCCTAATTGTTTATTTGTTATTATTAATGTTCTTGTTCACTTGCCGGGCTATCGCCCTGCGTTCACTCCCCTATTCAGCAAACCCGATGCCAAGCGCCCAAAGTTTAAGCACCGTTAAAAAACGCAGCCAGCGTGTCAGGTTTTTAAACTATTTTAAACCAAGAAACTGACAAAATGTCAGTTTTTGACAAAAACCATAGTATCTGTCCCATCAGATTCGGCAATTTCAGCAAGAGACAAAAAAGCAGCCGTGGGCGCGCTATCATCAGCGCCCCCACGGCTTGGTGAAAAATTATGTTAGATGTAATGTGAATTGAATGAGTTTCAATCCACAATTCAGCGAACTAAATTACCGAACGACCTTTTCGGTGCGGGTTGTACCGTCGCTGAATCGTGTAATCACGACGTTCACACCCTCGAACGGACGGTCGCTAGTCATACCCAGCGTATTGACGTAGGTCACACTAACTACATCGCCGACATACTTGACTTCTTCTACAGCGGTCCAGGGCGAAGGTTCGAATCCGGGAGACTGAGAGCCGTTACCGGGACGAGCCTCACCATCGCGACTCTTCGCATTCGAGTCTTTCACCTTGTAGTAGAAGCGTACGTAAACAATCAGATCCTCGGGGTTAAACGTTGCGCTGCTTTGCGTACCCTGAATCATGTTGCTCAAGGCACCGAAGACCGCATTGTCCTCCCAGTCAGCGTCATTCTTGCTCTTCTGCCAGATTACGCCCTTTCCACCCTCGAGGTTTACGACTTGTGCATCCTCAACGTTCTCCTCATAGACGCTCCACGGACCCTTGGTGTTGGTGAATTCGGGATTGTTCTGAGTGTTGGTACCAGGATTTGTTGTTGTTCCAGGCACGGGAGGAATGAAGCCGCGCAGTTTGCCAGTCGGGCTCTCAACGAATACACGGAACATGTAAGGCTCATATTCAATGTTGGCGACCTCAGACGAGGGCAAGTATCCGTAGGCAGTGATTTTGTCAAGGATGTACAGGCAGCAAGGCTGTCCGTTAGCGTCAGTCCAGCTGACTGATGACAGAGCACTGCCGTTGCTGCCCACTTGCTTCTCAAGGGTAGCAGCTTTCATCTCAGCCTTGCCGACGCTGTTCTTCCAGATGGGAGCACCATAGGTGTTATTCTCACCATCGTCCTCGAAGTAGCGGCGGCCGATACCCCAAGATGATACAGAAGGCGCATAGGTCATATAGTTGCCATAGTTGCCCGTTGTGATGGGCGTGCGCACATCATAGGAGTGATACGTTTCTTGAGGATTGTACTGCTTACCCACGATGGGAGATTGGTCATAAACCTCCTCATACTTCCTGACGTTCTTCATGTACTGCAGCTTGGAGAGATAATCCTGGTTCAAAACAGGATTACCATTCTTCTTACCCTGCATCTGGAAGTACAGGATGTCGGGGTTCTCATTCGGCAGTGTCATGGTAATGTCAGAAGTGAGCACATCCATCTCGAGCAATTCAGCCTTGGTGGTGGTGCTGACGTCATTATTAATCTCATCCAGGGTGTAGTAACCGTTCACCTTGGCAGTGGTCTTCAAGACTTCAACATCGACAGTACCGCTCTGCTCGGGATCTTCGCCAGCAGGCTCATACTTCAGCACATACTCATAGTAATCGGGATGGCTGTTGTCAGCAGGTATGGGCTCTTTGAACTGGTCTGCCATCAGCAGGTGCAGACGCAGCAAGCCACCGTCAACATGAACCGGTCCTTCCTGCTCAACATAGAGCAGACCATAGTAGTAGCCAGCACCGTTGGCGGTTACATTACTCTTGGCATAGTGAGAGAAACGAGTTCCGCTCACTTGATAAATTAAACCACGGGTATCAGTTGAACGATAACTCAACAGGCCATAACCTCCAGTTGGCTTTGTGTCAGCAACTGCATGCCATACAGCATTGTCAACAGCGGTATTGTTGGTGGTCAAATTTGTATTGCTACTTGAGCTCGCCGCTGGCATCAGATATTTTCCATCATTAGCTCCACCATTTATTGTAAAGGTGTAGCCTGTAGTATAATAACTACTGTAGTTGTGGAGTGTGAGCACCATGGCATCGGCATTTCCAGGAACAGTAACAGTTCCATCACCATTGTTGACAATATCTACCCGTGTGCCATAGCCACTTGTGCCGCTTAAAGCACCCATCGCATAGTTGTCATAAACCAAAATGTACTTCTTGCCGTCAACGAGCTGAGTAGCAGGATCGGTTACCAACTGATAGGTGGTACCAGGAATGCAGTTACCAGTGACGTTGATGGTTACAGTATTGGCGCCATCGCTGGTCAAGACAATGGTGGCAGTGTTGGTGCCCGCGGCAGTGGGTGAATAAGTGATGGTAAGGTCACCACCTGTGGTACCCAGGTTAGTGGTATTCAGACTGAACACTCCATCGGGATCATTAAGCGTGGCGGTAATGTTACCCGTCAGGTTTTCACCGGTGACGGTCACAGTCTGGTCGGTGCTTCCACCTGGTGCACAAGCCAGGGTGACGTCATTTGTTGAAGCCTCGATAGTAGGATCGGTGTTTTCGTATTCAATCTTCAGGTTATCTACATACAGATAGTACTGGTCACGATCGGAGATAGCGTGAATACCAAAGTAATAGTTACCCGAAGTGCTTACCGTCAGATTCTCGTTACTGAGGGTGGCAGCAGCCTTCCAATCCACTGTGGTAGAGCCAATTACTGTCGTTCCGCCAGAAAGAGCCGTCTCGTCGTTGGCTGATGCCATCTTGACCTCCAGTTTTTCAGGATACCAGTCATTTCCGCACCAGGTATCAATATAGAACCTGTAAGTCTTTCCTGCTTCGAGGGCTATAGGCGAAGTTACGAGCCAGTCATCAGCAGCTCCGTAAAAGTTATAACTATAACTTGCTCGACCATCAGAGATACTCCAAGTATAGTCATCATTGTTGGCATCAATAACCGTCCACCAGTTTGCATCATCAAAGGTGTTGTTGACCAACGTGTTGGTTGCACGGTTGGCACGTCTGGGAGCCTTGGCGTCGCCCGAGAGGCTGCTCCAGGTGTAAGTGGCAGCAGAATTATTGGCAATCGTCTTTGGATCATCGTTAACAGCAATCCTGGAAACGGTACCACCTTCACCATAGGCCGAAATCGTTACCGTCAAGTTGCTGTAGTTGTTCAGCATATCGGGGATGTAGATGTAACCGCCACCCTCGATATAACCTACCTTATCATTGGTGTTCTGGATGGTGTGGTTAACCCAGTCTGAACCGGGAGACAATTTCCATGCCGCGGGCAGGCTGCTCTGGTCAGAAGTCCAGCTAGATAATGTAGTATTGCCGTTCTTAATCGTAATGGACTTGAAGTTCACGTTATAGCCATTGGGCCAGATGACAAGGTCACCATTGCCCTTGACGCGAATGTAACCCTCATCGGGCACGTTCATTGCGCTGCGTTCGTACTTCGGGTCAAGAATCTCCTGATCCATATAGGTGACCTTATAGTGCACCTGGGACGGCGTCGGGTTGTCGAACTTGAGGGTAGCAACCTTGGTGGTGGGACCTGCCACGTCACCCTTGTACTCGGTGCGATAGAGGTTGAACGAGTTCATGCCATCGCTCACCTTGCTAACGGTCAGGCCATTATAGATATCCTCGTTCTGAACAACCAGGAAGTTGCGGTACCAGTTGGCCATATCAGCTACCACGAAGTCACTCTCGTGGTGGTCGAGTGCCAGGCCGACGAAGTCTTTCCATCCAGGGATAATCACGCCGGCGATGTTACTCTCGGCAACAAACTGCGGATGATCATTGTCGTCGGGAGATCCCGTGACTACATAGTCGATTGTATAGCTGCGCTCCTTTTGGGGAACGTAGTAAACGAGGGTGGTCATGCCGGTCTCGCCATCGGTGTTGGTGTAACCTTCGACCACGAGATACTGCCTCTGATTATTCTCATCATAATAAAATACAGTGAATACCTGGGGCACGTTGTGCTTCGGGTTCGACATCTCGTCCAGCGAGGATACCCAGGTCAATGTAACCTTATAATTCTCGTTGTCCGGTTCATGGCTCTCGGCAACAGCCTCGGCCACAGCATCCAGATTAATCTTGTAGAGACCCATCTTGGGAGCATAATCCTGGTTGTACTGACCGAACCAGGCTGCAAACTCATAGATATTTGTACCATAAACGAACTGACGGACATGCTCACCATCCGCATTTGTTCTCATATAGGCAACCATGTCACGGCCATCAACGGTATAGCCATAGCCATAACTATCGGTAGTGGTCCAATGCTTGAGTCGGTAGTCGGGAATAAAGAAGTTAAGTCCCGTCAAAGCGATAGCCTGCGTACCAGTCCTACCTGACATCGAGAACTGGTGCTTGTTCTGGATAACCGAAGCGCAGTCGTGAACCACATTGTAGGTATAACCCTCGTTCAGCTTGCTGTAGAAGTCTTTAATATCCGAACCCTTAGCTCCTGTGGTGGGGCTGAACTCCTCGAACATGGTCTTGAAAGGACCTTCCTCACCACAATAAGAAGGCCAGTATCCATTGGCAATGTTGGCGAGCAATTGAGGTGATTTCTTACGAGCCTGACCCTTGCCGAGAAGGAAGAATCGGTTGTAGGTACCGTCACAATTGAATACAGTACCGATAGAGTAGTCATCCCTGCTACCGATGCGCAGACCGTCGGTCAACAGTTTCACAGACTGGATGTTGTCACGGATGTAGTCAATCAAGTCAGACGTGTTGGTGAATTCCCAAGAACCATCATAAGCGTCGGGTTCGGGATAAATCTTAGTGGTGTCGTTATAGAGTGACACTATCAAAGCGGTATAGCCATCCTCGAAGGGAGCCTGCACCGTACCCTGAACAAAGTCTGGTACTTCTTGCGGCTGGAAGGTGACATTCCAGGTGTAATCAGCCCAAGAGTCTGTTAATTCCTTGGTTTCTCCATTCACCGTAATGCTTGAATTCTGTTCAGTAGAAGCACCAATGGCATGTATCACGACTTGAAAGTCGGTATAACTGCCAGGAACGGGAACCGTGATTGTACCACCATCATAGATATAGCCAATGTAATAGATATTTTCACCATCGCTATATAACTGAACCGGATTGGAAGATGTCCAGTCAGAAGGCAGGTCAGAGGCATAGACAGCAACATTATCCTCGGTATAGCCTAGCAGGTTATAACCTGCAGTGTTGCAAACCCAACTGGTAATCTCATTATCACCTGTTGAAACAACGATTGAGGTGATGAAAGCGTAGGTGTCGTCCAGCGAAATCGTGATGTTGTTATCAAGGACCTGAGAGGTGTTATCGCTGGCGGAAGTAAGGTTCCATCCGCCCTCAATGGGCCCATAAACAACGGGATCTTCCTGCACATTACCAGGCGTGTAGGCGCTGTAGGTCGGACCAGGGAAGTTGGGGTTACCATATACCCACCTCAACAGTTCATAGATCTGGTGAGGATCTTTTGCCTCCTCGGTGGGGTCAACATTCTCATGCAGAACACCTTGGTCATCGGTATATGAGTAGGTGAACTGTTGATAGTAGGCCTTTTTCTTCACTACTGAATTGGGGCCTGAATCGGGAACGCGCATGGGCGCCTTCAACCTAGTGGTCACACCAGGTTTAGCAGCTGTCGCAACGGGAAGCGACATCATGTCCAGAGCATCAACGCCCGTAACGCACTTGAGAGTTGTAGCGTCGTCAATAAGGCCCAAACGCTCTGCAAAGCCTCCTTCAGGCAAAGCCTGAGCCGAGGCCTTCATAGTCCAGCCTACTGCCAGAAGCAGGCCGGCCATCAAAACAGTAAAATGTTTCTTCATCATAATCCACAAATATTATAATTAATAAATGTTATAGCTTCAGTTAAGTACATAACAAACCACCCACAGATTAAGTACATAATCCATTATAGCACCAATACAAGTAGAATCTTGAATATATGCACGTTAAAAGTCAATAATAGAGACTGATACTATCCTCTGAACACATCAGCTTTAATCATTTCCCTATAATAGAGATTCTATATGCATCATTGGTTTTAACATGCAAAATTACACACAATAGAATTCACATATTCAAGATAGCAGTTAATTATTGTTAAATTGATAACAACTCAAATTGATAGGGCAATCATTGGCAACGAGAACATGACCGGACATGAGAAAACAGTCCTGCGCATGGTTTGTTCCATGCGCAGGACCGAGTCTTGTTGAGGTTAAAGAATGGTGAGGTTAAAGTCTGTTGTTTTCCGCATTGGGACATGCTGTGAAGTCGTTTAGAGCCATTGGTGCGTCCAAGCAGGTCGAAGAACTGCACAAGGCCAGCGGCATTGACTTGAGTTAACACCACGGCGCAAGGGTCGTAGGTCCTTGTAGCGTGGTGGCTCGAACGCTACTCATGATGGGCCCTGAATGGGGCCACTAACTGCGACATTTCCTAAGCCTGTAGTGCGTGACCCTCTTCGAGGCCCTTTTCCTATAGGCACCCTTTCCCCATGCCACACAGACCTATCGGTCTGTGCGCCATAGGGTTACCATAATTCAAGGCCTACGGCCTTGTCAAGGTCTTTTGACCTTTTCAGTTAGGAAAAACAGCATGGTACACGCCATTTTGCAAAATCTGATGCGCTAATTCCGTGATTATCAGGCAGAATCTCTTATAGCAAAATGCTAATGCGAAAAATAGGAAAAAGAGCATCACGGAACAAGAAAAAACAGTCCTGCGCATGGTTTGTTCCATGCACAGGACCGAGTCTTGTTGAGGTTAAAGAATGGTGAGGTTAAAGTCTCACCTTGTGGGTGGCGGTTTGGCCATTGATGTGGACGCGGACGATATAGATGCCGTGATCGACATCAGCCACATTCAGGCAATTGCCGCCCGCTGCCTTGACGGTGCGGCCATTCACGTCAATCAGTTCCACACCCTGCACCCAGGTGTCGGCACTGACGACGATGTAGTCGCCAGCGACATTTACCTTCATGTCGGCCAGGCGAGTCTCATCAATTCCTGAGGATGCCTTCTTGAGCAGGTTGTCTAACTTGATTGTGCCTCCGCTCTTGCCCATCAGCGGATGGTTGTGTCTTATACTAAAACCATACAATTGGAATGTGCTGTCAGCCGGCAGGTCAAGAGGTATTTCCAGATATCGCCAGCCGTGGAAATTGATTTCGCCTAGTTCAATTGGCCACACGTATGAATAGCCATCGCAAGGAATACTGAGAATGACACTTGGGATATTGTAACTCATGTCGCCCCACACGTGGATACCCAAGGTGTCGCCGCGTGAAAACTTCACAGCCGGAGCCTCATCAAAAATGAAACCTTGACTCCTGCCGTAATATTCTATATCAAAGTTATACACATATGCAAACTGTAGCGATTTGTTACCGAACAGCCTGTCGGTCGAGGCGGTGATTTTAGATTCAGTATAGTATGTGGGATTTTCCATAACACTGAAGCCGTCAGTGCTTTCAAAGCCCTCGACAACCTCCATGCCGGGCTTGTCGGCGCCGGCGTCAACACCGGTGAAGTTGATGATGCGGGTGGCGGGCAGATGGATGCCGGCAGTGTCGGCGATGTCCACATCGAGGATGAGTCGGTAATCCTTGCCCACCTCGATGTCCTTGACGAGCGGGATGCGCACGAAGCCGTAAGCGTCACCGCGCTTGTTATACTTGATGCTGCGCTTGTTCCAATCCAGTTCATTGCCTTCGTTGTCGAGTACGCGCAGGCGCTGGAACAGGTTGTAACTGTCAAGCAGGGAGTCCACACGCAGTTCTACAGTCGGCGTCTTATAGTGGACTTGAGCGCCCTCGTAGGGGAACACCGCCAGTTCGGCAAGGTGGTTGCGTGGCTGGGTGAGGAACTGCATGGTGAAGTCCTCGACCATCGGCGTGCCGCCACCGTGCTCGGCGCTCTTCTTGAGCGTCATCGTGTAGAGCGTGCTCACGTCAAAAGCGTCAACCGGCGTGAATACCAGGCGGTGGTAGGAGTCCTCCCACTTGAAATTGCCCTCCACGGGCGGGTCGAGCGTGAAAGCGCCACACGTCGTCACGCTGTCCATATCCCAGTTGAACGTCAGGACGATGGGCGTGCTGCACTTCACGGCAGGGTCACCCTCGTTCCACACGGGGCTGTATTCCAGCACCTCGGGAGGCGTGTCGCGCACGCGCTTGAGGTAGAAATTCTGGTAGGTGGGTGCATTGGCAGTTACCGTGACCGTCTTGGTCTGGGTGAAATGCTTGGGCGTGCTCACCTCGACCGTATAGGTGCCGGGTGTCACATACTTGAAGACGTAGATGCCGTTGCGCAGCGTGTCGGTCACGCATTGCTGCACCTCGTTGCCAGCAGCGTCGAGCAGGCGCACCGTAGCATTGTGGATGGGCATCAGGTTGTCGTCGCCATAGACGAGGAAGGGCTGCGCGCATTCCTGCAGTCGCTTGATGCGGTCATCGCGCACGTTGCCCGTCACCACGCCCAGGTTGTAATTGTTCAGGCGTCCGAAGTACTTGTCGGCGCCGAGCGAGATGTTCCAGCCCTCCATCCAGCAGTAGTAGAAACTGAGCAGTCGGTAGGCCTCGGGGATATAGTCGTGGAAGGAGCCCTCACTCAAGTTGGCGACGGCGCGGTTGCCACGCAGCACGCCATAACCCTGTGTACCCCACTCGGGACGGAAAGACCAGTCGCCCCAAATCTGATAGTTGTGGGTCCACACGGTGTTCTGACTGGCATACAGGTAAGGCTCGAGGTCAGCAGCCAGCACATCGGCATTGGCAATCTGAGGCGAACCCGTATAGCCACGGTAGAACACCATCGGGAAATTGGTGCGGGCGCTGGTGCCCGTGGCATTACTGTGGACGGAATAGAACACATCGGCACCGCTCTGGTTGCACAGGGCAACGATGGTCGAGAGCGCCAGGTCGTCGGCAGTGGTATTGGTCACACGCGAGATGCTGGTCTTGTAGCCTTTCTTCTGGAGGATTTCGCGCAGGGCGAGGCCCTTGCGCAGGTTGGACTTGGATTCCCATGAGCCAGCGCTGTCGCCCTGAACAAAGGGATAGATGACCATATTGCGGTCGTCACTGTCATAGCCGCCATGACCGGGGTTGATATAGACATGGGGCTGCTGGGCGCTGGCCATATTCACGGCAAAAACTGCCATCAGCGCCAATATCATCGATTTGAAAAGATTCTTTTTCATGACACTACAGCGTTTTATTCGTGAATGTTGATTTTCATTTCATACAGCAGGCCGTCGATGGTCGAATAGACAATCTTGCCGCCGCCACAGGTGGGGTGCATCGCCATCGACACAGGCTTGGTCAGTTCGGCCTGCCAGGTGCCGTCGGCCTTGAGCAGAAGAAGCTGTGAAGAGGTGAACTGGTGACCGTCGTCCTTGGCGTTCTGTGCCACCAGATAATCGTTGTTGTACCAGCATGGCATCTCATAGTTGCCCAGCATGGCGAGCATCTGGCCACGCAAGTCGATAATCACAATACCCTTGCCCGCAGCGAAGAATGCCACGCGCTTGCCGTCGGGCGAGAGCGACGCCCACAGGTAGCCAGCCCAGGAGTCCACGGGGCTGAAAACGCGCTCCTTGCCGTCAACGATTACATGTACCCGGCTCTCCTCGGTCCAGACCGCCTCGCCGATATTGGCCGATGAATCGTAGTTCTGCTGGGGAGCCCTCAGTGCGCCGCCACGGGTTGCAGGCACGGCATGAACGGCACCATGCTGTGACGGTGTCACGACAGCCGCTTGACGGGTCAAAACGTCAAAGCACTGACCCGTGCGGTAAATCAGATGGTCCTCGCCCATCTGCTGGGTTACAAAATACACCTTGTTGTCACCACCGAAGCAGGCGTCATTGCCCGCCACATAGTCGCGTGTGACTACCGTCGTCACGCCATCGGCAAAGTCGTGCAGCTTGAGCGCACCATCCTCGGCCGAGAACAGCAGCCTGTCGCCCGTTGGATTGAGCACGGGATAATAGGCGGGACCCTCGACGCCCTCGAGCAGGCGCTGCTTGGAGACTACCTCCACCTCCTGTGCCATCGCCGGCAGCGCTAGTGCCACGGCCAGCATGAACAAAAACAGTTTTTTCATAATGTATATCAAGTTTAGACGTTAGAGTTATTTCTTCTTGGGCTTCTGGTCCTTCTTCAGGGTCAGGTTCTTGTAGGACGTCTTGTTCTTTTTGACCTTGACCTTGACGGTGGTGTAGAGTTTATCCTCACCGCCATAGAGCAGTTCGAGTTTGTACTTCTGGGGCGGCAGGTTGGTGAACACAAACACGCCATTGTCCAGGTCATCGGTCCTGAAGATGCGGTTCAGCGCACCCCTATCGTTGTACAGACGCAGGAGGGCGCCGTTCACTGTCCGCTGCCTGTCGGCGTCAAACAGGCGGCCGTCCTCATCCTCACGGAACAGGTCGGTCCAGCGCACTGTACCTGCAATAACGCCGTTCTTGAACTTCTTGCTGCGACCGAAGTACTCATCGATGCCCAGCGACTGGTTCCACGCCTCGAGCCAGCAATAGCTGTCGTTGAGCAGACGTTCCCGTTCGGGCAGATAGTCATGGAACGAGCCCTCGCTCAACATACCGGGCAACTTGTTGTAGCGCAACACGCCCAAGCCCACCTGGTAGCCCCACTCGGGATAGAACGACCAGTCGCCACGGCTGCGCTTCTCATGGGTCCACACTGCAAGCTCGTTTTGGGCGGCATATTTCATCACCGCCTCGCTCAGCTTCAGGCTGCCTTCCACGACAGGTTGATAGTCCCATCCGCGATACAGTGCAAGGGGGAAGTTGATGCGCTTCACTATACCCGTGGCATTGCTGTGGATTGAGAAGAAAATGTCGGCACCGCTGTTGGCAGCAAGTGATACGATTTCGAAGAGGTCCAAGTCGTCCTCGGTCGTGTTGGTGCGACGCGACAGGGCGACCTCATAGCCCTTGTTGGTAAGAATCTCCTCCAGGGCGAGTCCCTTGGTCAGGTTGGAATTGGACTCATAGTAGTGCAACGTGTCCTGCGCGCCGATGACCCATGTGGGCACATGGCGGTCGTCGCTGTCGTGGCCGCCGTGGCCCGGATTGATGAACACGCGCGGCACGTCCTTCTTGCTCGCGGGATTCTTCACTTTTTCGGTCTTTCCCTTACCCAGAGCGACCTTCTGCCACATGGCGGCAGGGATATCCAGCTCCACCTGCCTGACTTCGCCGCTGTACTGGATGGTATAGACCACCTTGTTGCCAGCCACCATGGGCTGGACAGCACGTTCATTGTTCGACGAGATGGGCTTGCAGATGCTGCCGTCAACCGACAGCAGCCAGATGCAGGAACCGTTGGTGCGGGTATTGCCGGCATTGCTCATGGCAACGATATAATCGTTGTTGTACCAGCAGGGCATCAAGTACTGCCCCAAATCGGCGACTAACCTGCCATCGAGGTCGCAGACATAAAGCCCCTTGGCGGCAGCCTCGAACAAGACCTTAGTGCCGTCGGGCGACAACTTGGCCCACAGGTATCCGTTGCTCCCCTTGACGGGTTCCATGGTGCGAGTGGCACCATACTCATCGACGAGATAGAGCAATGAGCCTCGGGTATATACATAAGCCCCCACCCCATCATTGCTGCGGTAATACTGGCGCTCACCGTTGACAACCACGCCCGTGGCGGCCTGCAGCGCCTCGACGCGTCCATGCTGCGGCTTGAGCACCACCTGGCTCTTGCCGGTCGAGGGGTCATAGCAATGCCCCGTGCGATAGACCAGACCGTTACCCTTGCGCTGTTGCGTAATGTAATACACCTTGCCGTCGGCACCAAAGATGGCGTCAAAACCCGGGTAACCCGTATTGGCTACGGTGGTCACCTGCCCCGTGGACAGGTTTTTCAACATCAGGCTCTTTGCATCGGTGGGCGAATAAAGCAACCACTGGCCGTCAAGGCTCAGCTGCGGAAAGAAGCCGCAACTGTCCACCAAAGTCATCGCACTACCGGATTTCACCCCTACGGCGCCAGCGCCCAGCGCCCACAGGCATAATATTGTCAAAAAGATTTTTTGCATATCGCAATAATTAATTGATTAAGATATCGCAAAGATAACCATTTTTCTCTAAAAAATACATTTTTCCCAGATATTATGCCCTTGAACTTAACATTGTCAAGCAATCCACAAAAAACAGACGGTGTGTCAAGAACTGCCTCAGCAATTTAACCGTGCTTACGCACGGGAAATTAAACAAATATCCATTAAAATTCAAAGTACTACGATTTGTATACTAAATTTTAAATATAATTTGTTTTAATTTCCCGCCCGCAGGGCGGTTAAAAATCCGGCACTTCATTATGACACACCGTCTGTTTAACAGCTAGACATCTGTTGAGTGGATTTATCCCTAGTCTCCACTCCATTGATAATCAAAGTCAGTTTTTAATCCTGTGAGGCTTCTCGAGGAAAAGTTCCTTGTTGAAGAGGATGGGCTTTGGGGATGACGCAGTGTGCTCCATCGAGGACTTCATTATCTTGCTAGACGAGCCACTGAGCAGCATATCGATTAATGAGGTCACATCACCGATGTTCACTTGACCGTCACCGCTCACGTCGGCATTACCCAAATTGATGCCACTGGCATTACCGTTCAGCAAGTAATCAATCAAAGCGGTCACGTCGGCGATGGTCACATGACCGTCATCGTTGACATCGCCAAGCTGGCCCGCGCTGCCGGCATAGGGTCTCCAGCCTGCGCCGTCCCAATCCCAATGATAGACATCCCAATTCTTGGCATTGGCCTGGCTGACCTGGGCTGCAGTGATGACATTACCCTCAACGGTATCGTCTTCGGGATTATCATCGACAATGGCATAAAGCTCTCCGGGATCATCGGCGCTGCGTGTGGGCAACGCGTTGACGATCTGACCCATCTGGCTGGCATTGAGTTCATTATAGAATAGGGCTAATTGATTCAAATCAGGGCTATTACCCAACTGCAGGCTGGTCAACTGATTGTTCTGAGTACGGAAAATTTGCAAAGCACTACAGCCACGGGCATCAATACTCGTTAGCTGATTAAAATCTAACAAAAGGTAAATGAGATCATCATGGTTACCAAGTACCACTTGAGAAATCTGATTGTTGGTGCACATTAAATGGAGTAACGAGGCAAACCTCGAGACATCGATAGTGCCTGAAACCTGGTTGTGACGGATGTCAAGAGAAAGGAAATTGTCAGGACAAGTGCTCAGGTCCACACTTGTCAACAGGTTGTAGCGGCACCAGAGGTAGAGGAGTTTGGAGTTGCGGCTGATGTCCAGTTCGGTCAGTTGATTGTCTTCACACAGTAGATACATGAGCTCCGGGCAAGTGGTGACGTCCAGTTCAGTCAATTGGTTGTACATGCAATCGATATAATTAAGTACAGGGCAATCATAAACATCCAAACAGGTCAGGGCGCAAGAGAAGCATTCTAATTCTTCAAGGAATAGATTGTTTTTGGCAACCAGTGTCGTCAACATAGGTTTATTATTTACCGAGAGTGTGGTGAACAGATTGTCATAGCACCACAGTTCCCCCAGGTCGTTCATATTATCCACATTCAGGCTGGGGAGGCCGCAGTTAGAGCAGTTTAAATAAGTCATGGCCGAACAGTCACTCAAGCCGGTAATGCTGCCAAGGTCAGGGTTGTTCATGCAGTTCAAGTTCACAAGGGAAGTCAGACCCGTCACGTTGAGCGAGGTCAACTGGTTATTATAGCAATATAAACTTTTGAGGCCAGGACAGAACGTCAAGTCAAGTGAAGTTAACGCGCAATAATCGCAGCCAAACCAAGTCAACGCTGTGCAGTCCGTCAGCCCCTGGATGGTGGAAAGATTGCTGTTTACTTCACAATGTAACAAGTTCAGACCAGTGCAGCCTGTCACATCAAGCGATGTCAAGGCGCAGTAGGCGCATCTGAGCGCTGTCAGCCCCGTGTTGCCACTAACCCTGAGATATTTCAGTTGAGGTTTGTTGCTCACATCAAGAGTGCCCGTCAACTGGTTGTTACGGGCCCACAGCGTTTGCAGGTTGTTCATGTTGTTCACGCCGGGCAGTTCGGTGATGGCACAGTCCTCACAGTCCAGATAGGTCAATGCGCTACAATCAGCCAGGCCAGTGATGGCAGTTAGATTAGAATTATAATAACACTTCAGCGTTTTTAACGCCGAGCAACCCGAAACTACAAGCGTGGTCAAGTCACAGCTATAGCACAAGAGCTCTGTCAGCTGTGTATTTCCCGTGACCCTGAGGTAAGACAGATTGTGGTGACCAGAGACATCGAGTGACGTTAGCTGATTGTAGCGTGCATAAAGCTTTTCCAAGTTCGTCATGCCTGAGACAGCGCTCAAGTCGGTGATGGCGCAGTCCTCACAGTCCATATAAGTGATTGCGGTACAGGAGGCCAACCCATAGATAGTGGTTAGATTAGCATTCTCATAGCACCTCAAACTGGCCAAGGCAGTACAATTGGAGATATCAAAACTGGTGATTGCGTTGCGGTAGCAGGTGAGCGACGTCAAATTAGGATTGTTTGCTATCCACAACGTCCTCAAGGCACTATGGTTCGTAACCGTGAAAAGAGAAATCTGGTTGTGCTGGAGATACAATTCCTGCAGAACCGTGTTACTTTCCACGTTGAGTGACGTCAACTTGTTGTATCCCAAATTGAGGTAAATCAGCTTGGTGTTGGCGCTCACGTCAATCGTGGTCAGATTATTCGAGTAGAGATCCAATCTTTTCAATTGGGTAAAATACTGCACACCCGTCATGTCGGAAATGCCCTTGTAAGCCAGATTCAACGTGTCACGGGCATTGAGCTGCGCCGTGGTGATGGTGCCGCTGGGATACTGGCCCATGAGGTAGGAGCGGAAGATCGCGTCAGGGAAGTTGGTGGCGTTGATGGCCACATCGGCACGGGCTGCCAGCGATACCAGCAGCACAGCCAGTGAAAAGAGTAATAATTTCTTCATAACAATAGGAATTTATGAGTTAGTACAAGTTTTTATTTTTTCAAGTTATGGCGCAAATATAATAACAATTCCTCATATTTCCAATAAAAATGAGGGCAAATAATCACATTTAATATGGCTTAAGGGTCAAATATACACCTAGAAAGAGCCTTAATTGATAGATGGAATCAATTAAGGCTCTTTTATACACCTGAAATCAATGCTGCGGCC
>CACZAC010000026.1 GCA_902779125.1 uncultured Bacteroidales bacterium | reverse complement strand
GTTTGAGCAGATTGAGAAAGCTGACATGGAATTGATGGTAGGTGCGACTTACGATAATATTATGATGGTCGAGGGCGAAATGGACGAAGTGAGCGAGGACGAACTGATTGCCGCCTTGAAGGCTGCCCACGAGGCTATCAAGCCCATGTGCCTGATCCAGAAGGAGTGGGCCAAGGAGCTGGGCGTTGCCAAGCGTGAGTACTGCCACGAGACCGACGACGAGGAACTCCACGAGCGCGTGCGCAAGGAGATTTATCCCAAGTGCTATGCTGTGGCTCAGGCCGGCAAGGCTGACAAGCAGTGGCGCAACGAGACCTTCCAGAAGGCCTATGACGACTTCATGGAGACCATCCCCGAGGAGGAGCGCGAGGAGAAGGAACCGATGATCAAGCGCTATTACGAGGAAGTGCAGCGCGACGCCGTTCGCCGTTGCATCCTCGACGAGCACATCCGCCTGGATGGCCGCAAGACCAACGAGATTCGTCCCATCCTGTGCGAACCCGACTACCTGCCTTATCCCCACGGTTCTGCCCTGTTCAAGCGTGGCGAGACCCAGGCTCTGGCAACCGTAACGCTGGGCACCAAGGACGACGAGAAGCTCATCGACGACGTGCTGCGTCACGAGAACGAGCGCTTCCTGTTGCACTACAATTTCCCCGCCTTCTCGACCGGTGAGGCCCGCGCTCCCCGTGGCGTGAGCCGCCGCGAGATTGGCCACGGCAACCTGGCACACCGCGCCCTCAAGCGCATGATTCCCGAGGACAACCCCTATTGCATCCGCATCGTGAGCGACATCCTGAGCAGCAACGGTTCATCATCGATGGCTACAGTTTGCGCCGGTTGCATGGCACTGCTCGACGCCGGTATCAAGCTCAAGAAGCCCGTTGCCGGTATCGCTATGGGTCTGATTACCGACGAGGGTAACGTGAAGCACGCCGTGCTGAGCGACATCCTGGGCGATGAGGACCACCTGGGTGACATGGACTTCAAGGTAACGGGTACCGTTGACGGTATCACCGCTACCCAGATGGATATCAAGTGCGACGGTCTGCCCTATGAGATTCTCGAGCAGGCATTGCACCAGGCCAAGGAAGGCCGTCTCCACATCCTGAACCTCATCAACGAGGCCATTCCCGCTCCCCGCGAGGACTACAAGCCCCACGTGCCCCGCATCGTCACCATGGTCATCGACAAGGAATTCATCGGTGCCGTTATCGGCAAGGGTGGCGAGGTTATCCAGGGTCTGCAGGAAGAGACTGGTACCACCATCAGCATCGAGGAGGTTGACGGCAAGGGAATCGTCGAGATTGCTGCTGCCAACAAGGAGAGCATCGAGGCTGCTGTGGCTCGCATCAAGGCCATCACCGCCGTTCCCGAGGAGGGACAGGTTTACACCGGCAAGGTGGTCAGCATCCTTGAGTTCGGCGCCTTCGTCGAGTTCATGGCTGGCCGTGACGGTCTGCTGCACATCAGCGAAATCAGCTGGGATCGCCTCGAGAACATGGAGGCCAGCGGCCTGCATGAGGGCGACGAGGTCACCGTCAAGCTCATCGAGATTGACAAGAAGACCGGCAAGTTCCGCCTGTCGATGCGTGCCCTGCAGGACAAGCCCGAGGGTTATGACGAGCGTCGCCAGGGTGGCGGCAACCGTGGTCCCCGTCCCAACGGTCCCCGTCCCAATGGTCCCCGTCCCAACGGTCCCCGTCCTGGTGGCAATGGCGGTCCCCGCGGTCCCCGTCCCAACGGCCCGCGCCGTCCTCGCCGTGACGACCGTCGCGACGACGAGTAAGAAAGATACTCACAACATAACAACAAGCGCCGAGGTCCAACGCCTCGGCGCTTGTTCTGTAGTATTGTTTGTCCCAGTTATTGCTCATGGCAGGGCCTCGTAGTACCTGTCGAGCCACATTTCGCAGTATTCCTTGCGCATGTGGCGTGCCCAGGTCGCCATTTCGCGATGGCCCAGCAGATGCCAGGCTTTGTCGATGCGTCGGCCCAGGGTGATGCCGTCTCTTTCTGAGACAAGGTGGTCAAAGCTGGTGTAGGCTTCAAAATAGAGCGGGACATCGACCCAGTAATAATCCATTGCCAACAGCCTTTGGGCTGCCTTTCGCCAAATCCTGATGGCCTTGATGGGACAGCCTGCCGCCATGCAGATGTCGCCCAGTGCAAGCGCCCTCCGCGCCATCCTGCGCGCGTTCTTCACTCGGGCAATGGACGCTTCCTCGTCACGGACAATCTGGTTCAACACTCGGAGACTCTTGATGCTGAGGTCTCCACGGGGTGTGCAGCTGCACACCTTGACAAAATGCTTTTGTCTTGCCATAACAATCTCAATAAGTTAAAGAACGTCAGTTTGTTAACTCATTGGAACTGTTGCATATAAAAAAACACAACAATCCCATGTTGGGCTGCTCCCACAGCCGTTTCATGTAATTGTTGTCTTGAATTGTGGCCGCAAAGATAGTAATGCCTCAACCAAACAGCCAAATTTTTTCACCGAAAAACTTTACCTCATCCTCAAAAAAATGATTGATGCCCGTGGAAACATCGTAGATGTCAGCGGTTCGAAGAACCGATTTCAATCATAAAGACCATGCCAGAACCTCGTAGAGGTTCGCAGCTTGGTCCATGAGCTGAACATTGCAAGTGCCTCGAAGAGGAACTTTGTGATTGACAGGCTATCGGTGGATGTAGAAGTTCGTGTACGACGCACTTACCACTTGATATAGCAGCAAACAAGGACAAGCCTAAAAAACTTGTCCTTGTTGTCATATTGTTCAAGCCGCCTTTAACAGGCGCCTTGTCGTGAGGCCAGCGAGTGCGTGTGCCTCTAGGGAACGATTAGTCGTCCATGCCCATGAAGCGGCCCGAACCGTCAAACTTCAGGTCCATGCCGTTGGCGAGCTCTATCTCATAGCCACCGTACTCCTTGTTGATTTTAGTGATAGCAAGGTTCTGATAGTTACCTTTCACATAGGTGGCGATAGCCTTGGGAACGAGGGCAGCGGGAACGCCTTTCATCGATTCCACCTTTTCCCATTGGTTGTTGGCGTCAAAATCGACTTGGGTACCGTCGTTGAGATATACATCATATTCGAGTCCACCATGCTCGTTATCGGGCTCAACACCTGCAACCGTGGCATTGGGGAAATGCTGTTTCAGGAAAGTGGTGATGGCTTCGGGCAATGCTTGTGCCGTAGTTGCGGGGGCAGCAGCCTGGGGCTGTGCCATGGTTGAATCGGCAGGAGCGGCCTGAACGGGTTGCTCTTGAACAGTGGGAACAGCGACTTGCTGCTGATTGGCATCATTGTTACCGGAACAGGACCAAAGCGCAAACAGGATTACGCCGACAGACAATACTTTAAAATACATTTTGTTCATTTCTGGTTTTCTATTTTAAGTTTTTCGGTTTTTCGGCACGGCATGAAGCCTGATGCCTAAAAAATTAGTCGTCAATGTCAATGACTTGGAACGAGGGGCTGTACTCCACTTCAAGACCATTGTTAAGCTTCACCTCGTAGCCGCGACGGTTGCGGTCAAGCTTGAGGATGATAGCACCAGGGAACGTGGTGCTGATGTTCGACTTGATTTCGTCAGGAATCAGTTCCACAGGAACGCGTGAGGCGCGGCAGTCAATCTCTTTCCAGTTACCCTGCTTGTCAAACTCCACCTTCTCGCCGCTCTCGTAGCGGATGGTGTAGTCATCCCAATCCACGGTGACAACGAGGGGCACCTTGTCGGCAAAATGCTGCTTGAGAAAGGTCTGGGCAGCTTCAGGCATCTGGTTGAAGGGAATCACTTGGTCATGGTCGGCCTTGGCATTGAAGCTCGTTGCCAGTAAGGCTACCATCAAAAGAAATGCTTTAATCGTTTTCATCATATCTAAATATTAGTGATTTATTTGCCGGGCAAAAGTACAACATTTTTGGCAACACCAATAGTTTTAGCAAAAAAACTATCGTGCAGGGAAAAGGGGACACTTCTTTTTTTCGGCATGTGGGCATGGACGAATGGATGAATGGATGAAACCCCGGGTTGTATTCAGGGAGCGCAAAATGCGTTTTTCATTCAGAATGATAAGATATAATTGAAAAAAAGTGTATTTTTGCAGCGACTAGAAAGAGTATTTGTATGAAAAATTTATTTGTATTAGGCTTTTTTGCCTTTCTGATGATGCTGAGTGGGTGTAGCGACAAACCCGTTTTGCCCACCGAGTTGCCGGTGCCCATCACCACGTTCATCCAGCAGAACTTCCCTGGACAGACCATCTCGTTTGCCAAGAAGGACCTGGAAATCACGGGTTGGCAGTATGATGTTGTGCTCGCCGACGGCACCCAGATTGACTTTGACACCGACGAGATGTGGGACAAGATTCAGTCCTCGATGACGAATCCCGTGCCCACCCAGTTGATTCCCGCGCCGATAGTGACTCACCTGCAGGCCAACTTCCCCGACGCTATGGTCTTGAAAATCGACAAGGAGCGTAACGGCTACGAGATTGAGCTCGCCAATGGCCTTGAACTGAGGTACAACGAGCAAGGCGCCCTGATGGAAATGGACGATTAATGCTCGCTGCGCTCGCAGTTTAGAGAGCAGACGCCTCGTGAACGACGACTAAAAAAACAAACAACAAAATTAATAAACAACAACTAGAAACTAAAAACAGAACTATTATGAAGAATATCAAGTATTTCCTGTTGATGGCTATGGTCATGACCATGAGCCTCACAATGAGTGCCGATGATGATGACCGCGTTATCACCTTTGAGCAGCTGCCGCAGGCCGCACAGGCTTTCCACAAGGCCCATTTTGCCGCTAAGGCTCCCCTGTTGGTGACCGCCGATTGGGATGACTTCACCATTCGCTACGAGAGCGGCGACAAGGTGGAGTTTGACAGGTCAGGCAACTGGAAGGACATCGAGTGCTATAACAGCAAAGTGCCCACCGAGGCTATTCCCGAACAAATCAGCGCCTACCTCGCCCAGAATTACCCTGGCAAGTCTGTCATCAAGCTGGAGCGCCACCGCAGTGTCTATGAGGTGAAGCTCAACAACGGCATGGAGATTGAGTTCAACCGCAATTTCCAGGTCATCGACATGGACTACGACGACTGATGTCGTCACGGTAACAGACATAGGGAGGAGATGACATTGACCTAATAAAGGTGGCATTTCCTCCCTTTTCATCAAGCAAGAGTGAACTTAAAAACAGCATATCGGCGATTCAGACAGTGGCAGCGGACTCCCTTTGATCACGAGTTCAGCTCTCATGACACGCAGCATTGCCATAACTGCGGGCATGACTTCGTGGGCAACTTTTGTCCCTATTGTTCACAGAAACAAGGTCTAGGGCCCATCACCTGGCGCAGCGTGGGCAAGAGCATTGCCGAGGTGTGGGGCATGCACAACCGCTCCTTGGTCTACTCGGTGGCTCAGCTGTTCCTGCGTCCGGGCTATTTCATCAGCGACTACATCAACGGCAAGAGGCAGGTGAGCTTCCCGCCCGTTAAGATGCTGGCTATCATCGCCGTGCTTGGTGTGATTGTCGACTTTTTCACGGGTGCCATCCACGGTATGATCAATGTGGAGAAAGGCGAGCGAATGGGCTACATCACTAACGTCTTCTCGTGGCTGAACGACCACCTTCATGGCGCCTTCCCGCCACCCAGCGATTATCTGGACAAAGTGTTCTTGTGGCTGAACACCCACCCTGACTTGTTGTCCCTGGTCCTGCTCTCGTTCTTGATTATCCCCAATTATTTCATTTTCCGTTTTGCCCCGCGCAACACTCATCACACCCTTCCTCAGGGCTTCTTTGTCCAGGTGTTCAGCACATCAGTGTTTATGATACTGAACATGTTTTATGATATCACTTCGCTTGGGTGGCTCGTGTTCCTGCTGGGAGCGGTAATGGTTTTCCGCACTTACAGGCAACTGTTTGGCTATGGCGTGTGGGGCTCCTTGTGGCGCGTGGTGGCAGCCTTTGTGTGTGGCTCTATCATGCTGTCCATCTTGCTGAGCATCAACTACGGTTTCCACCTGCTGCGCTTGAAAGAGACCGATGATGCCAGTGGCTTTTTCCTCAATGTCCCCATCGCCTTCGTTTTCCTCATCGTCATCCTGGGCTTCAGCTACTTCATCAGCAAACCCAGAACGAAAAAACAGTAAAAACCTTTAACGGAGAGGGAAGCGGTTTTTAGAAAGAATCACGCACGCGCAAAAAAAACCCACTGGTGTCCCATTAAAATCAGGAAATGATAAAGATGTGCCTGTAAACCCTGCGGGGCTAATGCGAATTTCACGAACCTTTAGCTCGGCGTAGCCAATCTAACTAATTTGATGCTAGTATTTTAATCTATTCGTGAGATTTGTATAATTAGCGCAATTAGCATTAAAAAGTAACAGAATCTAATTGTTATTCATTGCATAGTTATTTCAAATCCGTGCGCTTGAATAATCATTATAACAATCTGATTATAAACAACTTACGTCTTCCTTGTCGTTTTTTTACAGGACACTAATGAAAACGAACAAACAAAGAAATGCCCCGGATTTTATTGCCTTTCTAGCATTTCGTTGAGGGATACGAAGGTGTAGCCTTTCTTCTTCAGGGTGCTGACCAAAGCGGGAAGGCGGTCGTAGAATTTCTCGGTGCGACGCTCATCGGTGCCCAGGTGAATCATCAGCAGGTGGCCGTTAAGCGTCTTTTCCTTTTCACAACGCATGATGCGGTCCCACAGCCACTTGTTGTCGCGGTAGGAGTTACCGCCCGTAATGCCGGGATAGGTGTAATCCATGCAACTCAAGGTGCCGGGCGAGTAATTGATGAGTTGCAGCCCCATTTCACGAGCCCACGCTGCTATGGTGGCATTGTGCCACTCGTAGGGCGGAATGAACCATGGCGCCTGTTGCGGTGTGATGCCATATTCTGCCAGTTTCCCGTAACTCTTGATGATGTCGTCGCGGAACTGCTCACGGGTCACGAGCAGTGAGTCGCGTTTCTCCCATGCGCAATAGACCAGATGGCCGTAGCTGTGACTGCCCACGTAATGGCCGCCGTTGACAAGCCGTTGCACTACATCAGGGTAGAGGTCAAAAAACCGTCCTGTGAAGAAGAAAGCCCCCTTGATGCCTTGCTTGTTGAGCGTGGTGATGATGCGGTCGGCACCATCGGCACGGTCGTCGGCAGTGAAGACGAGGCAAATCTGCTTCTTGGAGATGTCGCCTCTCACGATGGCTCCCTCGTCCCACAGGAAGTCGCCACTATCGCCCTTGCCCTCCATCTCGTAGAACGAGAACGGGAAGGTCAACGATGCCGTGCCGTCCATGGTAGGCTCGTTGGTGCTGTAATCGTGGGTGTTGTCGTGATAGACCACGTCACCAGGCTGGAACAAATCGTAGGTGTTGCCCTCGATATTGAGCATATCATCCGACAGGTTCACGCCCTTGAGGCTGTTGAAAATCGTGGCATAGACGGGACCGTCGACCAGCCCGCCCGTGGGCATCCCGACGCGTTCCATCACAAAGTTGCTGTGCGTGGCGTGGGGATAGATTCCGCCACGCGGCAGTTCAACAATCATGCTCGTGCCCCATGGGTTGCAGCCCAGCAGCCAGTCGCGCAGGGCACCTTCCATTTCTTCAAATTGGCGGTCCCCCGTCAGCTGGCGGTACAGGATGCATTGGGTGAGCATCGCTGTGGTCAGGTTGTTGCTGCACCAGATGCCCGGCACGCCCCACAGGAAGGGGTTGCCCGTCTGTTCAGCGCGTGCTTTGACACGCTCGATACCCGCCTTGATGTTGCGGATAAACTCGGCTTGAAGGCGCTTATTGCCGCTAGCCTCCTGTGCGACACGCACGTGACCCATGTTCATGAACGGGTACCATTGGTAGTGGCGGGCACTGTCGGCTCCCATCCATGGAGTAACAGGTTCACGACGGCCATATTCCACCGCCTGGGTGAGATAGTTGGGGTCACCAGTGGCGTGGTAGAGTTCGATGGCGCCCAGTTCCATGTCATCAACCCAATTGTCCTCCTCGTAGATGTAGGGCGAGACGACGCTCACCGTCTGGGTGTTGCCAGGCTTGTCGAGTCCCACCTGATAGGCATCAGCAGCCTTCGCGCGGATTTTGGCGGCAAAATCGGGGTAGTAGGGCTCCAGCACCTGTGCCCCTAGGGCGAAATCGCTGGCGAACTTGCCCGCTGTGCTGGCAGCGCCCATGGTGGCGTTCATGTATTTGCCCCGCTGCTGCGGCTTGCCGTCGATGAAATAGACGGGGCGACCGTTATTGGGACCCCAACCGTAATCGGCAGGATCGTCCTTGGGCAGTTTCATGCCGATGTGGTCGCGGTCGTCGGCAATCTGGTTATAAAGTTCGCCTTTGTTCGGGTTCATCTTGTCCAACCACGTCAGGCCCCAGTAGATTTCATCAATGATGTCGGGGATGCCGTTGGCGCCTTTCAAACCATTGGCTTGGAATTGATCGCCAAAGGCCGATGGGCACTGTTGCCAGGCCAGCATCATCTGGTAGATGGCGTTGGCGCTCGTGGTGGTGTATTGCAATAGGTCGGCAGCATCATGCCACCCGCCACGCACGTCGATGTGCTGACCCTCTTTCTCAGGGTGGTAGCGCACGTAGGCATCCTTGACGTGGCAGCTGTCCTGCTGGAACGGGTTGAAACCGCACCGCTGCTGGCGCATATAGTTGAGTACAAAGTCGGCTGTGCCGTCCCACACGCGGTTATTGATGGGGAATACGGGCGACTCGATGCCCGCTGCCACGATGCGGTAGGCTCCCTCGTCATGGAAGTTGCTGAAGTCCAGCCGCCATGTGGATGCCATTTGTCCCCACTGCCCCGTTTCACGCACCGCGCTCGAACGGTAAACAGGTTTGTTGGTAAAGGCGTCCACCAGTTCAAATTCGGTGATTATCACCTTGTCCCTGCTCATGAGCACTGCCACTTTGGTCGATGCGGGCAGATAACCTAGTTGGTTGATGCGTATCCATCCTTCGGCGTGAATCGCCATGGCGACCAGGGTGAGGATGATGAGTATTGTCAGTCGTCGGTTCATAATGAGAGGTTTCTTGGATTGGAGGTAGCACCGTTGCCACCCGCGACAAAGTTACAAAAAAAATCGCTTACCACCCAACAGCTCATAACAGCTAACCCAACCTCACGCCAAGCCTCTGGGCTTTAGGATTGAAGACAAGAAAGACAATAATTTATATTTTATATGGCATCCGCATTGTATGGTGCTCGCTGAGCTGGCAGTTAGTGTTTAGAAACATCCGCACTCCGGTCAATGGGGGTGCGGATGCCATTGTTTTTATTGTATTTGTTGTCCTTTTATTCTTGTTGTTTTACTTTTGGGCTTGGTTGCCGTTTGAGTTGTTGCAGGCGGCGGTAGAGGGTGATGCCTAGCAGAGGAACGGCGGTGCCGACGATGGTGTAGAGGACCCAAAACAGGTCGGTGGTGGAGTTTTCGTGGATGACCATGTGGCAGCCGATTTGTCCCCAGTCGAGGCCGTAGTACCAAATCTTGAGAGCCGATACCAGCTTGAACGAGATGATATGGAACACGTAGATATATAGCGTGTTGTTGCCGCAATAGACCATAAAACGCTTGACCATACCGTCGTGACGGTCGAGGCAAGAGGCGATGTGATGGACCATCAGGAAGCCAATCGCACCCGTCACGGGCAGGGTTGCAACAGTGCGAAGGTCAACCTTCAATGCCATGCCCTGCCAGCCCAGATACGCGCCAACCACCAAAAACGCGACATAGAGCATTGTTAATGCCCAGTGCTCGCTGATGCGGTGCTCGTGGCGGCGATAAAGCACACCCAAGCTGAAGAACAGCACGCCCCAGCACTCGCGGATGCCGCCCTGAACGATGGTGACAATCTTCAAGCCATTGGCGACCTTAAACCAGGCGAATCCAATGGCCAATATGGCAATCACTATGGGTATTGTGTTGTGGTTTAGCCACTTACGTCGGTTGTGGAGCAGCAGATACAATATCAAAAACACGATGCTTGATACCAGCAGCGCCCTGAAGAACCAGAATGCGCCCGCCAGGAACTCGTCGTAGCCGCCCATCGAGAAGATGATGTGCACCAGTCGCTGCCAGAACTGATGCCAGGTATAAGGATGGGTAACACCTCCCTCCCAGTTGCCGTACTGCTCGTTCATCAACCCGATTTTGAAGAACAGGTTGTGGAAAACGAGGAAAAACAGGCTCCACTTGACGAAGGGCACATAAAGGCCCTTGACGCGCTTCACGCAGAAGGTCCACGGGTCGGCGAGGTACTTTTTGTCAAAGAAATAGCCTGCCGCGATGAAGAACACCGGCATGTGGAACAGGTAGATGAAGGTCACGAGCAGGGTAGGACCCTCGGCATGACCGGCACACATCAGAATGATGGCGATGGCCTTGCAGATTGACAGATTGGTGTTGTTGCGCTTTATGGTAGCGGATTCTAGCATCCCGGATGACGGTGGTTTTGCTGTTTCGACTGTGTTGCCCAGCTTATTTCTTCTCGAGCAGAGCGACGTTCTCGACGTGATGGGTGTGCGGGAACATGTCCACAGGCTGGATTTCCACGACACGGTATTTCTCGTCGAGCATGGCGATATCACGTGCCTGGGTAGCGGGGTTGCAGCTTACATAGACCAGGCGCTGGGGCTCGGCGTTGAGGATGACCTTGACGACGTCCTCGTGCATGCCCGCGCGGGGCGGGTCGATGATCATGACCTCGGGACGGCCATGCTCGGCGATGAAGCCGTCGGTGAGCACATCTTTCATGTCCCCAGCATAGAACAGTGTGTTCTCGATGCCGTTGACGCGGGAATTCAACTTGGCGTCCTCGATGGCCTCGGGGACATACTCGATACCGATGACCTGACGTGCCTGGCGGGCAACGAAGTTGGCGATGGTGCCCGTGCCGGTGTAGAGGTCATAGACGAGTTCATCGCCCGTGAGGGCAGCCATGCGGCGAGCCACCTTATAAAGTTCGTAGGCCTGGCGGGAATTGGTCTGGTAGAAGGATTTAGGACCGACACGGAATTTTAGACCTTCCATTTCCTCCTCAATATAGTCACGACCGCTATAGGTGATGAATTCCTGGTCGGCAAGCGAGTCGTTGACCTTGAGGTTGACGACGTAGAGCAGCGAAGTGATTTGCGGGAAACGGTCACGCACAGCACTCATCACGTCGTCGATTGCGGCCTGATTGTCCTCGCCGAAGACGATGACCTCCATCACCTCGCCCGTGCTGGCGGTGCGGGTCATGGTCATGCGGATGAAGCCCTGCTGCCCACGGATGTCATAGAAAGAGTAACCCTTCTCCACGCAGTGGTTGCGGATAAATAGACGCATCTCGTTGCTGATGTCGTCCTGCAGCCAGCAGCGCTTGATGTCGAGCACCTTGTCAAAGGCGCCGGGGATGTGGAAACCCGCCGCATTGCGGTCAGGGAATTCGGCGCCGCTGTCCAGCTGTTCGCGGGTGAGCCAACATTTGTTCGAGAAGGTGAATTCCAGCTTGTTGCGGTACTGCGTTGTCGCTGCCGAGCCCAGGATGGGATTGATGGCGGGAATAGGCACCTTGGCAATGCGTTCCATGGCGTCCACCACCTGCTGCTGCTTGCACTGCAACTGGTACTCATAGGGCAGATGCTGCCACTTGCAGCCACCGCACAGTCCGAAGTGCTCGCACATCGGCTCCACGCGCAGTTCACTGGGTTTGACTAACCGCTCGATATGCCCCTCGGCAAAGCTGTGCTTCTTGCGGTCAATCTTCAAGTTAATCACATCACCAGGAGCACCAAACGGCACAAACACCACCAGGTCGTTCCAGCGTCCTAGGCTCTTACCCTCAGCCGCCACGCCCGTAATCTCAAATCCTTCAATAACCGGAATATCTTTCTTCTTTCTCATCGTGGGTGCAAAGGTACAAAGGAATTGGAAATTAGGAACCACGATTTGGTAATAATTCTCCCACCACAGCTGAGTTGAGGACAAAACTTACCTGTGGGACAAAAGTGTAAAGGAATTAGACACTTTAGTGTAAAAATATTTGACACTTTTTGATTTTGAGGAAAAGACTTATGGCCGCATCTGTTATAGAATGATACATTTGCTGTAAATGACAGGAGATGTCTCCTATCGCTATTCGCATAACTATTAAATTCAATAACTTATTTAAACAACCGCTATGAAACATTGTATCATCTTTTTTTTGGCAAGTATTTGCCTTAACGTCACGGCAGATGTCCTGGATGTGGACCGCTCCGAATTGTTGAACATGAGCGACCACCAACTCACGCTCATGCGCAGCAACACTTTCCTTGACCAACTGCAGGTCAGTGGCTGCGGGTCTAGTGGCAATGCAGCAGTCACATCTGTTCTAACCTCGCCATATAATCTGGCATATGTCAGACAGCGTCTGAGCCAGCAAGGCTCGACCCCTTCTGGCTCCAACCCTCTGATGAAGGATAAAATCGTCTTCTACAGCTGGTATGACTGGACTTACGACAACAATGGCCAGGTAACTGTTATACCGGTACCCTATGGACAGCGTGGAGGACGGATAACCCACATGAAAAAGAGAAATGGTTACCAGAACAATGTGGTGTTTTGTGAAGATATGATTTTTGACGGTATCGATCATAAAATGTACATCGATTACAGTAACAACAGTGTGCGCATGCCGACATTTACACTGTTGGGAAGTGTAAAGTATTACGAAAAATACGAACTGGGCTCTTGGAACGATACGTTGATCAATGTGTACATGATTAATGAGGATTATTTTACGCGAAATGCCGAACCACATGACGTGTATGGCACCCTGTATAATGATGGCTCAATTACATTTGAAGACGGTTTTATCATGTATTATATCGCATATATTCGTCATTATTACAAAAGAAATTGGGTATCGACCGACACGCTCACCTTTTCGTCATACATTCTGCGTGACTTGACCCTGCTTGCACCTAACGCCAAGCATGAATTCACGGATGAAGATGTTGATAAACAAGCTGATGCATATATGTTTCAGGCCGATGACACCACTCGCGTGATTATGAACCTGTGGGGATTGGGATCGCACATTGGTAACGTGATGTACCTACATGAAGATGGTTCGATGCGTTTCCCGTTCCAGGTCATCCGTGAGTTTGACGTGAGCAGTTATAACTTTGATGACGTCATTTGTTCTCCCAAGTTCTATAATTTCTGGAGCGGGATAGAAAATTCTCAGCCAATCGATACTTACGGCACTGTAACCGATGGGGTTATATCATGGGCTGTAAACACTGTAGCCGATACTGCTATTAGGGGCACAGCCATGCTGAATGGCGTTGGATGGGGAAATGGAGTGATGTATCCAGCGCTCTGGTTTGGAGTATTTGGCAACAATCGTCTGTATTACGCTGATTTTGAACAGACTGATGACGATGATGGCACCGCCTCTATCAGCGATGTGGCTAACATTATTGATATATTGCTTGACGAGTGTGAGTGGTCCACGTGGTCCGATGTGGACGATGACGGCAGGGTCAGCATCAAGGACGTCGCCACTCTCATCGACATCATTCTCAACAGCAACTAAACCGATTACCCATCCACAACCATCGATTCCTGAGAGTGCTGTAATCGGGGACTCTCAGGAATCGATAATTTTTCTCTAACCGATATTTTTCTCTAACCGATAATATCCATCACCCAATATCTCACGCCCCAGGCTCATTCCCTAGTTCCCCTACGCTCGTAATTCCAAACCCCTCAATAACCAGAATACCTTACTTCTTTCTCATTGCGGGCGCAATGGCACAGAAAAACAACGACTATGCCACATTTTTTTATTCAACTTACATCATTCTCAATAAAACAATTATCTTTGCAATCTAGATAATAAGCTACTTACTACTAAATACAAGATTATGGGTTTAGACTATCCTTTGGATTATTCTATAAAAATATCTAAGAGGCTTAAGCTAATTAGGCAATTAGAAGCAGACTTACAAAGGGTTCATTACCTAATAGGTAGATGTGACACCAAGGCGAGTATCATACTTGCCAGCATTGGTGTTTTCATAACTGTTATTGTAAAAAGTCTTTTGGAAAGTGATTCTAGCGAATCAATTAATGACTTAAATAATAGCATGAAGCCTCTCTCATATTTATTATCATTTTCTTGTAATGAACAAAATTGGTGGGTACACCTTTGTTTGTTCTTTGCGATCTCTCTAATTTGTATTTCATTCTTCTATTTGTTGATATCTATTGTAGCGAAAAGGAGAACACAAGACATGTATACTCGTAATAATTGTAAAACATACTTCGGAGACATCTGCAAAGAATCATTAGATGATTTTATAGTCCAAAGAAAAACAAAAGCTACAGAAGATGATAGAATCGATGAACTGATTTCTCAAATATATGTTAACTCAGTTATTTGTAATAAAAAATACAGGTATTACAATTCAGCAGTGTTATTTTTTCTGTTGGGTTTTGGCTTTCTTTTGGGGGGAACAATCCTGTACTTAATTTGAATGTGTAATTCTCAAATAGTATAATCGAATGTTCTATCAAATCCCAACCCAAACACTGCAAATTGTTATTCACTTCAGCTCTACTTATACCCATTATTTTAGCGACATCATTATCTTTATAACATTGCAATCGGTAAAATAACGTTTTGCATTGACGTCTTGTCGCTTTTTCAATCCTACGAACAAGAAACTGCACCATTATTGTCATGCAATAATTAGAGATTATACTTATATATGGAGCCACTTTAAGTTGAAAATTATCAATAAATATGTTCTTGGCGCTAGCTAACGCCCTGCCTGATAAATAAATGGCATCGCCATCCATGACATCTAGATTCTTATCAACAGTGCGCATACGACCAATGCCAATTGCCAGTCGTAAATCAATTTGTTCAAACATTGTGTCTGCTTTATCACCATAAGGTTCAAAAGATTTAACAAAAGTTTTTAACAGCAATGCTATTCTTAAAGCATTTTTGGGGTTTTCTATCACACACTCGATACTATCGCCATGAACCAACCTGCCCCAAAAGCCATCATATTCTTTCGCAAGTCTATCTAACATTTTTTTTATTTGCTCTGTCAACTGTATAAAATCGTCTTTAGATAGCGAAGTCGAGGAGACGATATCAGCTGAAATTGCAGCATATATTCTATTCATATCTAATACTTTATTGTCACACATTTGTCAAGCGTTTTTACTCGTTTCTACAAAATGCAAGTGATTTAACTTACTTTCACTAAGAGCAAGCTCCGCAACTTCTTTCGGCAAAAGTAAGCGTAAGAGCTTACTTTTTAACGCACTACAAAAATAGTTATTCTTTGCCTTCTTTTTGATATTTTTCTCTTTTTTCTGCATTTTGGGGTGTGGTTGGGTCCCCCAAGGCAGACTTGAAAGTCGGCTTGGGGTAAAGAAACATTTCACGGCGTGATCTCGTTACTCGTTGAGGGTGGCGTTGATGTAGTCGCGGCTCAGGCCGAGGGAGATGGCGGTGTCGATGTCGCGGTTCATGTCGTCGCGTTGGAAACGGAGTTTGTTGAGTTTGGCGCGCAGGACGTACAGGTAGGGGTCGTCGGGGGCGATGCCGAGGGCAGTGCGGATGTCGTCTGCGGCGTCATTGAGGCGTTTGGTCGCTAGATAGCAGTCGGCGCGGTGTGCCAGCAGTTGGGCACTGGGCTGCACTTTGATGACCTGGGAGAAGAGTTCGGCGGCACGGGAGTAATTGCCGTTGCGCTTGTACAGCAGGCCCATTCCCTCGTGGTAAAGGCCTGAATTGGGGTTAATGCGCCTGATTTCGTTAAAGAGGTCCTCGGCACGTTTGGTGTCGCCGCGTTCCATGGCAAGCACGCCGAGCGAATAGCGTGATTCGGTGTCGTACATGTCGAGTTCGCACACGCGCTCGTAATCGTCAACGGCGCGCTCGATGCTGTCAAGCTCGACGTAAAGAGCTGCCCGGTTGAGCAGCAGTGTTACGGCATGGGGTGTCATGTCGAGAGCCAGAGAGTAGTTCTTTACCGCCTCGGTGAGTTTGCCCTGATAGCGTTGTAGAGTAGCAATATTGCTCAATACCATTGAGTTAGACGGGTTTTCGGGGTCTGCCATGAACGCCTTGAGCAGCCATTGCTCGGCGATGGGCCAGTCATGGCTGTATATATAGGTCTGTGCTGAATCGATGTACTGGAAATAGGGCGTCTCGGTGTCGATATCGACGATATAGGGCGTTTCGGCCTTTTTCTCCTGGGGCTTTAGTCCCCGTTCCACCTTCATGTTCTCCTCACCGATGGAGTTGATGACCTGTGCTTCGCCATGCAGCCACATCAGCGCTGCCACAGCCACAACGAGCAATAACCGTGATAACTGATTCTTCATTCTTGCCAATGGATAAAACGGATAAAACGGAATTCCTAATTCCTAATTCCTAACTCATTAACTATTAACGTGGACGTCCATCTGCGGGAACGGGAAGCGGATGCCATGCTTCGGGAACTGCTTGTAAATCTGCTCATTGACATCATACAGCACGCTCCAATAGTTGGGAATCTCGGTCCAGGCTCTCACGATTAAAGTCACCTGGCTGTCATCCAGGCTCTCGATGTTGACGCTGGGCATATAGTTGGGCTTGGGTATCAGGGCGGCTAGGCGTGCCTCGTGCTCCTCGCGCAGTTCCTCGGCGCGGCGGCGGTGCCAATGGAACAGGCGTTTCCACCACGGCTCTTTTTCCTCGGGTTCGGGCTGCTCGGCGGTTTCCAGGGGCTCTTCGGTTTCCTTGACATCGGCATCGGTGTGGACGATGCGCGGGTCGGCGGCAAGGATGTCGAGTGCCACTTTGCGGGCGACATCAACGTCGTCACCATAGCTGATGCCCACACGCCACTCCACGCGGTGATAGGGCTCGGCAGTGAAGTTCTTGAGAGAACTGGTGGCGAGTCCACCGTTGGGGATGACGATGCGGTCGTTGTTGTAGGTGTTGATGACGGTATTGAAAATCTGGATTTCCTTGACGGTACCCTTCAGGTCGCCGAATTCAATGTAATCACCCACCTTGTAGGGCTTCATGAGCAGGATGAGTACACCACCGGCAAAGTTCTGCAGCGTGCCGCTCAACGCCATACCGATAGCGACACCGGCACTGGCAAAGATGGCGATGAACGAACTTGTCTCGATGCCCAGCACGCCGATGACGGTGATGATGAGCAGGAACAGCAGCGTAATTTTGATGAACGACAGCAGGAACGAGGTCAACGAGCGCTCAAAGCCCTTGCGCACCATGATGGCACGCGCCAACCTATAGATTTTGTTGATGATGAACTTGCCGATATAGAAAATCACTATGGCGGCAAGGATGCGCAGTGCCAGCGATATCAGCTGGCTTGACAGCGACGTCATCAGGCTACCCAGGTCCAGATACTTGAAATGGTCAACGAGTTTGCCGGGCGTCATAGCCGCAATCGAGTCGGGGTGCAACTGCTGCGCCAGCGAGTCCACGCGTGAGGTCACCACATTGGTCGCCTCCTGTATCTTGTTGGCAGCCACGGTATCGGGCGCCACGGGAATCTGCAATAATATTTTGTCTAATAGCATAAATCCTACCTTTTTGTTACAGGGCACAAAGGTAACACCAATCGCTCTAAAAAAACATTAAATCCCCGCTAAATAACGTGAACAGCGCCAATAAAAAGACTTGCCACCAATGCTGCGAATTGATTATTCTTGACATCCAGGCGCGGATATTCTAAAAAAGAACAAGAGTTTAATTTACTTGATTTCAACAATGTTGACAATTGATGATTCTCATAACAGGATAATTAAGTCACCATTCTGGTAACATTTTACTACTTCGTTTTTTCAAGTTAGAGATATGCTACTTATGGTTATTTATAGTAATTTTGCAGCAGTTTTATAATTATACTAATAATCATTTAATTTGTTATGAAGAAGAATTATGTTATTGCTCTAGTCGCCTTGCTGGCCACTATGACGATGCATGCACAGAATGAAGTGCAGCCTTATTTCACTGTTGACGAATTGCCCGACCTGATTAAGTGTCTGCCCGCACCTCCCGCTTTCGACAGCCCCGAGTTTGCCAACGACATGATGCGTTTCTCGTGGGGCAAGCAGCAGCGTTTGGACCCTGAGCGCGCCGAGATTGCCAAGCGTGACGCCGTGTGGTCCTACGAGGCCCTGCTGGCCGAGTTTGATATTCCCTTTGGTTTGCACATGAGCCCCGAGAACACGCCCGAAATCTGGAAACTGATGGTTACCAGCATGACTACCACCGACGCCATGCGCGTCGCCCCCAAGGCCTATTATCACCGTCAGCGCCCCTTCGAGCGCTTCCAGGACAAGATGCTTACCGACGAGGAGGCTGAACTGACTGGTGAGGGTTCCTATCCTTCGGGTCACACCATGCGTGGCTGGACAGCCGCCCTGCTGCTGGCCGAAGTGAATCCTGCCGCTGCCGACACCATCTTTGCCCGTGGCTGGATGTATGGTGAGAGCCGTGTAATCGTGGGCGCCCACTGGCAGAGCGACGTCGATGCCAGCCGTGTTGCCGCCAGCATCGCTGTCTGCGCCCTGCATGGCAGTGCCGCATTCCGCGAGCAAATGGCAAAAGCCCAGGCCGAGTACCTCGAGAAGACCGGCCATGTGTCAAACGTCAGCGAGGTAGTGGTTCCCGAAACCACTGAATCCACCCAGGCCTATCGTATTGACGGCGTTATGGCAACCGAAGATACCCGTGGCATCATCATCAAGGATGGAAAGAAAATCCTCCGCAACTGATTGACATACCTTCCCGTTATCAAACGACAACAGCACCGGACAACAAGAAAAGAGTTGTCCGGTGTTGCCGTTTTTTCTAGGGTAGGGTGAGGTGGTTATGCATTGGCAAACACCTTGCCGTCTCTATTTTTCTTGACTCTTTGAGAGTATCCAATCTTTTAGTTTAACTGTTTGGATTCCATTTTTTGCTAAGTGATTAGAAAATTCATTAGCACCCCAAATGTTCAAATGATGTACGTCACGACGGCATAACGAATCATCAGAGAATTCAAAGTTTTCATAATCGGCAACCAACAGTTCTGGGTCATAGTCTCTCATGACTTCACAAAACTTATCATAAGGGAACCATCTATCATAGTGATAAAGTGGAGTGAAGAATAATACAGGAACGACATGATGACTTTTGCAAATACTTATAGCCATTCGCACATACTTGTGTTTTTTTGCATTTTTTTCTAGAATTTCTTGCTTAGTATATACATTTCCGCCGTGGATTTCCGTGATACTATCATACCATGCAATACTCCAGTTTTTTGAAGAATTTTTAAGATTATGGGCTGTGTCAGAATGGAAATGAAATCCATAATCAACGATTGATGGACGATTTCTTGAGATTTCTTCCAAGTCAGTATTTAATATGGCTGCATAAAAGTTCGCTTGTTTAAATAGGTCTCCACAATCTTTCAGATTTCTTTTGTACCATATAAATGGGAGCTTGTCGCGTATATATTGCATTTTTTGGGATGCATTTCTTGGTCTCGGCATATACATATACCTTCCATGACTGATATAAACCGTATCAATCTGTGGGTTTTCTTCTAATAATTTAGAAAGTATTGGAGCTAAATGTTCAAAACCTGTTCCATCCCTAGACATATTTTGAAGTCCTGCAATCAGCGTATCGTTCACAGATCCCTGCGTAGTAGAAGGACCAAGTGCAATTAAATGAATATCGTCAGGCAATCGAAAGCTTGTGTGATCAATTTTTCTTACTCCCATCCATGTGAATAGACACAAGATGGTTGCCGCAACTAAACCAACTATAATGATATTTAATAAGAATTTGCGCATGACTTAGAATTGAAAATAAATAAATTGACCACCTTCAAACACGCCAAAACATCCAATACATAGTAACAAGAACAGTGGCCAAACGTAATTTGTGACCAAGCTGTTTTCATATTTTCTTAGCGCATTTGGATAAAACTCTTCAATGAACTCTTTGACAAATACAATACATGATACAATGCCGATAGACGAAACTGCTACCTTAATATCAATCAAAGTAGTTCCGGATGGAGATGCCATTTGAATGAAAGCTTTATAGGCATCACTAATAGAATCTGCTCTAAAAAGCACCCAAGCGAGGTTTGCAAGAAGCAAAGTGACAACAATGTGTATAGCCTTCCTCATTGATTGCCATTCTTTCTTGTTATAACCCAATGCGCGTTCAATGCACATAATAATGCCATGCAAAAAGCCCCATAAGATAAATGTCCAATTGGCACCATGCCATAGACCGCTAAGTCCAAATGTAATAAGTAGGTTTCTGTATGTTTTTTGCTTCGTCGTTCTGCTACCTCCTAAGGGAAAATAAACGTAATCTCGCAACCATGTACTTAAAGAGATATGCCACCTTCTCCAAAAATCAGTTATAGAAACAGCGAAGTATGGTCTTTTGAAATTATCACGCAGAGAAAAACCTAATATTCGGGCACAGCCAATGGAGATGAATGTGTAGCCAACAAAATCACCATAAATTTGTAAGGTGAACATGAAAGAGGCGATGAGCGTACTATACCCTTCATGACTATCCAAACTGTTGAAAACTCGATCAACATATAATGCAGCTTGGTCTGCCACGCATAGTTTCAAAAAATAGCCCCAAAGCATGAGTTTGAAACCCGACATTGCAAAATCGTAGTTGAACGAATGGTCCTCTTTAAACTGCTTCAACAGATTCGTGCTTCGCTCAATAGGACCCGCAACTAACTGGGGAAAGAAGCTTACAAATAAGGCATAGGTAAGGAAATTCTTTTCAGGCTTAACATCTCCTCGATACACATCAATAGAATAGCCCAAAGCTTGAAATATATAAAACGAGATACCAACAGGTAAAAGCAAATCTAAACCAGGTATGTTCATTGAAATACCCAATAAAGACAAGATGCTTACGATTGTATCCGTTACAAAACCATAATACTTGTAGAAGAACAGTATTAATAAATTTAGGGCAATAGCAGACCCAAGGTAGAATTTCTTCTTTCCCTGAGATTTACAACGGTCGATTACTATGGCGGCTCCGTAAGTGACGACAGTACTTAGAAAAAGTAATAATGCGTACTTGGGTTGCCAGCACATATAAAAATAGTAACTTCCTATCAGGAGCAGAGCGTTCCTCAGAGTCAGAGACTTTTCCCTTCCAATTGCTCTGATTGTCCAATACAGGAAACAAATCAAAGGAAAAAATATAAGAAATGCAAATGAATTGAATAACATGATTGCTTGCAGTATTCTTGTTCTGACAACTACGCTGAGTGATTTGGTTTTATTTTGGGGTACAAAGTTAATAAAAAATTATTAGGGCGGACAACAATAATTTGAATCCTTTATCAATCTGGGGCTTACATAGCGAAACCATGGGCTAACGGCTGTATCAGATAGTCCAAAAATGACATCAAAATAACCGTCCCTATTTTGCCTAATTTTGGGAAAAAATGAGTGCTCCAATCAGCATTTTATTAACAATGTTTTCCAATCCAATTAATTTCACTACCTTTGCACCCAAATTTCGTAATGTACATTATTAAAAAATGAAAAAATTCAACGAGTACAACGGGTTTAACCTGTCTGATATCAACAAGGAAGTTCTGCAGTTGTGGGACAATGAAGATGTGTTCGGTCGCAGTATCCGCGAGCGCGAAGGCGCGCCTGCCTATGTGTTCTATGAGGGTCCTCCCAGCGCTAATGGTATGCCTGGCATTCACCATGTGATGGCCCGCACGATTAAGGACATCTTCTGCCGCTACAAGACGATGCAGGGCTATAAGGTGCCGCGCAAGGCCGGTTGGGACACCCACGGTCTGCCTGTGGAACTTGGCGTGGAGAAGGCTCTGGGCATCACCAAGGAGGATATCGGCAAGAAAATCTCGGTTGACGATTACAACGCCACCTGCCGCAAGGAGGTGATGAAATACACCCGCGAGTGGGAAGACTTGACCCATCGCATGGGCTACTGGGTGGATATGAAACACCCTTACATCACGTACAAGAACAGTTATATCGAGAGCCTGTGGTGGCTCCTCAAGCAGCTCTACAACAAGGGTCTGCTCTACAAGGGCTACACCATCCAGCCTTACTCGCCCGCTGCTGGTACCGGACTGAGCTCCCACGAGCTGAACCTGCCGGGTTGCTACCGTGACGTCAAGGACCAGACCGTGACCGCCCAGTTCACCGTCATGAGCGGTGACGAGCATCCCGTAATCAAGAAAATCAATGAGGCTGCTGATGCTGGCTTCAACGACACCTATGTGCTGGCTTGGACGACCACCCCGTGGACCCTGCCGAGCAACACCGCACTGTGTGTGGGCAACAAGATTGACTATGTCGCTGTCGAGAGTTTCAACCCCTATACCGGAAGGCCCGCTGTCTACCTGCTCGCTGAGGCCCGCGTAGATGCCTACTTCAAGGCCGACGGCAAGGACCAGCCGCTGGAGTACAAAGCCGGCGACAAGGTGGTGCCCTGGAAGGTTATCGCCTCGTTCAAGGGGCAGGACCTGCTTGAGTTGCGCTATGCACAACTGTTCCCCTGGGTGAAGCCTGTGGACAAGGTGGACGGCACGGTCGTGGGCAACGACAACGGCTTCCGCGTCATCCCCGGTGACTATGTAACCACCGAGGACGGTACAGGTATCGTACACATCGCGCCCACCTTTGGTGCAGACGATGCCCGCGTAGCCAAGGCTGCAGGCATCCCCGCCCTGTACATGATTAACAAGAAGATGGAGACCCGCCCCATGGTGGACCTCACCGGTAAATACTACCTCATCGAGGACCTTGATGAGGACTTCGTCAAGAACTTCGTCAACGTGGAGCTTTACAAGGAGTATGCAGGCCGCTGGGTCAAGAATGCCTACGATCCCAAGTACACTGTGGGAGGCAAGTTCTATGAGGTCGAAGCCAACAAGGACGAGGATCTGAACATCTACATCTGCATCCGTATGAAGCAGGAAGGCACCGCCTTCAAGATGGAGAAACACGTCCACAACTATCCCCACTGCTGGCGCACCGACAAGCCCGTGCTCTATTACCCGCTTGACAGTTGGTTTATCCGTGACACTGCTTGCCGCGACCGCATGATTGAACTCAACCACACCATCAACTGGAAACCCGAGCACACTGGCAGCGGCCGCTTTGGCAAATGGCTGGAGAACCTCAATGACTGGAACCTGAGCCGCAGTCGCTACTGGGGCACCCCGCTGCCCATCTGGCGCAACGACGACGGCGAAGAGAAGTGCATCGGCAGCATCGAGGAACTCTACAACGAAATCGAGAAGGCCGTAGCTGCTGGCGTGATGACCTCCAATCCCTACAAGGACAAGGGCTTCATTCCCGGTGACTACAGCGAGGAGAACTACGATAAGATTGACATCCACCGCCCCTATGTCGACGACATCATCCTGGTGAGCGACAGCGGCAAGCCCATGAAGCGCGAGCTTGACCTCATCGACGTGTGGTTTGATAGCGGCGCCATGCCCTATGCCCAGTTGCACTACCCGTTTGAAAACAAAGAGGCTGTGGACAAGAATGGTTTCTTCCCCGCTGACTTTATTGCCGAGGGTGTTGACCAGACCCGCGGTTGGTTCTTCACCCTGCACGCCATTGCCACGATGGTATTTGACAGTGTTGCCTACAAGAATGTTATCTCAAACGGTCTTGTGCTCGACAAAGTCGGTGCCAAGATGAGTAAGCGTCTGGGTAATGGCGTTGATCCCTTTGGCGCCATCGAGACCTACGGCAGCGACCCCCTGCGCTGGTATATGATCAGCAACTCGTCGCCTTGGGACAACCTCAAGTTTGACCACGAGGGCGTTATCGAAGTATCCCGCAAGTTCTTCGGTACCCTATACAACACCTATTCGTTCTTCGCTCTGTATGCCAACGTGGACGGCTTCGATCCCGAGGCTCCGCAGGTGCCCCTCGCCGAGCGTCCCGAGATTGACCGCTGGATTATCTCGTTGTTGAACTCCCTCATCGCTACCGTTCAGGCAGATTTGAACGATTACGAGCCCACACGCGCTACACGTGCCATCAGCACCTTCGTCAGCGACCACCTGAGCAACTGGTACGTTCGCCTGAACCGCAAGCGCTTCTGGGGCGGTGAGATGACACAGGACAAGCTGGCTGCCTATCAGACCCTCTACCAGTGCCTCACCACCGTGGCATTGCTCATGGCTCCCGTGGCACCCTTCTACAGCGACCGCCTGTACCGCGACCTCACCCACAGCGAGGATTCGGTACATCTCGCCCACTTCCCCAAGAGTGATGAGAGCGTCATCGACAAGCAGCTCGAGAAACGCATGCAGGCTGCTCAGGACATCACCTCGATGGTGCTGTCGCTGCGCCGCAAGCAGAACCTCAAGGTGCGCCAGCCGCTTCAGGCCATCATGGTTCCCGTGATGGACGACAGCCAGCGTGCCGATATCGAAGCCATCGCCGACCTCATCCGCAATGAGGTGAACGTCAAGGAAATCAAGCTCGTGGGCAACGATGCCGGCATCCTTATCAAACGCGTGAAACCCGATTTCAAAAAGCTCGGTCCGAAGTATGGCAAGGTGATGAAGGCGCTCGCCGCCAAGATTACCGGACTGTCACAGCCCGAAATCGCACAGTTCGAGAAGGACGGTAAGATTGCTATTGACCTCGACGGACAGCAAGCCGAAGTGGAACTTGGCGACGTCGAAATCATCAGCGAGGACATCCCCGGCTGGCTCGTTGCCAACGAGGGTAACCTGACCGTGGCACTCGACATCACTGTGACCGATGAACTGCGTCAGGAAGGTATTGCCCGCGAACTTGTGAACCGCATCCAGAACGTGCGCAAGAGCAAGGACTTTGACATCACCGACAAGATTATCGTCACCATCGCTCCCGATGAGCGCACCGACGACGCTGTCAAGGCATTCGGTGACTACATTGCCCGTCAGGTGCTTGCCAACAGCGTCACTGTGGCTCCCGTCGATTCTGCAACCGCTGTTGAGTTGGATATGGACGGATGGATGTTGCCAGTCAATGTTGAGAAAGTATAATCAATGATAATGGAGTTTAGGGACACAGTTCCCTAAACTTTAAACTTTAAAATAACCAGATAATGGCTAAGAATCAAGAAAAGACCAGATACAGCGATGAAGAGCTGCAAGAGTTTAAAGAACTCATCCTGGCAAAGTTAGAGCAGGCTCAGGAGAATTATGAGCGCCTTAAAGACACCATCATGGTGGATGAGTCCAACCCCACCTTCAAACTGATGGAGGAGGGTGCCTCAACACTGCAGAAGGAGATTTCCAGCCAGCAGGCCCAGCGCCAGCATGATTTCATCCGCAAACTCGAAGCCGCCCTCGTGCGCATCGAAAACAAGACCTACGGCGTATGCCGTATCACAGGCAAACTCATACCCAAGGAGCGCCTGCTTGCAGTTCCTCACACCACCTTGTCCATCGAGGGTAAGGAGATTGAGGCCCGCAACAAGAAGAAATATTGATCTGCTTACTGAAAGCTAGTTTGATGAAACTTTCTAACGGCAAACTTGCAGCGCTGGTCATCGCGCTGGTTATTGTCATCGACCAAGCTGTCAAGATTTGGGTCAAGACCCACTTCTACTATGGCGAAGAAGTGGATGTGACATCCTGGTTCAAAATCCTGTTCATTGAGAACAATGGAATGGCATTCGGTATGGAACTGGGCAGCAAACTGTTGCTGACCTTGTTCCGTATCATTGCATCGGGAGCATTCATCTATTACCTCTGGAAACTGAATAAGCGCACCGATATCCCCAGGGGATATGTCATCTGCATTGCGCTGATTACCGCCGGTGCCTTGGGTAACGTCATCGACTGTATCGCCTATGGCTTGATTTTCAACAGTCCCATACCGCCGCAAGTGGCACAGATGTTCCCGCCCGATGGCGGATATTCCAGTTTATTCAACGGCAGGGTAGTGGATATGCTCTATTTCCCGTTGTGTGAATGGAACTGGCCCGATTGGATGCCATGGATTGGCGGGAATCACTTCGTCTTTTTCCAGCCCATCTTCAACATCGCCGATGCGGCCCTCAGTGTGAGTGTCTTCGTTCTCATCCTGTTCTATGCCCGCTACCTTGCAACACTGGGTAAGGAAGGTGAAGAACAGGCTCCCGTCGAATCAGACACCGAGCAAGCCGCCGAAACCGAGGACTTGCAGCTGGCTGACACCGACGACCAACAACCCAGTGAGCCCCAAGAATAAGCTTTATGCGCCAAGTCACGCTCTACATATCGCTGCTCTTGATTGTCTTGTCAATGGTTTCATGTGACAAGACACCGCGTGGTGTAATCAGTACCGATGACATGGCCGAATTGATTGCTGACTTGCAGATAGCTGATGCCTATATAGACAGCCACATGGATGAGTTTCCCAACGATTCCAGCAAACAGGTGTTGAAGCAATCAATCTTCAAGAAGTATGGCATCACGAGTGCGGAATACGATTCCTCGCTGGTGTGGTATGCCCACAATATGGAGGATTATATCAAGGCCCATGACCAAGCGGTGGGCATTCTCCAGAAACGAATAGACAAGATTACCAAGAACAACAAACTCCCTGACGAAGCCGACAGGACCCTGCCTGGTGAGCCCACACATGGAGTCTTTCCTCGCTCTGGCATCAACGGACCGCTGGGAGGAAAGTTCAATCACATGTCTGATAACAATGTTGAAAGCGACACCGCCGACTTGTGGCAGGGCCGCCGAACTTATATGCTCACCCAGGGCGCTGGTCGAGGTTTTATCAACTTTGATATGACCCCTGACGCCAACTACAAGCGTGGTGACCGCTATCAGCTGGCCTACAAGATTGGCCGTGGTGACAACGAGTTCAAAGTGAGCCTGAATGTGGACTATATTGACGGCTCCACTTCCCAGAATGCGCGTGCTACCTACGGTGACGGATGGGTGACCGTCGATGTGCAGAGCGACACCGCCCGCCAGGTGAGACGTGTTTACGGCTATGTGAGCTACAATATCAAGCCCGGTCATGTCGCCTATGTGGACAGCCTGATGCTGATACGCACCCGCATGAGTGACAGCAACTATGGTATTATCAATGCGCAGCGCAAGCTGGAGCGCCGCAAAAAGTGACACACATTTCAACTCTTTTTCTTGAGCCATGCGAAATCTGTACCTGCAGTTGTTCCTGACTTTTGCCAAGATTGGAGCCTTCACTTTTGGCGGCGGTTGGGCGATGATCAGTATCATTCAGCGTGAGATAGTCGAGAAACACAAGTGGATAGAGCTTGAAGACTTTTTGGACTTATTGGCCGTGGCACAGTCCATGCCTGGCATTCTTGCCGTGAACATCAGTGTGGTTATCGGTGACCGTCTCAAGGGCCTCAAGGGTAGCATCTGTGCCGCAGTGGGCACGATTCTGCCGTCATTCCTCATGATTCTGGCTATCGCGGTATTCCTCACCCCTAACACCATCAAGAACAACCCCGTCGTGAGCCGCATCTTCAAGGGCATCCGTCCTGCAGTGGTCGCGCTCATCATCGCTCCAGTGCTTACCACGGCCAAGGCTGCCGGCATCAACTGGAAAACCGTAATCATCCCCATTGCTGTGGCATTGCTTATCTACAGCAAGATACCTTATATCTCCAATCCCATCATCTTCATCGTGATGGGAGCAATCGGAGGATACCTTTATTATCTCCATACCTTAATAAAAGGGGACAAAGGCGATGACTCGACCGACGGTTTAGAGAGAAAGGAGGCCACCCATGTTTGAAACCTATCTGAAACTCATCTGGGCCTACCTGAAAATCGGGCTCTTCGGCTTTGGAGGAGGATATGCCATGCTGTCGCTCATCCAGCGTGAGGTTGTGGATTCGGGGTGGATTACCAGCCAGATGTTCACCGACATCGTCGCCATTTCGCAGATGACACCTGGTCCCATCGGCATCAACAGCGCAACCTACATCGGCTATGTGGTCACGGGCAGCGTCCTCGGGTCGCTGATTACGACATTCACCGTCGTGTTGCCGCCGTTCATTCTCACGCTCATTGCCAGCCATTACATCCAGCGCCACAAGCAGAGCCCGTTCATCAAGGGCGCTTTCATGGGCCTGCGGCCCGTGGTGGTGGGACTGATTGCATCGGCAGCATTGCTGCTGATGAACAGTGAGAATTTTGGCTATCTGATGAGCGAGCGATTGATTACGATTGCCATCTGTGTCGCTTCGTTCTGCGTTGTTTATTTCACCCGCATTCATCCCATTCTGGTCATCATTCTGGCAGGTCTTGTCGGGTTGCTGGTGTTCTGATGACCAGGCTTTACAAGTGAAATCATAATACGAGGAGGGCATTTCGCTAGGAAATGCCCTCCTTGATTTGTTATTTCGCTGCTGTTAGAAGAATCCTACCAGAATATCGATGAGGTCAGCCACGTCTCGGATGTTAACAATGCCGTCACCATTGACATCGGCACTCTTTGGAGCACCTTCCTTAGCAATATCCAGGACGATATCAATAAGGCCTGACACGTCAGCGATGGAAACTCTGCCGTCACCATCAATGTCGCCAGAAATTACCTCGGGCTCGGGCTCCGGTGGAATGCCCAGATAGACGGTCTCGCCTGCCATACCCATGGAAGCAGTGTTCAGCCATGCAGTATTGGCTGCCATATAGTTGCCGTCTTCTTGCGGTTTGAAGCACACCTTGCCCTGGTCATCTACGCTAAGCACCAGGAAACTTTGTTCGGCCTTAGTGGCTTGTTCGGGAGTGTAAACAGTAGTCACTGAAGGGTCGTTCAGGTTAGCAAAATTGGTGAAGGTGCTGAAGTAGTTGCCCCCAAGCATGTATTTATTGCATACGGGGAAAGTGGTGTTGTTAGCAATGTCACCTGTGGGGATAAGCTTGTTACCGCTGGCGTAGGGTGACGAGCACTTGAGCAGCACGGGAGTAGCGGCAGGAACAGTTTCACCCTGGCCATAAAGCTTGAGGGGAGCAGCATAGTGTTTGCCGTCGTTGAGCTGCACCACAGCCTCGATGGTATAGGCACCCTCGACTCCGCCACCAACGGGAATCATGACGGGGAAGTCGCAGCACAATGAGGTCCAGTAATAGCCGTCAGCATCCTTAATGGCTTCGCTTGTGGGCTTCACGCCAAAATAGGAGAACTCTATAGACTCCTCGTTGACAGGCTCAATCCACCAGCGAGATTCGGTTTTCTCAATCGTACCTGCGGTGAAACCGTTACCACGGTCGCGGAAGATGCACCTTATTGTCTTGTCAAGTTGGGGGTCGTAATACTCCGTAGTCGCAATGTAAGAGGGCTTGCCTTCTTCCATCACTAGAGCATCCTCGATATTAAGCCACAATTTGGTCAATGAATAGGTGTCAACACCCTGGCCATAGAGGCTGGTGTCTTCAGTACCGGGAATGTAGATGATAGAACCTGGATCAGTCACCTGCGCCGAGTCTTTCTGCATCAATACACATGACCAGAAGGCATCTGGATAGGTCGATTTCTGGAACTTGGTTCCCTTGATGCAGATGTAGGAATGAGTGCTTGCATTCTGCACACGATAAAAACCTGGCCCACTATATTGCGCAGCCGCGCCAATAGTTGCCATTAAGCAAAGTAGAGTTAAAAACTTTCTCATAACTTTTTAAGTATTATTAGGTCAACACGATTATACCTATGTTACTGAGATTGTCGGGAAAATCCCGCCCATTTCATATGCATCCCGCACATGAAAATGAGAATCAGTGTAAAGGACATTCTGGTTAAGCCCAGCCATAATGTCAGCACCAACTTCAACCCGGGTGGCAAAGGTACAGACATTTTTTATTTTATAGCAATTATTTAAAGAAAAAAATATGTATTTCCTGTAAAAACCACGTTATACCACCATTCGGCTTACTGGAATCAATGGTGGGGCGGATGTCGATGTCATGAGAAACTGAATTGCAGTCACTTTAGAAGATGGCAGTATAATCGTGTTACCTGCCAGCACACTTGGATGAGAAAAGGCTATAGTCACTGGTTTTTACTATTCTGTCTTGATGCTGTCGGTGGGGTTCTCACGGGCGGTGCGCCAGCATTGCAGGACAATGGTGCCTATGGTGAGCCCACCTACCACAAGCAGGCTCAACGGGAAAACCCACCAGTCCATGGAGCGGTGCTCGGCAAAACTGTTCAGCCACTTGTTGCCGATGATGAAAGCCAGTGGTGCTGCAATGACAAAGCTCACGAGGATGAGCGTGACATATTGCGCGCAGAACATGCCTATAATCTCGCCCGTCGTGGCGCCAGTCACCTTGCGGATGCCGATTTCCTTACGGCGGTACTCGGCCTCAAACATCGTCAGGCAGAACACGCCCACCAGCGTGATGATAATGCAGATGACCGAGAACAGCAAGGAGAGGTCAATGAACCTGAATTCATTATTATAGGTCTGTTGCAGTGTGGAATCCATGTCCATCACCGGAGCCGAGACATGCCCGCTATGCTTCTCGACGAGCTGGGCAATCATGGACTTGATGGCTTCGTGGTCGGCATCTGGCGCGAGGCGGATGTTGGCAAACCGGCACGAACGGACATCAGTTGAGTTGACGAATAAAATGGGTTCACTGTTGTTGTCCCTGCGTGTCGTGGCATGTCTGATGTTCTTGCACACTCCGATGACAATGACGTCCTCGTTGGGTGATAGCAGTTCGCCTATTTTAAGCCCTTTGCACTGGTCACGCATGGCTTCGTTGATGATGCAGTACTTGTCAGAAGGGTCTGTCGCTTTGAATCCTCGGCCCTCAACAAGTTGGATACCCATCGTGGACAGGTACCTGTCATCGGTCGGGAATATCTGGACATTCATTACGCATGTTGCCGAGTCGCTCCCCAAGACCATGCGGTTGGACATGTAATAATCATCTGATCCGAGGATGAATCTGGAGTATGAGACATTTTCCACCCCTTCCAGTGTCATCAGGTCATTACGCAAGGCTGAGCGGTAATCTGACTCCAGGGGTGTCAGTTGCACGTGGAGTAACTGGCTGATGTCATAGCCGTAGTCAGAGTGATAGATAAACCGCGTGTGCTGGTACAAAGTACAGATAAAGGCGAACATAAACATTGTGATGACCAGTTGCAGACCGATGAAGGCTGTGCGCAACTTGTGCCCTTGGGGCGTGAGCCCAAAGGACCCTTTCAGAGCGATGGTCAGCTCATAAGAGGTGGTGAAGATGGCTGGGTAAATGCCTGAAACGAGGCCCACAGCCAAGGCAATGCCTACCATGGCCAGAACGATGCCCCAATGGGCATTCAAGGCAATGTTACTGTCAAACAAACGGTTGAATGCCGGCAGCAGCGAGAGCAGATGGCACAGGATAAGAGCTATCGCACAGGCGGCAAGCGAGGTGATGGCCGTTTCGGCAACAAACTCTAACCTCAAGGTGTTGCGGGATGCCCCGAGAATGCGCCGCACATTGGTCCCACGCACCCGCATTGGGCTGATGGCGAGGGTAAAGATGAGCAGATTGACGGTAGCGACCAGGATGACCAGCAAGACAATCAGTTCTAGGATTGACAGCATATCGCGATTGCCGGTGTCGTTGGTATTGGATTGGGAAAAGTAGGTGTCATCGAGTGGCCTTAACTGGATTTTCAGGTGATGGAAGATTCTTTCCCAGTGTTTCAATTCTGCTGTGTCATTGTTCAACAGACGGCTGACCCTGGTCAGGAAGCGTTGGCGTATCTCAGGAACGAGATTGTTCACATCCTTGGTCCCCTCCTTGAGCTTGACCAGGCATTCAAAGCACAAATTGCCCGTCGTGCTGGCATACAGATTCTTGACACACACTGCGATGTTATTTTTCGCTAAGCTGTTGTCGGGAAAGTCCTGAAAGACACCGCGCACCGTGAGCGTTTCGGCACTGTCGGCGAGCAGATGAACCATCTGCTTGCCCACGGCCTTAACGGTTCCGAATTGTCGTTTGGCGATACTTGCGGGGATGATGATGCCTTCCTGGTCATCGTCAGTCCACTCGATGCTGCCGTCGATGACTCGGTCGGTAAGGTTGGTTAGGCCCTTGTTGTTGTACAGTGTGTAGTGGTAGGCGACTTCTGTATTGTCCTTCTTGAATTGCCATTTGTAGGAATCAAGGTCGCCCCATCCGTAGCTGGTCATAGTCACACCCTCGACTTGGGGGATTTGTTCTATGGCCTCACACATGAATCGGGTGACAGAAGAACTCCATTTGACGTCATTGTTGGAGAAGAAGTCGGTCTCCAGCCTGTAGATGCGCTCGTGGTCCTTGATGCCGTGATTGTAGGTCCGCTGGAAGATGACTTGTGTCAGCAGCAGGTAGCACACCATATAGGCTGCCGTGAGCCCAAGCAGGTTCAGGGCAGTCGGCAATTTGAAGCGTCGTGCCGTCAGGACGATATGGCTGAGCGCATCGGTCACTCGCTAAAGGTGGCTATAATTCTGTTTTTTCGACGAGGAAGCCGTCCAGCATATTGATGATGCGGTGGGCATAGGAAGCGTCGCGCTGCGAGTGCGTCACCATGACGATGGTGGTGCCGTCGTCGTTGAGCTGCGCGAGCAGTTCCATCACCTCCTTGCCGTTCTTGCTGTCGAGGTTGCCCGTGGGCTCATCGGCGAGGATGAGCTGGGGGTTGCACACCACAGCGCGGGCGATGGCGACGCGTTGCTGTTGGCCGCCCGACAACTGGTTGGGATAATGGTTGGCGCGGTGCGAGATGTTGATGCGGCGCAGCACCTCGGTCACGCGTTTTTTGCGTTCCTCGACGGGTACACCCATGTACTTCAGGGGTAATTCCACGTTTTGCTCCACAGTCAGTTCGTCAATGAGGTTGAAGCTCTGGAAGACAAAGCCGATTTTGCCTTTCCTCAGGGTGGTGCGCTGGCTCTCCTTGAGTTGCCCCACCTCGACACCGTTGAGCAGGTAATTGCCCTCGCTGGGATTGTCGAGCAAGCCCAGGATGTTGAGCAGCGTGGTCTTGCCGCAGCCCGAAGGACCCATGATGGCGACAAACTCGCCCTCTTCAACTTCCATGTTGATTCCGCCCAATGCCACGGTATAGACGTTGCCGTAGCTGAACACTTTCTTCAGATTGCTTACTTGTATCATTGTCGTTTGGTTTTTTATTTCGTTTGGTTTTTATTCGGTTTTGATGCTGTTGACGGGATTCTCGCGGGCAGCGCGCCAACTTTGCAGCACAACGGTGCCGATGGTGATGCCGCCCACAAGCAACAGCGCCAGCGGGTAAATCCACCAGTGTATAGGAGTGTGGTCAGCAAAATGGTTGATAGTTAACTTGCCACAGAGGTAGGCAATGGGTGCTGCGGCAATAAAACATATAATGATGTATATGCCGTAGTGGCGGCACAGCATCCACACAATCTCGCCTGTCGTGGCGCCCGCTACCTTGCGGATGCCGATTTCCTTGCGTCGGTATTCGGTCTCAAACATCGTGAGACAGAAGATACCGATAATGGTGAGAATCAGGCAAATAATAGTGATGAGGTAGGTCTGACGGAAGAAGCGGAACTCATTGTGGTAGGTCTTCTTGAGCATCTCGTCAAAGGTATCCACCTTGTCATTGGTCGGTCCGCAATAATGCTCTACCAATTCGTTGGCTTGCTGACAAATTCTCGTTTTATCGGCATCATTTGCGATGCGCATCAAGACGTATTGGTGGAATGGGTAATAGGGTTTGTAGATGATAAAGAAAATTTGGTCGCTATTGATGCGCATGGTGCCATAGTGAATATTGTCGCACACTCCAATGACTGTGGCACTGTCGCCCGCTTCCTCATCGATTCCGATAGATATGGTAGTGCCTAGCTTTATCTCAGGTATTTGCTTGCGTGTCGTTTGGTTGACAATGACTGCTGCGGTATCGTTTTCCTGGAAGTCACGACCCTCAGTCACGTTGATGCCCATCGTTCGCAAGTAGTTGTGGTCTGTGACGATGAAGCGATACCTGAAACGGTGATTCTTTATATCCGTTCTCAACAGGTTATGGCCATCGGTTGACCCCAGTGGAGTATCTGCCATCGAGACATTGTCCACGCCATCAAGTTTATTGAGCTCTTGACATAATTGCTGCTTCACTTCGTTGTCTATTTCATAGGGTATGGGCGTCGAGAGGATATGGTCCGTATCAAAACCGTATTCCGAATTGAAGATGTGATAGTTTTGCAGGAGCAGAATTCCAATATAGATGGACATCAGCAAGGAGAGAAACAACTGCACGCACACGAGTATTGTGCGCAGTTTAACACCTTGAGGAGTCAGTCCGAATGAGGACTTCAAGGCAATGGCAGGAGGAAATGAAGTGGCAAAAACGGCAGGATAGAAACCGGCAAAAACACCGACAATAGCCGATAGTCCCAGCAATGCCAGTGCAAGCAATTTGTGATTCACCACACTTGTGTTTCCTTCCAGCAATACGCCCAAGGCTGGCAAGTGGGATAAGAACTGGCAGAGCAACAACGCCATGATGCACGCGATGACCGACACAGTAATGCACTCGGCAATCAGCCTCAAGCGTAGTGAACGTCGCGGGGCTCCCAGCACTATGCGGGTGTTGATGCCGCGCACACGCATGGGGCTTTCGGCAAGTGTGAAGTTCAGGAAATTGATGGTGGCGATGAAGATGACAAACAGGCACCCAAGGGCGAGAATCAGGAAATTCCCGTTATAGCCCTTGGCCCCGTCGTCGGTGGTATATGTTGTGTGTTCGAAATAAGTTTTGCCGATGGGAGTCAATTTAAAGCGTGTTTCTTTGAAATTCTGTTTGAGGTCGTTGAACTCTTGAACATCTTCATATTCACCTTTCTTGGCTTCTAGATTTGCCAGGATGCTCTGCTTGAGCTTTTCACAGAAAGCATCCATGTCGTCAGGCACGCGATTGAACTTGACGTAGCACTTGAACAGGGAGTTGATGTCGTCGGCAAATTGGTCACCCATATAGCTATAGATGCGATTGTGGAACTCGCAGTTCTCGGGGAAATCCTCATACACGCCTCGCACGGTGTAGAGATAATCTTCACCATCATAGCAGAGCGTCATTTCCTTTCCGGCGACATCAATTGAATCAAAGTATTGAAGGGCTACGCTTTTGGGAATGATAATGCCGTAAGTGTCATTATCAGTAAATGTGATGCTACCGCTCAACTTTCTTTTGGTCAAGGTGCTCACCACGGCCTTGTTGCCGATGGTAAATGGTAGCTCTATAATGGTGCTATCCTTCTTGAAGTCAAACAAGTCGTCTCCTACGGCGGCATATTGGAAAAGAGAATAGGATTCCACTTCGGGCAGCGGTTTCAGCGCATCAGCAAAGGGTCGGCATACCATATCGCTGTATGCCCATTCGCTGTACACATAATCGGTTTCCAAGCGGTAAATCTTCTCATAATCATCGATACGGTGATTGTAGGTAACCTGATAGATGAGTTGGGTCATGAGCAGGTAGAACAACGCGTACGCCGCTATCAGACCTATCATGTTGAACGTCGTCGCCAGTCGGAAACGACGTGCCATATATATAATGTTATTGATGATCTCTTTCATCTAATCGTTGATTTATTGATTCAGACCAGAGGGCTTGCCATTATTGCGACAAGGTAATATAACCGTGCTATCGCACGGGAAATTAAACAAATTGAAAATAAAAATTTTATAATTAATTTGCTTAATTTCCCGCCCGCAGGGCGGTTATAATTCTAGCAATTGAATTATGACATAGCCACTTTTCATGTCACAAATTTAGTGGTTTCTCTACTTTTGTCAAGCGTTTTTCACTGTAAATCATGAGCGTTCAATGTTTTTTGTCACAAAAGTGTCCAATTTTTTTACACTTCACCCATGTCTTACCCGTTTGTGAAGCGACATATTGAAAAAATTGAAAAAAAGCCATGAGTACCCGGTAAAGATATTCAACATCGGCATAATTCAAAATATATGAACCGAATAAGCATTTCTGCTATATCAAAGGCTTGGCTTTTGCCTCGAAGAGGCACTTGCAATGTTCAGCTCATTTATTTGCCAGCGCTGAAGGCGACCCCTTCAACATGGGCTAGATCGAATGGGGTCGCTTCCAGCGACGAGGATAGTATTGCACTTCCGTGGGTGATGCAAACCACTTCGCCATCGCTCAGCGTTAGCATTACCCACGGTTACTCAAATGACCGCCCTTTGGGCGTTTTTGTCATAGTCACCTCGGTATTTTCGCGTACACTCTACCTATACAATTAATTCAGCCAACGCGTTGATGTTTTTTTGATTTGGCTTCGCCGAGCTAAAGGTTCTCGCGTGTAACGCGATATTATCTTCGTGGAATTGGTTTTGCAGCGGTCTTGCTTGCATCGTCACTAGAAGCCGCGAAATGGTTAAATTAATGTTAAATAGTTTTTTACTGGCGGAAATAACTGGCATAGATATTAAATTTGTACGTTTTAATGATTCTATGTGAAATCTTTAAGAATCCCTATGGTCTAGACGTGATGCGACCTATCTGTAAGCGTCAGATTATGAGTTGACTTGAATTAGATTTGAATATTATTAACGATAACGTGCCAATCACTTTATTATGAGAAAGTATCTATTTATTATTCTGTGTGCAAGTGTAGCACTCTCGATTGTTGCCAATGACCGAGTAATAACCCGCGAACATTTAAGAATGGCAACAAAGGAAGCGGCGCCCACAGGCAGGCTGGTTTCCTCCAGTGACCGTGACGCCCAGGTATCATTGCATCGTGTCTTGCAGGAACGCAACCTCACGCTCGACGATAACAAGTTCAACCGTTCTGCCTCGCTGCGTGGAACAACTCACCACGTGATGGGTGAAAAGATTCTCATGGTTGACACCTATGATTTTGACTGGGATTCTATAGCCAGTATAGCGTCTGTGGTTGACACGTCCTATTTCATGCAGGGCAAGATGACTCAGCTCTCGCATTATGCCAGTTCCTGGTCTCCTAATGTTACTGATGATGTCTATATGGTGGACTTTTACCAGGATTTCCGTATTCCCATCGATGTGGACTCCATCAATGGTTATGTATGTTTATGGACGGGTGTGCCATTGGTGGAAATAACCGGTAACTATGAGGTGATTTCTGGTGGTCAAACCTGGTTCTCCGATCGTACTTCTAGCGACTCTTATTGGAGGGTAACAAGGCGCCTGTATGCCATGCCCGAGTCATGGTTGGCAGGTGATGACGCAATTGAGGACATCTACGGCTCCATCTATGGTGATGGCTCTATCTCGTTGCAGGGCGGATTCGGTTTTCTTATTGAGCGTGAAGAAACCTATGTGAATAACGGCGTTCCAGGTCAAACTGAGGTCTCATGGGGGTTGTCTCCAATCTTCAGGAATTTCTATATGTTAACGCCCAACGCGGTACATGAATATAAAGGCCAGAGCACTTCTTCTAGCTCTGGTGGCTGTGTCGCGAATCTTGTTGAATTAGTAGGGCGTATAGGCTACACCGAAAGTACTACTGGCGGAGTCGTACGTCGCCCCATCAATCCCCGCCCCGTTAAACCCAAACCCGTCAATCCCCGTCCGATTAATCACTCCAAATTATGTGTCGCTCATGGTGGGAACGATTGCGCTGTTGAGCCTGGAAGGGATTCTGAACCGGATCGTGGCATGACCTTCTCAGTTGTGCCACGCGTGAAGGATTATTCTCAGCCGGTATATATTTATCAACAAGACGATACCACCTTGCTCGTTTACAACCTGTTTGGCAAGGATTACAGTTGGAATTACATCATCACGCGTCCAGATGGTTCTGTATCGTTACCGAGCCAGCCGATGGGCTACTATTCGTCAAAGAACGAAATCATCTATAACGGTTCAATGGTCGAAGACAGCATTCAGTTGGATAATGAGGGAATTCTGGATGATTCAGGTGCCGTTACATGGAATGATACATATTTCTTCACCGAGAGTGGCATGCAGAACTACCATTATTGGGACAATCGACTGTACTTTACTGATGGCTCTTCGTTTGTGTTTCTCTCGGCACCAGTGTTTGCTGAGCCACAGTTGACCGACAACACGGTGACGTTCACGGCCACAGCAGGTCGTAGCGATGCTACTGTTTATATCATCGAGTATGACCCGGTGGAGTATGGTATAATAGGCGATAATCCAGATACTTATACAGTCACACGCGAAGCCGAGCCGCGGACGGTATATCTTTATGCCTATGCCGAGGCCTTAAATGGCGAAGACTGGATTTACAGCGATTTTACAGAGTTTGAATACGAGGTGCCGGCATACTTCATGCCCGGTGACGTGAACGGAGACCGCACAGTCTCTATCGCAGACATCACGGTATTGATTGACTATCTGTTGGATGAGCAGTCTGAGAATATCAACGCTTTCCATCACAAAGAAGCCGATGTCAATCGCGACGGCATCATCGGTATTGCCGATGTGGCCGACCTCATTGACCAAATTCTCTCACAACGGTAGCTGGAATATATAGGAATATATAAACCAAAAGGCTCTGTGGTTTCTATCATTGAGTCGTTCTAAGTCAACAACGAAGCGCCTTGTCCACACTTTAGGACAAGGTGCTTCATTATTTTTGCAGAATGCATGGATCAAGTGATTACTATCCTCATATAATAAGACTTGTGTTTTTGAATTATTGTAGTCAGCGAATAAGAAATTAACAGGATTTAGGCCTTGGAAAGCAAAAGTGTAAAATAATTTGACACTTTTGTGTAAAATAATTTGACACTTTTAAATTTTGTGGCATTTTTTTATTGACAACTCTCAGCGACCCGTCTAAATTTGCAGCCAAGAAAACATTTGTGTTATTCGTATTTATACTAATTATTAAAATTTAAACATTATGAAACAGAAAATTTTATTTCTAGTTACCCTTGTTCTGTTGGCAGTTCAAGGATGGGCAGCCCCAGTGGATTTATCAAAGGCTCAAGCAATCGCACAGAGTTTTGCCAGTGCCAATGGTCATTTCAACGCTCAGCCATTAGGCTATGGATTGAAGTTAGCTCATGCTGAGCCGAGTGGCAAATTAAAGGAGCATCCTGTTTTCTATGTGTTCAATTCAAGTGACAGCTATGTCATCGTTGCAGGTGACGACCGTGCCGAGCAAGTCCTCGGTTATGGTGAAGGTCAGTTCGACATCAATGACATCCCCTGCGGTATGCGCGACCTCTTTAATGTATATAAGGAGGAAATCGAGTTCCTCCAAACCCACCCCAAGTACTTCGTCGAGAAAGTGCCCCAGGGCAACCCATCCTTCAATGCCACCTCCGTTTCACCCCTCCTCTCCACAAAATGGGACCAAGGTAGCCCGTACTACAATCATTGTCCGTCATATGATAGTAATAGCTCTCATCATTGTTTAACGGGATGTGTGGCTACGGCCATGGCACAGGTAATGCAGTATTGGAAATACCCGAGTTCAGCACCAGCCATGAGTGCTTATACTACCAAATCTGGAATAAGCGTGACGGCACTATCGAGTAAGTCATTGACTTGGAGCACATCTAACGATGCCGTAGCTTGGCTCATGCGTTATGCCGGTCAGTCGGTACAAATGAACTACGGGAAAGATGCAAGTGGCGTTACCAACGAAAACGCAGCCCGTAATGCTTTAGTTAATAAGTTCAGCTATAGCTCAAGTGCAACACTTGTCAAGAAAGCAAATTATACCGTCAGCGCTTGGAACACCAAAATAAAAAACGAGCTCAATGCAGGTCATCCAGTATATTATCAGGCATACGATTCCAATGGTTATGGTGGCCATGCTTTTGTACTTGACGGTTATAATTCTTCGAGCAAATACCATATTAACTGGGGCTGGAGTGGTAGTTATAATGGATACTATGCTCTTGATGCTTTTAATCCGAGTAACGGATACAAATATAATTCAAATCAAAGCATGATTGTTGATCTGCGCCCCCAGACAATCCTCAGCATTAATCCTAATCCTGTTGCTTTCACTAATAAAACCGTTGGAGTAACTTATACCGCTTCAATCAGTATTAAGGGCTATGACTTGACTGGCGACTTGACTTTGAAGCTGACAGGAGCAACTGGAGTATTCTCAATCAATAAGACAAGTATCACCAAGAGCGCAGCTACCAGTGGCACGACTGTTACAGTGACTTATAAACCGACTGCAGCTGGTACACAGACTGCTACCCTTACTATCAGCGGAGGTGGTTTAACCTCAAACAAAACTGTTAGCATCAAGGGCACCTCAGTAGTCCGTACCATCACGACCAGTCCCACTTCGTTGGCATTTGGCAGTGTCATAAAAGGCAAGTCTGTTTCAAAGACAATCAAGGTTACAGGAACTAATTTAACTGGCAGCTTGACACTATCAACAAATAGTTCTTACTATACGGTCAGTCCAACAACCATTACAGCAGCAGAAGCTAAAGCAGGCAAGACTGTGACTGTGACTTATAAAGCAACAGCTAAAGGTACAAACAACGCAATCTTGACCATCAAAGGTGGCAGTGCCGCAGACAAAAAAGTCAACTTAACTGGCAAATGTATAGTTCCTCTTATCACGACCAGTGTCAGTTCATTAAATTTCGATAAAAATATCTCAAAATCATTCAAAGTTACGGGTTCTGACTTAACAGGTAATCTAACGCTGATCATCAAGGGTACAGGAAAGAGTTACTTCACTCTTAGTAAAACTTCAATCACTGCGTCCGCAGCAGCCAGTGGTGTTACCGTTTCTGTCCTTTGTAATGTTCCCAATAATCTCCAGAGAGCAACCGCTCAAGTTGTGATTAGCGGTGGTAGTGCACCTTCAAAGACCATCACTCTGAGTTATGCAAAAAACCAGCCAGTAATGATTAGCTCCGTTGAGCCTGAGGGTGGAATCGAGGATGGTAATGAAGAACTCATTAATGGCGGTATCCAGTCCGCAAATGGAAATCGTACTTCTAGCGTGAATGAATTGGCGATGAATTCAAGAATTTATGCCGACGGTCATAGCATCATCATCGAGAGCTCAGTGGGCCAGGAAGCAATCATCAGCGATATCTCAGGTCGTGCCCAGCGTGTCAACCTCCAAGCGGGCCGTAACGAGATTCCTGTCAATGCAAGTGGCGTTTATATCGTCAGGATTAGAGAAAAGACCGCTAAACTGATGATTAAATAGTTCACAATAGATAAGTCACAATAACTATTCCAGGGGGATGCCAGGCATGGGTATCCCCTTGGTTTTTCCCTAAGAAAACCTTAAAGTGTAAAAAAATTGGACACTTTAGTGTCAAAAATTTTGACACTTTTGGATTTTGTGCCTTTTTTATATTGACAAATTTCTGTAGCCTATATAAATTTGCAGTAAAGAAAACAGGAATATAAATGACACTAACAATACAAGATAATATGAAACAGAAACTGACATTACTCTTTGCTTTTGTCCTTGCAATGACCCAGGGCTTTGCGATGCCCCTGGATTCATTGATGAATTTTGCGCCCTGTGATAGAGGCCCTGTCCAGTGCTTTGAAAAATAATATCTCAGGTCGCACCCAGCGTGTTAACCTCCAGGCGGGCCGCAACGAGATTCCCGTCAATGCAAGTGGCGTTTATATCGTGAGAATCAAAGAATAGACAACAAAATTAATACTCAAATAGCGTAGATATTTATTCAATAGTGCTTTTCGTTGTCGAGGGTGTGCTCGACATGGAGTAGATCCTCGACTTTATTGATTCCAGATGTGAAAAAAACAAAGCTTTAGCTTGATTGTTGTTCCTGTACTAACATATTGTGTTTTTTATTAACCCAATCACTGTCATGTGATATTAATGAATCCCAAATGAGAAAATGATGACTTAAGAAATGATGAATCTATGTTTCAATCGTGCAATCTAAATAAATCAAAGAGTTATCTCTCACATCAGAAATAGACTTGGAGGTTTTGCATCATGAACGGTTGATTACAAGATGTTTAAATGATAATTATTAACTCTAAAATTACACTATAATGAAAAAGCAACTATTGATTTCCGTGTTTTGTGTTTGTGCAACCCTGTCGGCTATGGCAGGGGAGCAGGGTGTTGCTCCAGCAGATGAGTTGAATAGGGAGCAGATTGGACAGGCAAAGGGCAAAATCTGCACGTCTGCCGAAGAAATGAATGGAACGAATGACGGAATGTCCGGTTTGCAAACTTCTAATAATACTTTCTCCTCTTCTCGCACTGGAGATTGGACAAGCAAAGATTCTTTGGGGCTTAGGGCTCTTGAAAATGTGAATATCGTTAGTTTTTTGCAGGAGCCGTTAAATTATGTGGGTAAACCCATTCGACCTCCCAAAAGTGATGGTACAGGTGTGTCCTCTACTCTGAGTGACTTGGTCAACAACCTGTTAAACGGTAGTGGCGGTGGACATACTTCCTATGCAAAAGCGTACCATTTCGCGTTTATTGACATAATTCTAGAAACTTCTAGTGGCGGTTATGTGAAGCGCCCAATTAAGCCTGGATCTGGTAGTGGCGGTGGTACCTTAAGTCTTGAAGACCTGTTAAAACCCATAACTTATCGTGGAAAAAGTCCTTTGCCTCAGCTCTCGACCGGTCATGGCAGTAAGCCTGCTGGTGATATCAATAGTGACGGCGTGCTGAACCTTGACGATGTGACTACCATGGTGGACAACCTGCTGAGCAATCAGAACCATGGTGCGGGCAACGGCATCGGTGATGTCACTGGTATGATTGACCAACTGCTGGGTGAATGACAACAAGAGCTGTAAAGCAATAGATTTTGGTTCAAGGAATAATGAGGGTGCACGGCAACCGTCCGCGCACCCTCAATGTTTTTAAATGATATAGTCGTGATTTTTTTCGGGCAAAGTGCCTGTTGATTCGGCAATTTTTTGTATCTTCGCTGCCATTATGCAGAACTACGGAACAATATTGGTCATTGATGACAACGAGGCAATTCTCACAGCGTTGAAATATTGCCTGGCAGGAACGTTTGATAGAGTGCTCACGCTTGTTTCACCCGACTCGGTGCTCACCTTGCTGGAGCAGGAGGAAGTGAACATTGTGCTGCTGGATATGAATTTCACGTTAGGCGTGAACAGCGGTCAGGACGGACTGGTGTGGCTGCAGGCCATACGCAAGCATCATCCCGAACTGCCGGTCGTGCTCATCACGGCCTATGCCGACGTGCAATTGGCAGTGCGCGGCCTCAAACGCGGTGCCGCAGATTTTATCACCAAGCCCTGGGACAACGACGAACTGGTGCGCAAGTTGAAGGACGTGCTGGACAGAAGTAATGAGGTGGCGACACTCGACGAAGTGGAAGCCGACCACATCAGGCGTGCCCTCGACCGTTGCCACGGTAACCTCTCTCAGGCCGCCGATCTGTTGGGCATCTCCCGACAGACGTTGTATAACAAAATGAAAAGACTGCAATGACAATCACTGCGTGGATAGTGATTGGCGTGCTGGTGGTGCTGTTCCTCTTGTGGTTCTGGAGTCACCAGAGGATGCTTGAAGAACGTGCCCGTCTGATGCAGGAGGCCATCCGCAATCATGACTTGACGTTCAGGCTGCCCACGCGCCACATGTTCAGGGGAGAACGCGCATTGCAGGAGTCACTCAATCAGCTGGGCGAACACATCCGTGAACAGGTCAACCTGGGCGAAGTGGAGTCGTGGGAGAAACTCACCCGAGTGCTCACCCACGAGATTATGAACGCCACCGCCCCGATTGCGAGCATCAGCCAGTCGATGCTGCATCACCCTGCGGTCAAGGACTCGGACCTGGAAGAGGGTATCAATGCCATTCACAACACGGTGGTGCATCTCAACTCCTTTGTTGACGGTTATCGCAAGTATTCACAGTTGCAGAAACCCGTTCCCAAAGCTGTTGACCTGATAGCAGCTGTCAATGACGTGGAGCAGTTGTTCCCTGATGTGGAATGGCAGAACCAGTTGCCCGACGAGGTCATCATCAAGACAGACCCCAACCTGTTGAGGCAGATTCTCATCAACCTCATCAAGAACGCGATTGAGGCTGGCGCCAAGACCCTGGGCGTTGAGTGCGAAATGGGACCGGAGGGTAGGGTGCTGCTCTACATCAGCAATGATGGCGAGCTGATTCCCGCCGAGGCACGCGCCTCAATCTTCATCCCATTCTTCACCACCAAGCGCAAGGGTAACGGCATCGGCTTGTCGCTGAGCCGGCGTCTGCTCACCATCCAGGGCGGCATGATGTCGCTGCTGGATGAGCCGCGCTATGGTTTTCGCACCACCTTCCTGCTGGAGTTCCCCAAGTGACGAACAGGTTTTTTTACTGTGGTGCTGAGCACCATTTCGAATAATTGATGTAAATTTGTCCGTTAAAACTAAAGCAAAAGAGAAATGAAGATAAAGAAACATTTGTTGGCGTTGGCTATGAGTGCTTTGGCACTGTCGGGAGCCGCAGGTACACCTGACTGGCAACCCCAGGTTGACCAGTTGATTGCCCAGGGCGAATTTGCCCGTGCCGAGAAAGTGATGAAGGCATTGCCCAAGAAAGTCCGTCAAGCCGATGCCGTGCGCATCGACTCGCTGCGCACCATCATGCAACGCATACGCACCGACTTCCGCATCACCCCCGAGGAGGGCGTGAAAATGATTCGCGAAAAGATGCCCGAGGCTACCGATGCCCAAATCGAGAACTGGAAACGCACCCGCGCCCTCGAGGTGATGAACATCGACGGCAAGGAGATGTGGTTCCGCAAGAGCGTGGGCAACCTGTGGCTGCTGGGCAAGGAATTTGCTGCCCAGAATGCCGCCGACAACCACGAGAGTTTCCTCACGCGACGCAAGTATTACCTGGAGGCCATGCGCACCCCTGCCGATGCAAACAACGTGCGCGACTGGCGCCGCATGAACATCACCTTCACCCTCGACGTGGATGCCGATGCCGTCCCCGCCGGCGAGACGCTGCGCGTGTGGATGCCGTTCCCCTACGAGAACTTGCGGCAGAAGAATATCCGCCTCGAGAGCAGCAACCGCCCGGTGACCTTCAGCCAGGGAAGCCAGCACCACACCGTCTATATGGAGGCCGTGGCCGAGAAAGGCAAACCCACCCACTTTGAATACACCTTCTCCTACGATGTGGGAGAGCGCCACTATAGCCAGCAGGACCTCATCGCCATGCTGGAGCCCTATAACACCAAGAGCCCTGAATACATCAGGTATACGGGCAACGAGCCTCGCCACGTCATCATCACCGACGAAATCAGGGCGATGGCACGCAGGATTGTGGGCAATGAGACCAATCCCGTCAAGCAGGCTGCCAAAATCTATGAATGGATAGGCTACAACCTGCCGTGGGCTGGCGCACGTGAGTACAGCACCCTCGCCAACATTCCGCAGTATGTCATCGAGAACAATCACGGCGACTGCGGTCAGGTGGGACTGCTCTACATCACGCTGGTGCGCTCGCTGGGCATTCCCGCACGCTGGGAAAGCGGTTGGATGTTGCATCCCGACGAAATCAACTGGCATGACTGGTGCGAGACCTACTTTGAGGGCATCGGCTGGATTCCCACCGACCCGTCATTCGGCCGCAGCGCCGTGGGTACCGCGCTCAATGACTACTATGCCACGGGCATCGACGTGTACCGCATGGCGACCAACGAGGGCGTGGGCGACAAGTTGAGCCCGCCCAAGACCTTCATCCGCAGCGAGACCGTCGATTTCCAGCCTGGTGAAGTCGAGTGGCGCAAGGGTAACCTGTTCTATGACAAGTGGGACAGCCATCTGAAAGTAAATTCAATAACACCGATAAAGAAATGAACGTTAAATCTATCTTATTGGCAGTGGCATTGGCCATGACGGGACTGGTTGCCATGGCAGTGACACCTGTCGAAGCGCTGAACGACCTCAAGCAGCGCATTGCTCCCGACAAGCGTACCGCAATCTGGGATGTGACAGCAAAGCAACAGAACGGCAGATGGGTGCTTGCCGGAACGGTCGGCACCAAGGCACAGAAGCAGGCCATCCTGGCCGCCATGCTCAAGAGCGCCAACCGCAACTATATTGACAAAATCACCGTCCTCGAGGACGGCATTCCCGCTTCCCGCAAGTGGGCTTTGATTAAACTGAGCATCGCTACCCTGCGCACCGAGCCCAAGCACAGTGCCGAAATGGCCACACAGGGCATCATGGGCTCCCCGGTCAAGGTGTTGCAGAAGTGCGACGACTGGTACCGCGTCCAGATGGCCGATGACTACATCGCCTATGTCCCCGAGAGTTCGCTGTCGTTCAAGACCGAGGCGCAGATGAAGGCCTGGCGCAAGGCCAAGCGCTACATCGTTACCTGTTATGACTCGCGTCTGGTGTCCATGCCTGGCGGTGATGAGACCGTTAGCGACCTGGTGATGGGTAACATCTTGGAATTCAAGGCAACACAGGGAAAATGGATAAAACTCGCCACGCCCGACGGTAGGGTAGGCTGGGTCGATGCCGCCGATGTTGACGAACTCGCGCAGTGGAGCCGCCAGGGCTTCAACGCTGCCCAAATCGAGAAGACGGCACGCCGCATGTTGGGCTCCGGCTACCTGTGGGGCGGCACTACGACCAAGGTGACCGACTGCTCGGGACTGACCAAGGTGAGCTACCTGAGCAACGGCATCATCTTGCAGCGCGATGCTTCACAGCAGGCTCTCACGGGCAAGATTATGAAGAAGGGCACCGATTGGCGCCAGTACGAGACCGGTGACCTGCTGTTCTTCGGCAACGAGAAGACGGGCCGCGTGACGCATGTGGGCATCTACCTGCGCGACGGCAAGTACATCCACTGCTCGGGACAGGTCAAAATCAACAGCCTGATTCCCACGGCAAGTGACTATCCCTATCTCTATTCCCCGTTGAGCGCCAGCCGCATCAAGGGCATGGTGGGAACCAAGGGCATCACCGCCCTCAAGAACCACCCCTGGTACTTTTAAAGTTAGGAATTAGGAATTAGGAGTTAGGAGTTAGGAATTAGGAATGAGGAGTGAGAATCCATCCAGCTCGTCCAGTTCATCCAGTTCGTCCAGCCTCTCCGGTTAATCCAATCAGCTAGTAACTTAAAATTCAATATAATATGGATCGTAGAAAATTTATTGCAGGAATGGGTCTGACGGCACTTGCCGCCGCATCGCCCGTGTCGATTGACGCCGTTGAACGAGTAGCCAAGAAGGGTCGCCGCCGTGTGCCCCGTGTAAATCAGATAGCAAAGACCGGCAAGCTGAAATTGTCGTTCTTCCCTTACGAGTTGAAATTGCGCCACGCTTTCAATTTGGCACGCTATAGCCGCACCACCACCCCCGATGTGCAGGTGACGCTCGAGTATGAGGGCATCAAGGGCTACGGCGAGGCTTCGATGCCGCCCTATCTGGGAGAGAGCGTTGAGAGCGTGACCAAGTTCCTCAACAAGCTCGACTTGGAGCAGTTCAAGGACCCCTTCTGCATCGAGGATATCTTGACCTATGTGGACAGTGTCGAAGAGAACAACCGCGCCGCCAAGGCAAGTATCGACATCGCCCTGCATGACCTGCTGGGCAAGATTATGGGACAGCCCTGGTACAAGATTTGGGGCTACAACCCCGAGAAGACACCCGTGACCAGCTTCACCATCGGCATCGACACCCCCGAGGTGGTTCGCCAGAAAGTCGAGGAAGCTCGCCCCTACAAGCTCATCAAGGCAAAGATGGGTTTGGATCAGGACCAGGCTACCATCAACATCATCAACGAAATGATGCCCGACGTGCCCATCTGCGTGGACTGCAACCAGGGGTGGAACGACAAGGAATATGCCCTGGAGATGTGCCACTGGCTCAAGGAGCGCAACTGTATCTTTGTCGAGCAGCCTTTCGACAAGACGTGGCTTGACGAAACGGCATGGCTGCGCGAACGCTCGCCGCTGCCCATCATCGCCGACGAGGCTTTCCAGCGCCTGCCCGACATTGTCAAGTTCAAGGGCGTGTATGACGGCATCAACATCAAGCTGATGAAGAGCACCGGCCTGTACGAGGCCCACAAGATGGTGACCCTGGCTCGTGCCCTCGACATGAAGGTGATGATTGGCTGCATGACCGAGACTTCTTGTGCTGTGACTGCTGCCGCCAACTTGTCACCCGTCGTGGACTATGCCGACCTGGACGGTAACCTGCTGATTGCCAACGACCGTTTCACCGGCATGACCGTCGAGAACGGCAAGATTACCCTTCACGACCGTCCCGGTCTGGGTATCGAGCTTCTTAAGTAACACTTTCATCCTGGGGGACGGTTTTCTATTCGATAACCGTGCGAGGGAACCGTTCCCCTGGAATTTAGCACACGATTACATTAACTATCAATGAATAAACCTTACTGGGGCTTGTTGGCCCTTTTGCTGGCTGCTTTTGCGTTTTTTGCCGTCTTGTCTTTTTGGCCGGACGGCTTCAGTGTCGCTGGTGTGGACATCAAGACGGGTTCCTTTGCCCGAAGCATGAAAACACTCCTTGCAATCAACGATACCACTGCAGTTGACAGCACCAAGACCGAAGAATCCTCAACTGATGGAGAGCAAGACCCCAAGGCGTGGCGCGCCCCGGTGGACACCACGGCTAAGACCATCCTCTTCTTCGGCGACTCGATGCTGGAGGGCTTGGCACCACGACTTGCCGCCTATTGTGACAAGAGTGGACACAAACTCATCGAGGTCATCTGGTACAGCAGTTCAACGCTGTGCTGGGCGCAGTCGGGACGTCTCACCGAACTTATCAACAAGTATCACCCCAACTATGTCATGGTGTGCCTGGGTGCCAACGAATTGTATGTCCCCGACATCAAAAACGCCCGCAAAGCCTACGTCAAGAAGTTGCTTGCCGAGATAGGGAACTTGCCTTATCTGTGGATTGGCCCGCCCAACTGGGACCAGGATACCGGCATCAACGACCTGTTGGCCGAGAATCTGGGCAAGGGCTGTTTCTACCTGAGCGCCAAGGATCATTTCGAGCGCAGCCGCGATGGCGCACATCCCACACGTGCGTCGGCCCATCAATGGATGGACCGTGTCATTAAGTGGATGGGTACCAATGCTGCCCATCCCATCCGTCTGAACTATCCTAGCGAGACGACCACCCGCGCATCGCACATTGTCATTTATCAGCCACCAGTATAACAGTTATGCCGCTTTGTTCCATAGATATCACCCATCTGCTGTCACTGCTCACCTTCAGCCGTGACGAGCCCATGCTGTTCACCAGCGGCCTGTTCTGGCTGCTGTTCATGGTGTTCCTGCCGATATATGCCCTCATCAAGCAGCGTCGCGTCAAGATGATGCTGTTTGTCGTTGCATTCAGTCTTTTCTTCTTCTACAAGTCCAGTGGATGGTTTTTCCTGCTGCTGGTGGTGACCTCCTATATCGACTGGTGGCTGGCACAGTTCATTGAGTCGAGCAAGAACCGCACCGAGCGGCGTGTGGCGCTCACCGTATCGTTGGTGCTCTCGCTCAGCATTCTGCTGTTCTTCAAGTACAGCAACTTCGTCATGGCTAACCTTGAGGCGATTATCGGAGGCAATTTCCAGCCTCTTGACCTGATTCTGCCTGTGGGCATCTCGTTCTACACGTTCCGCACCATCAGCTATGTAGTGGATGTGTATAAGGGAAAGATTCAGCCGGTCGATGATTATATTGAGTACCTTTTCTTCCTTTCGTTCTTCCCCTGCCTGGTAGCGGGTCCCATCGTGCGGGCGCGCGACTTCATGCCGCAGTTGCAGCAGAATAAGCCTGCTACCCGCGAGATGATTTATGGCGGACTTTTCCTCGTCATGCTGGGTATCATGAAGAAAGCGCTCTTTGCCGACTACATCGCCCAGTACAACAATATCGCCTTTGGCAATCCCGGTGGTTACACGGGTTTTGAATTGTTGATGGCGGTCTTGGGCTTCACGATGCAGATTTATTGTGATTTCTCAGGTTATAGCGACATGGCGATAGGTTTGGGCAGCATCATGGGCTTTGATTTGGGCATCAACTTCAACTATCCCTACCGTGCATTGAACGTCACTGAGTTCTGGCACCGCTGGCACATTACGCTTTCCACATGGCTGCGTGACTACGTCTATATCCCCTTGGGAGGCAACCGCAAGGGCAAGGTGCGTCAGCACATCAACCTCATGATTACGATGCTACTGGGCGGCTTGTGGCACGGAGCGGCATGGACCTTCGTCGTTTGGGGCGCAGGTCACGGCATTGCCCTGTGCGTTCACAAGTTGTGCAAGCCCTGGCTCGACACCATCGCCAGCACGCGTTTCACGCGCTTTGTTTCGTGGCTGTTGACCTTCAGTTTTGTATCCTTCCTGTGGATATTCTTCCGAGCCAATTCGTTCCATGCTGCCGATCAGGTCATCAGGGGCATTCTCACCGACTTTGAGTGGGCTTATCTGCCCGTTTTCCTGGCGCGCCGCAGCACCTGGTGCATCATGCTGGCCATCATCTTTGGGCTGCACTTCGTGCCCCGTCACACCTGGGATGACCTGCGCAACCGCTTTATCGCTGCCCCCTGGTGGGTCAAGCTCGTTTCCTTCATCGTCCTCATCCAGCTCGTCCTCCAGTTCGCCAGCGCCACCGTCCAGCCCTTCCTCTACTCGCAGTTCTAATAACGGAAATAACGGACTTAACGGATATAACGGATATAACGGGACTCTCCCGCCCGTTACACCGTCCTGCCCGTGCTATCCGTCCCCTCCGTGCTATCCGTCCTTTCCGTTTTCTCCGTTAAATATCCCTAATATCTAGCAAAGCATTGTCGCTTTGCTAGAAAAATTGTACCTTTGCAGCTTGTAATAAAAACAATAACAAAACAATACAATAAAAAAATGGCAAAACAGGAAGACGTTTTCAAGAAAATCGTGTCGCACGCCAAGGAATATGGCTTTGTGTTCCCTTCGAGTGAAATCTATGACGGCTTGGGCGCGGTGTATGACTATGCACAGAACGGCGTAGAGCTGAAAAACAATATCAAGCGTTACTGGTGGGAGGCAATGACCCTGCTGCACGAGAACATCGTGGGCATCGACAGCGCCATCTTCATGCACCCCACCATCTGGAAGGCTTCGGGCCACGTTGACGCGTTCAACGACCCCTTGATTGACAACCGCGACAGCAAGAAGCGCTACCGCGCCGATGTGCTCATCGAGGATGAGATTGCCAAGATTGAGGAGAAGATGAACAAGGAGTGTGAGAAGGCCGCCAAGCGCTTCGGCGACAAGTTCGACGAGGCGATGTTCCGCGCCACCAATCCCCGTGTCCTTGAGAACCAAAAGAAGCGTGACGAGTTGCACGCCCGCTACGAGAAGGCGATGAACGATAACGACCTCGCCGAGTTGAAGCAGATTATCGTTGATTATGAAATTGTTGACCCCGTGAGCGGTACCAAGAACTGGACCGACGTGCGTCAGTTCAACCTCATGTTCAAGACCCAGATGGGCAGCAGCGCCGACTCGACGATGGACGTGTATCTGCGTCCCGAGACCGCACAGGGCATCTTTGTGAACTTCCTGAATGTCCAGAAGACCGGCCGCATGCGCATCCCCTTCGGCATCGCACAGATTGGAAAGGCCTTCCGCAACGAGATTGTTGCTCGTCAGTTCATCTTCCGTATGCGCGAGTTTGAGCAGATGGAGATGCAATTCTTTGTACGTCCCGGTGAGGAGTTGAAGTGGTTCGACTTCTGGCGTGAAACGCGTCTGCGCTGGCACAAGGCCCTTGGGCTGGGTGACGAGAAGTACCGCTTCCATGACCACGAGAAACTGGCTCATTATGCCAACGCCGCCACCGACATCGAGTTCAAGATGCCGTTCGGCTTCAAGGAGGTGGAGGGTATCCACAGCCGCACCGACTTTGACCTGAGCCAGCACGCCAAGTTCTCGGGCAAGAAGATTCAGTACTTCGACGCTGAGCTGAACGAGAGCTACACCCCTTACGTCATCGAGACCTCGATTGGTGTGGACCGCATGTTCCTCTCGGTGATGTGCTCCAGCTACGAGGAGCAGCAACTTGAGGGCGGTGACACCCGCGTGGTGCTCCATCTGCCCAAGGCCCTGGCCCCCATCAAGTGCGCCATCCTGCCGCTCGTCCGCAAGGACGGCATGCCCGAGAAGGCTCACGAGATTATGAATATGCTCAAGTTCGACTTCGCCTGCCACTACGAGGACAAGGACACCGTGGGCAAGCGCTACCGCCGCCAGGATGCCATCGGAACCCCCTATTGCATCACCGTCGACGGCCAGACTCTGGAGGACAACACCGTCACCCTGCGTGACCGTGACACTATGCAGCAGGAGCGCGTCGCCATCGCCGACCTGCCCGCCATCCTCGCCCGCGAGTGCAGCCTGAACAACGTCCTGCGCAAGCTCATGTAATTATTCATCTGGGCTAATAGCTAAATGCTAAAGGCTAACAGCTTTATAGAAGATTATGAAGAAGTTTTTGTATACCGTCATCATGGCTGTTGTCGCCATCACGATGCTTGACTCCTGTCTGGGCAAAACCGTCGAGGACCAGTATAAGAGCTGGCGCGAGAAAAACGAAGAGTGGTATCAGAAGCAGGCGGCATCGGGACAATACACGGTAGTGAAGGCTGCTTGGGATCCTTCGGCCCAGGTGCTCATGCGCTGGCACAACGACACGATGAAGACCCGCAACAACCTCAAGCCGCTAATTACGTCGACGGTTGATGTGAAATATCAGCTCAACCTGTATAACGACACGCTGGTGGACTCGTCTTATGACAATACATACCCGGCAGACAGCATCTACCGCACGGTTGTTAACGGTAATGTCGAAGGATGGATGATTGCCCTCACACGCATGCATGTGGGAGACAGTTGCACGGTCATCGTGCCCTATCCCCAGGGTTACGGCTCTACTAAGATGTCCGACGAGTTGTTGCCTTACAGCAACCTCGTCTTTCACATGAAACTTGTCGACATCTACAAATACAAGGCCAACTAACAAATCATCAGACCAGTTAACAAAAAATCCCCTGAGCAACGCCCAGGGGATTTTTTGTTGGTTTTGTATGCCGTGGCTCTGCCGCTGTCATCAGATAGGTTACCTCAGCGACAGTTGGTAGTTATAGTACTTCTCGTTGCCGGTGATGTCCTCGATGACCTTGATGAACGGCGGGAATTCCACTTTGTCACCTTCTTTGACGCCCTCGAGTTCCAGAATCTGCATGCCCAGCTTGGGCTCGATGTAGGTGTCCAGCTCGAAGTAGCGGTTCTTCCACACGAAGCACTTGCGCATCTTGCTGATGGGCTTGCGGTTGGGGTCGGCAAGCTGCAGCAGGTCCACATATTGCTGGGCGGTGATGCGACGTTCGGTCTCAATCTGCTTGTCGCTGCTCACGGTCTTCTTGATGGTCTGGAAATAGACGTAACTGCCCTGCCAACCGCGTTTGCGCACGCGCATCTCGGTGCCGGGCTCGCTCAGCAGATAGGTCTGGGTGATTTCGCTCTCGGTATAGTCGGGAATATCGCCCGTGACCTCGACGATGTATTTGTGCTCCTTCTCGATGGGACTGGGAACGCCCAGCACGGTCGAAATCTCGTTGAGCACCTGGCGCAGCTTGTCGTCAAAGTCCATGTGGTTGCCGATGACGCGCAGGTGGGGGTGTCCCGTCCAGGCGCTCAACACCTTGCGGTCGAGTTCACGTGCCATCTCAACGTCCTCGCTGCGGAACTTGTTGTTCTCGTTGGTGTAGAACTGCTCGGCGCCAGCGGCAGCGGTCACCATGTGCAGGATGGCCTCGTAGCGGGCATCGCGCAGCTTCACGGTGTTGGTGCCCATCTCCTCGGTCAGTGCCTCCCAGATTTCGGGCGACACGTATGCGCTGATGTCCATCGTGCCGCGGTCGCACACGATGAGAACGGGCTTGCTGCACTGGGCAGCCATCTTGGCGAAGTGGTCCTCAAGCGCCAACTGGATGTTCAATGTCGATTTCTCGGCCTCGAAGAATAGGGCCTTGTTATGAGTCAGGTAGTTGATACCGGCGCTGCTGAACATCGTGGGCACCTCGGGAATGGCAAACACCTGGAAACCAAGGCTGCTGAAGTGCTCGATAATCTGTGCCATTGCCGTCGTCTTGCCGGCGCAAGGGCCGCCGGTCAACACAATCTTAGTGATTTTATTGGTGATCTTATCAGTCATCTTCTAATTGATAATGCGGGTTTCACAAAAAAGAACGCCAAATTTACACATAATCCCGCATTCCCACAACCTTTCCATCCTAAAAGATGTGAAAACGCAAAAAGGGTAAAAAGGGGACGGCTCTTTTGATGTAATTTTCTCTTAATGGAGTTCCCGTTCATTAACAGTGACGGACATATCGTCCATATAGAGTGTCATGATTGCGGATGGTGCATTGTCACGGTTTGACCATCTCGCGGCTCACTTCGGGGATGTTGTATTCCTCGTGGATGCGCTGGTCGAGTTGTTCGGGAGTCATCTTCAGGCACTCCTCGGCACGCTCAGGAACGTCAACCACTGCACGGTTCTTGTCGAGATAGGTAAGGGTCCTCTTGAAGGCATAGGCAAATCCCTCTTCTCCCAGTTTCTCCACCTTGTGCTCCAAGCCATATTCAATCATGGCAAACACCATGGCCATCATCCCTTCTCGGCTTTCGATAACGCTGCAGTCGCGTATTTCTATAGTTATTTCGTCGGAGTTCTCACACCATATGATAAGGAAATTTTGCACTTGGTGTTGTATGTAACTATTCGTGTCAAGCGGTTGGTCGAGCCACCAGCGAGACAGGCGCAGGGCGTCGGCGCTATGCTTGCGGCAGTCTTTGGCATTCATGACGTTTTCACGTGCGGGGATGGCAAGATTGATGAGGCGGTACACCTTGGGTCTCAGTGTGGGATGTTCGTTCGATGGGGTGAACAGGTGATCGTTATACCATCGGGCAAAAGCGTCTATCTGTTCCTTTGCTGTGGAACTGGTGGACTCCCACTGCTGGTAGGCATCCATATCGCCATGAGCCAAAAGATACATATTATAGGCCTGCCAATGGCCGCTCTCACGCACCTGTCGTTGGAAATCCAGGATAGACACGTCATAGTAGTCGTTGAACTGCTCATAAAACGAGTCAATGAACCGTCCGCGCACATCGATGAGGGATTGCAGCGTTATTTCCTTCTCGGGTTTCGATGCCTTCAACATTTCCTTGTCAAATGCCATAGGTAACGGGAAAAACACCTGCGACGTGTCTTTTGAGATGCTGATCTCATCCATCTTGGTAAACGTGGTGTGGATCACAGTTGAGTCACCCTCGTTGGTAATGTTGATATGCTCTTTATACATGTGATAGATCAGATCGCTTATTTGCGCGCTCCATTTCCCATAGGTACCAGTATCATAGTTCAAGCAAAGCAGACGTGCTGCCTCGCCATACATGATGCCCCAAAAAGGCTCGGCTGAGTCGGCATAAAGCATAGCCAGGCAACAATAGGCCGATGGATGTCCCGGGTCTACTTCTATAGCCTTCTCGAACAACTCGACAGCCTGATTATAGTCCTTTTTCTTTTGGGCAATCCTCCCTTGTTCGACATAAAGAAGAGCGGCATCAGGGAAACGCTCAAGACCACGATTATAGGCTTTGATAGCTTCTTTGGGTTTGCCCATCTCGTCAAGGCAGTTACCCTCTAGGTGATACACCATGAAGGTGGCTGCAGGGTGATCTTCCAGCCGTTTCAGGATTTCCAGAGCCTTCATCTTTTCCCCTAATACCCAATAGGCATAGCACATCTCATAGAGCACATTGTAATTGTTGGGGTACTCCTTGTCGAGGTTGTTAAGAATCTCGATAGCCGTTTCGGCCATGCCCGTGTCCATCAGTGTGATGGCCTTTTCCAAGCGAGTTCTGGCAGCATCGCTCATGTCTGCACTTGTCTGTGCATGGGCCGAGAATAAAGCCACAACAGCGACTAATAAAAATAAGAATGTCTTTTTCATATTTTGTTCGTACTTCTTGTGTTCCCTGTTTATGGTATATTGAACATGCGGCAGGTTCTCAGAAATTTGTACTTATTGTATTTATTGTTTTCACATTATAAAAAGTGAGTTTTCGTATTACTCTAGGCGGCGCTTGACGAAGTCGACGATGAACTGTGCGGTGCCCTCGATGCCCAGCAGGCTCGAGTCGAGGCACAGGTCATAGCTGTCGGCGTGGCCCCACAACTTGTCGGTGTAGAAGTTGTAGTACTCGGCGCGCAGTTTGCCTATCTTGTCGGCGCGCTTCTCGGCAGCATCATGCGTGTCACAGTCGCCGCGCTCGATGATGCGCTTCACGCGGTCCTCGATGGGTGCGTGCAGGAACACGCTGATGACGGGGCAATAGTCGCGCAGCACATAGTCGGCGGTGCGGCCCACGATGACGCACGGCTTGCGGTCCACCAGGTCTTTCATCACCTGGCATTGTGCCTTGTAGATGGAGTCATCACTCATGGGGATGTCACCGGTAAAGGTGGACCCCGCCATGGCAAGGTTCAGCGGCCATAGGCTTGGGAAAAACTTGGGCGTGCGCTCATCGGCAGCTTCAAACAATTCGGGCATGATGCCGCTGGCCTTAGATGCCTCGAGCAACAACTGCTTGTCATAGTAGTCGATGTCCAGAAGTTGGGCTACACGCTGGCCCACCTCACGACCACCACAGCCAAACTGGCGTCCGATGGCAATCACATAATTCTTGTCGGTTTTAAGGTCTTGATTCATTGTTATGCGGTGTTTAGGTTGTTTTTTACACTTTTGCTGGATGGTCATCAATGTCGGGGCTATGCTCAGGGTCGTCGTTGATGACGACGGTGGGCAGTTGCAATCCCTTGCCGGGGGACCACCGCCCGATGACGTTGGTGGGGTAGATGGGTGTTTTGTACTCCACCATCTCAAACTCCTGCACAAACTTCACTTTGCCCTGGCGCTTGAAGGTCTTTTCCAGCAGTTCCAGGTTTTCCTTACCCGTGAGTACCACAAAGTGGCAACGACCTTGCTGCAGCGTACCGTAGTAGATGCTTACGTCTCTGCTTCCTCGTGTCACGATATCGTCACTGTGGGCGGCAATGGCTACTTCGCCGTTAGGCTTGGGGTCCAGCAGCAGCACGAAGGTGCGGTTCATATAGTCTTCCTGGGCGATGGTGTCCATCACCTGGGTGATTGCGCTGACCAGGTCGGCATCGGCTTTCTTGTCGAACGCTAGGCGCTTCATTTCCACCATGATAGTCTTCTCGGGCAGGGAACTGCGTTGTCCCATGGTGAATTGGCGGGTCACAATGACTTCGTCATCTTTGGCCCACAGGCTGCCGGCAACCAGCACAACAGCAATCAATGTGATTAATAGTCGTTTCATCTTACAACCTGCTAAATTACAAAATTAGTGAATGCCGAGCACAAAAATCATTAAAAAGTTTTGTGGAGACACTCCAGATTCATCTGCTTTCTTAGACAAACGGCCGGTTGATTCGTTTAATATGCCAAATCTACTAAGAAATTTCAAAAAAAACACATTGCGATTGATTAATTATCGGTTTTTTCTTATTTTTGCCACAGTTAATTGATAGTTTAACCATCTAAAGAAATCGGATTTATGAAAAAGCTATTACTGTTTCTGTTTGTGGCGTTTTGGGCGCCGTTTAGCTTAATGTCGCAAGGATGGCCCGCTGACTATGGAGGAGTGGCACTCCAGGGCTTCTTTTGGGACAGTTTCCGTCCTGCCGATGGACATCCAGGCATGACGATGGCTACTATGTATGGTGCCGGTTGGGGCGAGGACGACCAGTGGTATGTCCCCATCACCACTTGGGCAGAGTTGTTGAACCAGAAGGACAATATTGCGCCCTATATCGACCTGCTGTGGCTTCCGCAGAGCGGTGCGACGGTATGCTCCGATCAGAGCGTGTTCACTACCGAGGGCGAGGCATGGCGTGCCGGACACAACGGCTCATGGGTGTGTACCCGTTACGGGGACATTATCAACAACCCTGACTGCATGGGCTTTGTGCCCGTGTTCTATCTTGACCATAACCGGGGCGAGACCTATGACGTCAACGGAACGACGTGGACGCCCAAGAGCTACTTCGGCACCGAGGCCGAACTCATCAACCTCATCAGCGCCTACAAAGCTGCCGGAACTGGCGCCATGGAGGATGTGGTAGCCAACCACAAGGGCGGACTAAGCACATGGAACGAGGGCGTGCGCTATGCCTACGACTTCGTCGATGAAATTGATGTCATCGGCCCCACGACGGGCAAGACCTACAGCATCCAGTGGGACTGGGACGAGAACGGCAAGTGCAGGGACATCTGCTGGGACGACGAGTGCGGCATGGGCAGCGGTAACACCGACTGTGGCGGTGACGCGGGCAAGGGACCGTGGGCCCGAGACATCGACCATCACAACCCCGCCACACAGCAGAAGATTGTCACCTATCTGAACTACCTCAAGGATGAACTGGGCTACGTCGGATTCCGTTATGACTATGCGCGTGGCTTCGAACCCAAGCATTTCGCCTATTATAATACTACGGTTAGGCCAACTTTCTCGGTCGGCGAGTTCTGGGGCACATCAGACGATATCAAGTCATGGATTAAGGGCGTGTATGACGAGGGCGGATTCCAAAGTGGTGCCTTCGACTTCCCCCTTCAGGAGCAGATTAGGCAGGCGTTTAATGACTTGAGTGGACATAGTTTCCGCTTGCTCAAGAATGACGGCCTCATCTGGGATTACCGTTTCAAGCGTTATGCGGTGACTTTCATCGACAACCACGATACGTTCAAGGACCTGCCCACCGATGCCAGCAACAGCAACTATATGCATCGCGTCAACAACCAGATTGTCGAGGCTAACTGCTTCATTCTGGCGATGCCGGGCACCCCGTGCCTGTTCTATCCTCACTTCATGCACCCCGTGTGGCATGACCTCATCGTCCGGTTTGTCAAAGCACGCCGCACGGCTGGTATCACCAACGCGAGCACCGTATGGGACCCCGTGGAAACGGGCGCTTACGGCATCTCGTGGCGCGTGACAGGCGAGAAGGGTGAGCTCTACCTGCAGTTGGGTGATGAGGCCGTTGGCTCTGGCGTTCCTGAGGGATTCTCACAGGTGTGGTGCAACACCCAGGGTACTTGCCGCCTGAGTATCACTTCGTCGCTGGCCGACCAGGTGGACAGCAATGTCAAGCAGGACCTGGTCTATGGCTATCCGGTCATCAACAGGAACAGTGGCAACTATAGTGCACCGATTGAGGTGAACGTGAAGCCTTCGGCCGAGGGCACCGTACTGGTCTATACGACCGATGGCAAGGAGCCCAATGCCTACAGACAACAGATAACCGATGCAGCAGGCATGGATTTCTCATTTGACCAGACAACGACGCTCAAGGTGGGCGTGCTCGCTAACGGCGAGGTGCGTGCCAACAGCATCGTGACGCGTGACTATGTAGTGGACGGCGGTGCCGATGACGGCAAAATCAGGATTTATGTGAAGTATGATGGCGGCAACAGGCCCTATCTGTTCGCCTTTGATGATGAGGGTAACGCTATCACTTCTCCATTCCCCGGTTGGCAGCTCGATGAAGCCAACAGCGTGATTGTGGGTGGTGTGAGATGGCTGCATGCCACGGTAGAAGCTGACAGAATCAACATGATTTTGAGTTATGGCAGCGGTGCTACCCAGACTGCTGACATCAACGGCATCACCAGTGATTCGTTCTTCAGTTTTGCCGATGGTGTGGCGTCTGATTTGACTTCGATTTACATGCCGGCACTCTATAACCCGACTGTTTCGGTCGATTTGGCAAGTGGCAAATATACTGGGGCAATTACCGCCCATCTCACGGCAAGCAACAGCGAAGCCGTGATTGTCTACACCACCGACGGCTCCGAGCCCTCGTTCACCAATGGCAATCAAGTTACATATCAAGGCTCAGTGACGTTCTCGACAGGAGGCGACCACATGCTGCGTGCTGGTGTGCTCAGGAATGGCAGTGTCATCAATCAGGTGGCTAGGACATATAGCGTTACCGAGAACAACACCGTCGACATCTATGTCGCTGCCGATAATGAGCCTTACGTTTATGCCTGGGAGGTAATCAATGGCGAGAATGTAGCTCCCGTGGCTTGGCCTGGCACTAGGCTGACTGAAAAGAACGACGAGGGGTATTATCACTATTCTCAGGAGGCTCCGTCACTCAATATCATCTTCAACAACGGTAATGGGGCCCAGACGGCAAATATCGAAGGCCTGACTCCTGGTAATCATTATTTCACCTATGACGGCTATTCGGGCTACACGACAGTTGTCATGCCTGTGGATATCACGCTGCCGTCATGCGCTACCAGCCTGGGCGACGATGTGACCTATTGCTATTTCGAGAACAGTGGCCACTTTGCCAATCCCTACACTTGGGTATATAACCAGTGGACAATCTATACAGGTAGCAGTTGGCCAGGCGAAGCGCTCGGTACGCCTGTCGGGACCGCTCCTAATGGAAACCTCGTTTATCGATGGATTTACAATGGTGACAACACCGAAATGCCCGCCAATGTGATTTTCAGCGACAAGGGCAACCAGAATACCCAGACAGCCAACTTTGAATTTGTCAATGGCGGATACTACAACGCCAACGGTCTGGTGGGCGTTGTCAAGAGTAATGTGATGACACTTGCCGATATCGTCAGCAAGGGCGAAGTGGGCAAGGAGTATGTTGTCGCCAATGACCTGACTGGCGTATGGCTCAACGGCCAAAACCAGTCGCTCTGGGTTAAGGACGAGAATGGCGATGCAGTCAATCCCAGTTACAATACCCACTTCTTGCCCGTGCCCGAGGTTGTCGGTGATTTGGAATATGATCAGAGCAATTGGGCGCAACTCATCCTGAAAGAACCACTAGCAGCCGACGATGAGGCGCAAACCCTTCAAGGTCGATTGCTGCTGGGACAGACCGTGTTCGGTAAACTTACTGACCGTGACAATCCTACTATTGAACTGAGTGCCAATCCCGTCCCGGCAATGGAGGCTTCTTACACGCCCAATACCTTCCTTCCCGCTAATTTTGTCGAGCAGACCGATTATTTCATGGTTGAGCCCAAACCCCAGGAACTTGTCAACATCAAGTGGGCAATCTGCCGCGAGCAGCTTAACGACACGACATTTGTGATGGTGGTTCCCCGTAGTGATGGCGACGTCAACAGCGAGAACCTGCCCGGTGCCTTTAAGGCGATTGTCAAGCAGGGCTATTGGGAGGATATGGCATCATTCGATTCGGCAAGTACCATCCGTGAGAATTATGGCTATGAGATGAAGGGCATTGTCAGGGCGATTGACGGCGGTCAATCTGTTTTGGCTGGCTTCAGTCCTGATGACAGTGGGCATTCGCCTGTGAGCACCAAGTGGGAAGTTTACATCATCAACGCGACCGAGACGATGACTCCCGTCCTGCTTGGTGATGTGAACAATGACTCAAAGGTGAATATCGCCGATGTCGCCGCGCTCATTGACTACCTGGTGTCCGATGGCACGCTTCCCATCAATGAGATAAATGCCGATATTAACGGCAATGGTATCTCCATCAGCGATGTGGCAGCATTGGTCGACATGCTGTTTTCAATAGAATAAATCACGCGCTTAACGGTTTTTGCATCAAGGCAGGCGGCCCCATCAGGCCGCCTGCCTTAGCGTTGCTGGCTGTTATGGCATGGTTCTTGTTGCGGACCGTTATATAGGAGTGCCGGTTGTAGATTTGAGTGTGTTCCGAATGGCTATATTATATATAATGATAAAGAGGAGGGCAAAAATGGGCCCTCGGTAGTCCGCGGATTGAGTTTTTTTGTAACTTTGTGCTTTGAAACAAAAAAAGCTAGTCAACGATGAAAAAAATGATTTTCTTAATGGTCCTCCTCTTGGTTGCGTGTGCTCCTCGGCAGGACTCACAGCAGGAGGCCCAGGCCGCCACTACGGTAAAGATGCGTTTCCATTGTGATGGTGACACTACCTTAATCAATGAACTGTTGATGAAGGGCTACAAGAGTGGTATCCATGACGCCAACGGCCTAATCGAGTTCTATGCGCGTCAGCTCTTGGGTACGCCTTATGTCGCCCACACGCTCGAGGCCGACGAGGAAATCCTCACCATCAACATTCACGAGTTGGACTGCCTCACCTTTATCGAAACTCTGTATGCCTTGACGCGCGCCACGCTCAATCAGCGTTACTCATGGCGTGACTATGCCGCCAACATCGAGAATGTCCGCTACCGTGGTGGTACGATGGGTGACTACTCTAGCCGCATTCATTACATCAGTGAGTGGATCATTGACAATCACATGCGTGGTAACCTCGTCGAGGTCACGCCCGACCTGCCCCATGCCGACTACTTGGTCAAGAACATTGACTATATGACAAAGAATCCCGGACAGTACAGGCAACTCAAGAACGACTCTGCCATGGTGGAAAAAATCAGGCGTTATGAATTGCGTCAGCACCGTTTCCCTTATCTCAAGCGCTCGTGGCTCAACAACAAGGATGTGAAAGCCGCTCTGCATTCAGGTGATTTCATTTCACTGGTCACTAAGATTGATGGGCTGGACGTTTCCCATAATGGCATCGTTATCGTTGATGAAAAGGGTGACCCCTATCTGCTTGATGCTTCCATGTCGGGAGGAAAAGTCATGCTGGAGTCGAAACCGCTATTTAAGTATCTCGAGCGGTCCAAGAACAACATCGGTGTGCGCATCTTCCGCATGATGCCATAGTTGTTCTCCTTGTTTTCGGTTATTTCAGTCCGAGCCCAGCTATCCCTTTTGATTGCTGTGCAATCTTGCTGACGGTATCTCATGAGTTATTTACCGATTGTATTACATTATATATAATATAAATCACATTTTTTAAATGTTATTGGGCGAGTTGATTGTTTTTTTGTGTTTTCGCAGAAATATTTGTTTCAATAAAAACATTAAACAGCGAATTAACCTCTTTAGATAATTTTGTCATGAAAAATTTTAGCTTTCGTTTATTGATACTTGTGTTGGTTGTCAACGTGTCGGGACTTATTGCACAGGTCTATGCAAGTCCCATTACGCTGCAACAGGTTCAGAACAACATTCAGTCATTCATGAAGCAGCGGGGTGCAAGTTTAACTGCCTCATCATTGCATCGGGTGCAGGTAGGAACATCCCGAATAGCTGAGTTGCAACCTTATTATGTGTTTAACATCGATGAAGGTAATGGCTTTGTTATCGCCTCTGGCGACGATAGCACTCCCGCTATATTGGGATATAGTGATGAGGGTAAGTTTGATGCTGAAGACATTCCAATCAATGTGCAATGGTGGTTGGATGAATATGCCCGTCAGATTAAGTTTTTGCAGGACCACGGTGCTCCCGCAGCCCGATTTCCACGAGTATCATCCAATCATTCTTCCATAGCACCGATGTTGACCTGTAAGTGGGGGCAAAATGAGCCTTATAATACATATTGTCCGATAATTGATGGGGAGCATTGCTCGACCGGAGGTGTGGCAACGGCTTTGGCCCAGGTGATGTATTATCACCGCGCCCGTTCGGTTAATCAAACTGTACGAGAGATTCCTGCTTACACCACTCGGACTAACCATTTCAGTGTTGATGCTATCCCTGCTGGTTCAGCCTTTGACTGGGATAATATGGTTGATGAGTATAGTGATACATCGACCGAAGCTCAAAAGCAGGCAGTCGCTCGACTGATGCAATACTGTGGAGCTGCAGTTCAGATGGACTATGTCTTGAATGAGTCTTTTGCAAGTATGCTGGATCTTCAATTGACAAAATATTTTAAATACAGTTCAAAGGTGAATGGTAAGTGGCGCTCAAGTTATTCTGACGCTGAATGGGAGGAAATGGTTTATACGGAATTGAAAAGCAATCGCCCTGTTCTCTATTCTGGCTATAATGATAAAAGCGAAAGTCATGCTTTTGTCTGCGATGGTTGTGATGGAAATGGCTACTATCACATCAACTGGGGATGGGAAGGTCTAGGTGATGGCTATTTCCTGCTCACTGTTAACGATTCAGGAAATGATATGTTGAGCTATTCTATATCTCAGTACGCAGTCTTTAATGTTTCAACCAATCAATCGCAAACACCTGTAGATGAAATACAATTTGCTGATTTCAATGTAGAATTTAATTGTTTAATCCGTTGGGATACTAACGATGATGCTGCGCTTAGCAAGGAAGAGGCTGCTGCTGTAACTGAAATTCCCGCAAATGATTTTAGTTGGAATTTTGAAATGACCACGTTTGATGAGTTGGAATTCTTTACTAGTCTTAAATCCATTGGAGATGAAGCGTTCTATGATTGCGCTAACTTGACTAGCATCACTCTTCCCAATTCCCTCACATCTATCGGCAAGGAGGCGTTCGCCAGCTGTAGATTGAAGAACATCAATCTTCCTAATTCCCTCACAACCATTGGCGAAGCTGCGTTCCAATACGGTGGCTCTTTTACTGATATCACGATCCCTGAGTCTGTCACTAGTATTGGTCGCTATGCATTTAATGGTTGCAATATTACAAACCTTACTTGGAATGCCAGGAATTGCTCTTCAAATGGAGAGATGCCAACTAGAAATATAGAACGAGTCACGATTGGTGATGAAGTCGTTGTATTGCCAAATTATTTTGTGAATAGTTCCAAAATCACGACAGTTAACATCCCCCAGTCGGTCACTAACATCGGAGATTGGGCATTCAATGGTTGCAGTGGTCTGAGCAGTATCACTATTCCTGAGTCTGTCACTCGTATTGGTGGCAATGCGTTTGCAGGCTGTGAAAAGTTGACTGACATTGACATCCCCGACGCTGTCAATTACATTGGCGGAGAAGCTTTCGCAAACGACATCAACCTGAGTAGCGTGACTATTGGCAAATCTCTAACCGAGATTCGCTACAGGGTATTCGAATGCTGCAATATTACAAACCTTACTTGGAATGCTAGGAATTGCTCTTCAAATGGAGAAATGCCAACTGCAAATATAGAACGAGTCACAATTGGTGATGAAGTTGTTGTATTGCCAGATTATTTAGTGAACGGTTCCAAAATCACGACAGTTGACATCCCCCAATCGGTCACTACTATCGGAAATCATACATTCAGAGGCTGCAGTGGTCTGACTAGCGTCAATATCCCTAATTCCGTTACCTCTATCGGAGCCGCTGCATTCTATGGTTGCAGTGGTCTGACCAGTATCACCATTCCTGGCTCGGTAACTAAGATCCTTGCTTCTGCGTTCTGTGAATGCGATGGCCTCGACACAGTGACGTGTTTGGCGCTCTGTCCACCTGCCATTGAATGGGGTGTATTCGATTCCGAATGCCAAAAAAATGCACTGTTAAGGGTGCCGGTTACTGCTAAACAAGATTATAAATCTGCTAATGATTGGTGGTGGTTTAAACATATTGTTGGCATCAGCCTCTACGTGGGTGATGTTAATTGGGATTTTGAAATCAATCTTGCAGACGTCAATACGTTGATTGATGCCATCTTGCATAATGTTTATGAAGAAGCTTATGATATAAACAAAGACAACGAAGTCGGTATTGCCGACGTTAACGCTTTGATAGGAATTATTTTGTATGAATGATATGATATAATCATGAGATAAAAGGATAGGGGAGGACGTCTCATTGACCGTTTTCCCCTGTTTTTTGACTTTATTGAAAAAAAAAGATGAAGAAACGCCGTTTTTTCATCTTTTTTTGAGCCCTTGTCAAGGGAGCCTGAAAAGACGATTTTGAGGCAAAAAAACACCCGAAATCAATTTTTTGAGAAAAAATCGAAAAATTTTTTCAAAAATTTTTTGTCATCTAATCTATTGATAATCAGAAATATATAGCAAAATTGCCACAAATTGTTAATAACTTCGATGAAAAAAAGTTGCTAAAAAATTTGCCAGTTTCAAAAATGGCAGTACCTTTGCACCGCTTTTCGCCACAAGGGTGGCGTCAAACGATAGCTCTTTGACATGTTTGCAGCAATAAGTAGTACAAGAGAACAAGGGACAATGTAACAGTTGTTCCCGTCGATTCCAAGTCGATTTAAAACGATGTACGACAGGTAGTAAGATACGAGATTCACCCTGATAACAGAGGCCAAGGATTGATACTGGTGACTTAGGTCGAGTGTTGCGTTTTCATTTAATTCTTGCAAAAGAAAAAGACAAAATACAACAACGAAGAGTTTGATCCTGGCTCAGGATGAACGCTAGCGACAGGCTTAA